>CAKMJY010000133.1 GCA_927433595.1 uncultured Acholeplasmatales bacterium | reverse complement strand
TGTAGTTCCTTATTAGAATTGTTTGGCATCTATATTATAACATTTTTTCTTGATCATTATTTTTGTTTTTATCAAATGCTCATAAGCGCTATTAAAAGAGATTAAGTCAGTATACTATCAACTAATTACACCAAACGTCAGCTTTTTTTTGCGTTTCTTTTGAGTCTCAAACGGATTACCGATATAATAAGGTTTAGGAGGTATCATATATGAAAACATTTAAACAAAAACCCATTACAGTATTAGGCAATCCATTATCAAAAGGTGATTTAGCACCAGATTTTACCGCAATCAATAGAAGTTTAGAAGAGAAAGGCTTAAAGGACTTTGATCAAAAATACGTCATTTTAAATGTCGTTCCGTCATTAGATACATCGGTGTGCTCCTTACAAACCAGAACTATCAATGAAAAACTCGCGTCATTTAAAAATGCAGTCGTCTTGACCATTTCCAATGACTTACCATTTGCACAAGCACGTTACTGTGGGTCAGAAGGCTTAGACAATATCGTGACATTATCAGACCACAGAGACCTAGATTTCGCCTTAAAGTACGGTGTATTAATCAAAGAACTACGATTACTCGCAAGAAGTGTCTTTGTCCTTGATGAAAATAGAAAAGTCATCTACCTAGAATATCTAGATGAAATGAGTTTACACCCAAACTATGACCAACTATTTGAATTTTTAGAATCAAATCTTAAGTAATTGAAAAAATGCCACCTCGTGTGGCTTTTTTTGAATTCAGGGCTTAAAGAAACACGATAATATGTTATAATTATTTTTAGGAGTTGAGCCTATGGGATTCTTTAAAAATCTATTTACAAAAAAGAAAAATGAAAAATACAAATTAGGGCTATTAAAGTCACGTGAGTCGCTCGGTAGTTTACGTCAATTATTAGCTAAAAACGATAAAATTGATGAAGATTTCTTCATTGAACTAGAAGAAATATTCATTCAAGCAGATATCGGTGTAGAAACCGTGCTTGACTTCATCGATACCTTAAGAAAAGAAATCAAGACCAAGCAAATTGAAAATCCAAAAGAGTTAGAAGAAATCATCGTCGATGAAATGTTCAACTTATACTTACAAAATGAAGTTGTGATTGCAGACCTAGATTATGTCGATGGTGATACCAACGTCTATTTATTTGTTGGTGTGAATGGTGTTGGTAAAACAACCTCCATTGGTAAACTCGCTTATCAACTAAAACATGAAGGTAAAAAGGTCATGGTCGTTGCAGGCGATACCTTTAGAGCTGGTGCGATTGAACAACTGCACGTTTGGGCAGAAAGGGCAAAAGTCGATTTTTTTGCAAAAGAAGCTGGTGCTGACCCATCATCCGTGATGTTTGATGCCATGCAAAAAGCTAAAAAAGAAGGCTATGATGTGGTCTTATGTGACACAGCAGGTCGCCTACAAAATAAAACCAATTTAATGTCTGAACTGTCTAAGATGAGACGTGTTATTGAAAAGGAAATCCCAGGTGGTCCAAAAGAAACGTTATTGGTCATGGATGCAACCACTGGACAAAATGGTTTAAAACAAGCTGAAATATTCAATGAATCGACCCAAGTCACTGGGGTAATTCTAACCAAATTAGATGGGTCCGCTAAAGGTGGCATTGTATTAGCCATCAGACATTTATATAAATTACCAATTAAATACATCGGTCTTGGTGAGAAAATCGAAGACTTGGTGTTATTTGATATTGAAGATTATATCTATGGTTTATTTTCCGACTTCTTTGGTGATAAATAATGGATGCCTTAGAGAAAAACGAACGCTTGAATCAACTTTATCAGCTTTATAAGGACTTATTAACCGATAAGCAACAAAGTTATTTTGAAGCGTATTACGTCAATGATTACTCATTTGCGGAAATCGCAAGTTACTATGATGTCAGTAGAAATGCTGTATTCGATCAACTGAAAAAAACAAACGAGCATTTAGATGACTATGAATCTAAATTGAAACTGTTTGAAAGAAGATCTATAAGACAATCCCTACTAGACACCTATATAAAAACCAAAGATGAATCAATCTTATTAAAACTAAAAGAAATGGATGATCAGTAATGGCATTTGATAGTTTAAGCAGTCGCCTACAGATGGCGATGAGACGCATCACAGGTAAAGGAAAACTAAATGAGACCGATATCGATGAAATGATGCGTGAAGTGAGATTGTCGCTACTAGAAGCAGACGTCAATCTAAAAGTCATTCGTCAATTCACGAATAACGTTAAAGAAAAAGCATTAGGTCAAAAAATACTATCTGGATTAAACCCTGGTCAACAAGTCGTCAAAGTGGTCTTTGATGAATTAAAACGTGTCATGGGGGATGAAACAGCTGGTATTGCCTACAAGATAAATGGCATGACCACCATCATGACCGTTGGTCTACAAGGGTCAGGTAAAACCACAGCCATTGGTAAAATGGGTGCATTTA
Source organism: uncultured Acholeplasmatales bacterium (assembly GCA_927433595.1). GTDB lineage: Bacteria > Bacillota_I > Bacilli_A > Acholeplasmatales > UBA5453 > Paracholeplasma. The sequence continues at coordinate 1,169 of CAKMJY010000133.1, read as the reverse complement.
TTCGCAAGACTGAAAAGAAAAAAGTTATGTTCATTGCAGCAGATATCTATAGACCAGCCGCGATTGACCAATTGGTTACCCTCGGGAAACAACTCGATATCGAAGTCTATCAAGAAGGGTTAATCAAAGCTCAAACCATTGTTAAAAATGGTCTAAAATACGCAAAAGAACATGATTTTGATGTCGTCATCATCGATACAGCTGGTCGTTTAAATATCGACAAAGAGATGATGCAAGAGTTAATCGATGTCAAAGAGATTGCCAAACCAGATGAAATCTTATTAACCGTTGATGCGATGACTGGACAAGTCGCCGCAAGCGTTGCCCAAAGCTTTCATGAACAATTAAATACCACAGGTGCCATCATCACCAAACTAGATGGCGATACCAGAGGTGGTGCTGCATTATCGATTAGAGAAATTTCACAAATTCCAATTAAGTTCGCCTCAAATGGTGAAAAAATGGATGCATTCGAAGTTTTTCATCCAGAAAGAATGGCAAGCAGAATCTTAGGCATGGGCGATATGCTTACCCTAATTGAATCTGCTACCCAAAACATCGATGAAGATGAAGCCATGGGGATGATGGAAAAACTGATGAGTGGAAATTATAACTATAATGACCTCTTAAAACAATTTAAAATGATTAAAAAAATGGGATCCATCTCAAAGATTCTTGCGTTCATGCCTGGTGTCTCAAAATACAAAGATGCCCTCAATAATGTCGATGACAGAGAATTTGAAAAAATGTCTGTTTTAATTCATTCGATGACAGCTGAAGAAAGAAAAAATCCAAAGCTAGTCGATGACTCATCCAGAAGAAGAACCCGTATTGCCAGAGGTGCAGGGATGCAAGTCTCAGACTTAAACCGTTTAAGACAAGCACTGGACCAACAAAAACAAATGGCAAAACAAATGAGTAAGATGAGTGAAAAAGATTTAACTGGCTTACAAAACAATCCAAGCAAATTAATGCCTAAACAAAAAATTAAAAAAGGTAAAGGCAAAAACAAAGGTCAATTTAGATTTTGATATGATACCTCTAAAGTAGACACAGGAAATAATATAAAGAAAAATATATTATTACTGTTAATACTTGGAGGTATTTTATTTTGAGAAAAAACAAACGATTAAGTTATGAAGAGAAGCTTAAAATCTGTGAACTGTATG
>CAKMJY010000132.1 GCA_927433595.1 uncultured Acholeplasmatales bacterium | reverse complement strand
GGTAGGACCACTCATTACGAAGGTTGCTTTAACCAAAGCAGGCGAAATCAAAGCAGATATCGCAAAACAAAAAATGTCTCACTAATTAAAAATTAGAAAATGCACGAGCAATCGTGCTTTTTTAATGACTTTTTGTTTTGCGATATCTGCTACATTCGTCTATGAACTGGTAGGACCACTCATTACGAAGGTTGCTTTAACCAAAGCAGGCGAAATCAAAGCAGATATCGCAAAACAAAAAATGTCTCACTAATTAAAAATTAGAAAATGCACGAGCAATCGTGCTTTTTTAATGACTTTTTGTTTCAAAAATCATCGATTTGCATTATAATGGAAAGAAGGAAGTGATGCTATGGAATATAATTTTACAGCCATTGAGAAAAAGTGGCAAAACTATTGGTTAGAACACAAAACCTTTAGAACAGAACGAGATCAAATTAAACCAACTTATTATGTATTAAACATGTTTCCTTACCCTTCGGCACAAGGTTTACACGTTGGACATATAGAATCTTACACAGCGACCGATATCATGAGTCGTTTTAAACGCATGCAAGGCTTTAACGTCATGCACCCAATGGGTTGGGATGCGTTTGGATTACCTGCAGAACAATATGCACTGCAAACAGGTAATGACCCAAGAGATTTCACCTATAAAAACATTCAAAACTTTAAACGTCAAGTCAGAGAAGCCGGAATCGGTATTGACTGGGACAGAGAGTTTGCAACCGCAGATAGCGACTACTACAAGTGGACACAATGGATTTTTGTAAAGCTATTAGAACATGGCTTCGCAGAAAGAAAAGACGTTGAAGTTAACTGGTGTGAAGGTTTAGGTACTGTACTAGCAAATGATGAAATCGAAATTAGAGAAGGTATGATGGTATCTGAAAGAGGCCATTATCCTGTCACTAAGAAAGCCATGAAACAATGGGTGTTAAAGATTACAAAATTTGCAGATAGATTACTAGAAGACTTAGACTTACTTGATTGGCCAGAACACATCAAAGAGATGCAAAGAAACTGGATTGGCAAATCAGTTGGGGCTAAAATCACGTTTAAGGTCCATCAAAATGAACACACATTTGATGTCTTTACAACCAGACCTGATACCCTTTATGGGGCAACTTATGCTGTATTAGCACCTGAACATCCATTAGTACTAGATATCACCACAGCAGATGAATTAGAATCTGTTAAAGCATATATCGAACAAACCAAACAAAAGACAGACCTAGACAGAGGCGATTTAAACAAAGATAAATCCGGTGTATTCACTGGTGCATTCGCGATTAATCCAATCAACAATAAGAAGGTCCCAATTTGGATTGCGGATTATGTATTAGCATCTTATGGTACAGGCGCAGTCATGGCTGTACCTGCACACGATGAGCGTGATTACGAGTTTGCCTTAAAACACGATCTTGACATCATCCGTGTATTAGAATCAGATGAAACAGGTTGTTTTACAGGCGATGCACCTCACATTAACTCAGAATTAATCGATGGACTTTATAATGAACAAGCAAAACAAGTTATTGTCGATCACCTAGAACAAATCAGTTTAGGTCAAAAACAAGTGACTTATCGTTTAAGAGACTGGGTATTTTCTCGTCAACGTTATTGGGGTGAACCATTCCCAGTGATGTTTGATGAAACAGACCAAGTCATCGCCTTAGATGAATCTGAATTACCACTAGAATTACCTAAGATGATCAATATCAAACCTAGTGGTACAGGTGAATCACCACTAGCAAATTTATACGAATGGGTCAATATCCAAAAGGACGGCAAAACATATAGAAGAGAAACCAACACCATGCCTCAATTGGCTGGGTCTAGCTGGTATTATATTGGGTATGTCTTAAAAACATTGGTTGGATTTATCCCACTGAACACAAAAGAAGCGAAAGCGGAATTAGACAAATGGCTACCAGTTGATTTATATATTGGTGGGGCAGAACATGCCGTCGGTCACTTGTTATACTCAAGATTCTGGCATAAATTCTTATACGATTTAGGATTAGTATCTTCTAAAGAACCATTCATGAAACTATTAAATCAAGGGATGATTTTAGGGTCAGACAACCAAAAGATGAGTAAATCAAAAGGCAATGTCGTCAATCCAGATGAAGTCATTGAAGCCTATGGTGCAGATACCCTAAGACTTTATGAAATGTTCATGGGACCGCTTGAAGCGGACAAACCATGGAATACAGAAGCCATTGATGGGTCTAAGCGTTTCTTAGACCGTGTATGGCGCATGTATTATTTCCCAATTGAAGATGACGTATCCGAACTAGATTTTACCTATCATCAAACCGTTAAAAAAGTAACGGAAGATTATGACAAACAAGCCTTTAATACAGCCATCGCGCAAATGATGATTTTCGTGAATGATGTGTATAAGAAAAAAACCTTCTCTAAAACACAAGCCATTGGATTCTTAAAGATGCTGAATCCAATTGCCCCACACATTACAGAAGAGTTATATCAAACGGTCTTTAATAAAAAAGATTCCATTACTTACCAAGAATGGCCAAGTTTTGATGAATCTAAGTTAGTCTTAGATGAAATTGAAGTGGTTGTTCAAGTCAACGGTAAACTAAGAGACCGCGTTCAAGTCAAACCAGATGAAAAAGAAGCAGTCGTAAAAGACTTAGCCCTAAAAGCACCAAATGTGGTTAAATTCACTGAAGGTGTTACCGTGGTAAAAGTCATTTATATCCCAAATAAACTGGTTAATATTGTTGTCAAATAAATACTAAAATATAACGCGAATTAGGTGATTATATCATACCTAACTCGCGTTTTTTTTATTCATTTTTTCAATTACGATGACATATGGTGCATGAAATCGATTCTTAATTTGATAGGTATAAGCTAGATAATCATTCGGTAATGTTTGAATGAATGTTTCAATTGCATGAGCTTCATCCAATCCTGCTTCATGGCCAGGATATGCGGTAATGATGACAAAATTATCCTTGTTCATCTTTAGAACAATCTCATTTAAAATACGTAATGTGTCTGATTTATTGGTTGTAATCTTTTTATCGCCATTTGGTAGGTAACCCAAATTAAAGATGATGCCTTTAAAGTCTGAAACATGAACAAACATGTTTATAAAAGAAGTATGATGCATCGTAAGATTAACAGACTCACCCAATCGTTTCTTAGTCTGTTCTATGGCGGCGCTTTGAATATCAAAGGCAATGATATTCGCACCTAAGCTAAGCAAGTACTCACTATCATACCCATTACCTAAGGTCGCATCCACCATGACGTCACCTGGATTTACATGCTTAGATAAAAAGTCTTTAACAAAATCTTGAATCAAGTTATTCCGCATATAAATCACCCTGCCATGCATTCAACAAACGCATTTTCTTATCAATTTCGTTTTGAACAACAAATTTCTTCAATGTCCATTTAGGTTCGATTAACAGTTTAGATGGGGCATCCCCGGTGACACGATGTACTATGACAGTTGGTTTTAAAATTCTTAGCTGGTCAACGGTGATATCGACATATTCTTCTAACGATAATATTGGAAATGGATTTTTCTTATAGTCAAATCCCATCTTCGTTTTTTCCATGACATGCAGCATATGAATCTTAATGCCTTGAATGTCTAAGGTATTTAAGTGTTTGACGGTTTCTAGCATCATCTCTTTGGTTTCATAAGGCAAGCCATTGATGATGTGGGCAACCACCTCAATGTGGCGTGCTCTTAAGGCCTTAACGGCATCATCAAAACAGGCAAGATCATGGGCACGGTTAATCAAATTAGAGGTGCTTTCGTGGATGGTTTGCAAGCCGAGTTCGACTTGAACAGGCATTTTTTGGTTGAGAAGTGATAGATAATCTAAGACCTCAATAGGCAAGCTATCTGGTCTGGTTGCAATACTAATCATCACGATATTTTCATCCAATGTGATGGCTTCATCAAATAATTTTTTAATCTTTTCAATTGGACCATGTGTATTCGTATTCGCTTGAAAATAAACCACATAATTGGCTTTATCTGGCCATTTAAGGTGCATCATTTCTTTGATGTTATCAAACTGTTTTCTTAAGGGATCATATTTACTTCCAGCAAAATCACCGGACCCAAGAGGCGTACAAAATGTGCAGCCACCTTTGGCAACTGTCCCATCAATATTTGGGCAAGTAAACCCACCATTTAAGGCAATTTTAAACACCTTATTTGGATAATAAGTTCGATAGTAATTGTTTAATGTGTTATAATGTTTTTCGTCAGTCATCAAATTCATAAAATCACCAATAGTATTCTATCATATAATGATAACTATGTTATAATGTTTTAAAGGGGTCAAGCTATGTTAAAACGAATAAATGTGTCGATTTTTCAACCAAGTAAAATAGCATTTTTCTTAAAAGACAAATTGAGTTATATCTTTTTATATATAGCTCTTTTGTCTTTAATGGCAAGCTTCCCAATGATCTTAAGCCTAAGCTTATCGAATCAAATGCCTAAAACCATTAAAGATGAATTGACCAGTGCATTTATTAGAGCAGATATCTCTTGTCAAATCACAAATGGGGTACTAGAGCCTTGTGCGACAGAATCATTTACCTATCAAACCATCGTATTTAAAACCAATAGTGAACCAGCTCAACAGGTTTATCAAATCATTTTCGAACGTGAAAGTCTCACGTTTTACTATGACACATTGGCATTAAAAACGTATCGTTATGACGATTTAAACATGACCAACATTAACCTAAACATGGCATCAGAAGCAGACCAAGCTGTCTTTAGTGAAGCGACAGATCTCTTTTACAATGATTTAAAACCATATTTTGTCATATCGGGGTCAACCTTTATTGTTGGTGCAAACATCATTCTTTATGTGTCCCTCGCATTAATCATGGCATTTTTCTATGGATTAAGGCCTGAAAAATTGAAGTTTAAGTTTAGATTCATGATGGCAACCTACGCCTTAACCAGTTACTTCGTCTTAGTATTAATTGGCGAGTTATACGGTTTAGGGTTATTAAGTTATGTTGCGCTCATCATGCCTTATATATACATGGGTATAGCTTTTAGAGGTTTATTACGTATGTCAAAAATCGTTGTGGTTAGAGACACAAAGCAACAATCATCCGACAAAGAGGATGAATCAGAGGATGACCACGACAAAAAAGAGGAATAACCATGGACAAATTTGAATTATTCCTTAAACAATCTTCGTTTAAGGACGAAAAATTAAATCAAGCAGCTTTAAGAAACGTCATCGTCGATGCCAATAAAAAAACGTGGACTTTCCACATCTCATTTGAACAAGCACCAGAAGCGAAATCATTAGATATTTTCATTAAACAATTAAAGCTCTATTTTGCCGTCCCAAATGTGGTCTTAAATATCGACTATTTTTTCACGTTTAATCAACATACAGATTGGCAAAAAGACGCGATGAGTTACTATCACTGGGTATTAAGTGCACTCATTCAAGAACGCGCAAGTTTATCGATTTTCAAGAACTTTTCTTGTCGTTTTGATCAAGATGCTTTTTATCTTGAAGTGGATGAGCATTCAAATCATCTCAATAAATACTTACCATTCATCACAGATGCCTTTAAGAAAGTCGGTATTTTGACCAACATCCATTTAGAAGTCAAACAAGACATTCAACCGGTTAGTAATCTGATTAAGAACGATGAATCCAAGGCGATTGAATCCTTAAAAGCACAACCACCTAGGGAACAAAAGGAAATCAAAAAACCTTTAAAGAACTTTAAACGTGTTTATAAAGCAGATAAGATTTCACCAATCAATGAGATTCCAAAAGACAACTATGAGTTAGATAAATATCAAAACACGACCTCTGATTTGTCGTTTGCCATTGAAGGGGCAATCATTAAATCAGAGGTAAGAACCTTAAAAAACTCATCTTTATTACAAATGACCGTTGCCGATAACGATGATGCCATCATCGTTAAACAGTTTTTATACAAAGATGAAGACATCAACGCAGCCCTGAACTACAAAGAAAATGATATCGTAAGAGTCATGGGTAGAGCGCAATATGACACGTTTGCAAAAGATGTTTTAATCATTGCGAATGTCGTTGAATTCATTGAAAAAACCAGTAAAAAAGAACGAAAAGATACGGCCAAAGAAAAACGCATTGAGTTTCATTTACATACTAAAATGTCTAATATGGACGGCATCACAGATGTCAAAGACTATGTAGATCAAGCCATCAAATGGGGACATAAGGCCATCGCATTTACAGACCATGATGGGCTTTATGCGTATCCAGATATCGCCAAAGCGACTAAAGGTCAACCCATTAAACCAATCTATGGGGCAGAGCTGAATTATGTCGATGAAACGAACTTCAAAATGGCATTTGGTGATCAAGACATTGATCTAAGAAAAGCCACGTATGTCGTCTTTGACATTGAAACCACTGGTCTATCCTCAGAACGCGATAAAATCATCGAAATCTCAGCTGTTAAAGTAACCAATATGCAAATCTCAGGTGAGTTCTCAACCTTCGTCAATCCAGGTCAAAAGTTATCACACTTTACGACTTCACTGACCTCAATTACGGACCAAGATTTAATCGGTGCACCAGACATCAAAGAAGCACTACCTAAGTTTTTAGCGTTTGCAGAAGGTTCAGTTTTAGTCGCCCATAATGCGTCATTTGATATTGGCCACATTTATGCCAATATGAAACGACTTGGCATTGAAGATATCACATTCCCTGTGATTGATACGTTAAACATTGCCAGATACTTCTATAACCAAGATTTGAAGCGTTATAACTTAAAAGCAGTCGCAAAACTCTTTAAAGTGAAACTTGAACAACACCATAGAGCAACCGATGATGCGATGGCAACCGCCAATATTTTCATTCAAATGCTGTCGGATTTACTCAAAAAAGGCATTGAAAACCATATAGATATCAACAAAGCCATTGATTTAAATGAAGCATGGCGTCATGGGTTTACCAACCACATCAATGTGATAGTTCAAAATCAAGTTGGCTATAAAAACTTATTTAAACTCATCAGTGATACCTTAACCGATCACTTTTACGATGGCCCAAGGCTATTAAAACAAACCATCGAAACATATCGTGAAGGATTGTTATTCGGATCAGGTTGTTATAAAGGGATGGTCTTTGAAGCAGCACTCAATAAGAGTAAAACAGATTTAAGAAAAGCCATTTCATTTTATGACTATATCGAAGTCCAACCACCCATTGCCTACAGACATCTTAAAGCAGATTTAGGCGTCGATGCCGATATCATCATCCAATCGATGATCAAAGACATCATTACAATTGCCAAAGAAGAAAACAAAATCGTGATTGCGACCGGTGATGTCCACTATTTAAACGAATCAGATGCTATTTATAGAGACATCTATATCAGAACGAAATTAGTCGGTGGGGGCACCCATGATTTAGCCAGATACGATGAAGCACCGCTACAGTACTTTATGACCACAGATGAAATGCTAGACCAATTCAAATTCTTAGGCACAGAATTGGCGTATGAGATTGTCGTCAAAAACACGAATAAATTGAACAACAAGATTGATGCGATTCAAGCATTCCCAAAAGCACTTTATTCATTAAGAGACGATGCCTTTAAAGATAAATTAGGGATTACATCCATTAAAGATGAAATCAACCGATTGGTCTATTCAAAAGCAGAAGCACTTTACGGTAAAAACTTACATCCAATGGTTTTAAAACGCATTGAAAGAGAACTTAAAAACATCATTGAAAATGAGTTTGGACCAATTTATTATATCTCTTACTTACTAACCAAGAAATCACTAGAAGATGGCTACTTGGTTGGTTCCCGTGGCTCTGTTGGGTCAAGCTTAGTCGCAACCCTCATGGATATCACAGAAGTAAACCCTCTAAAACCACATTACAGATGTCCTAATGGCGATTTTACCGTCTTCAAGATGACACCTGAAGACATTGAAGCTTATGGCATAACAGACTTAGAAAAATCTTTCCAACCATACTTCGATGGCATCCACTCTGGCTATGATTTAGATAACCATATTTGTCCACACTGTGGGGCAAACCTAGTCAAAGATGGCCACGATATTCCATTTGAAACGTTCTTAGGTTTCAATGGGGATAAAGTCCCAGATATTGACTTAAACTTCTCCGGTGAATACCAAGCAAATGCCCACAATTATGTCAGAGAACTCTTGGGCAAAGACCACTCATTTAGAGCAGGGACCATTCAAACGGTTGCGGAAAGAAATGCCTTTGGTTATGTCAAAGGATTCTTAGAAGACAAACAAATCAACGTCAGAAATGCACAAGTAGAACGACTAGCCAAAAACATCGAAGGCGTTAAACGCTCAAGCGGTCAACACCCTGGTGGGATTGTGGTTGTACCAGAAGAAAAAGAAATCTTTGACGTTACCCCAATACAATATCCAGCCGATGATGTCACATCCGATTGGAAAACCACCCATTTCGATTATCACTCATTTGAGGATAACTTATTAAAATTAGATATTCTAGGTCACGATGACCCAACGATGATTAAATTCCTAATGGATTATGTATTTAAGCATCCAGATGAATTTCCATTTAATAAAGCCCAAGACATCCCAGTGGATGATAAAAAAGTCTACGGGTTATTCAGTGGGACAACCACAATTGGGTTAAATCCAAATGACATCAATAGCGACGTTGCCTCATTTGGGATTCCTGAATTAGGGACAAACTTCGTCAGACAAATGCTATCAGATACCAAACCAAATAGCTTTGCAGGTATGGTTAAGATATCCGGTTTATCACACGGAACGGATGTTTGGCTTAAGAATGCCCAAGACTTAATCTTAAATAAAAAAGAAGAGTTCCAAGGCATCACATTCGACCAAATCATTGGTTGTCGTGATGACATCATGGTAAACCTAATGGAATTTGGCATGGACCCACTCAAGTCATTTGAGATTATGGAGTTTGTCAGAAAAGGTAAACCAGCAAAAGATAAAGAAAAATGGAAGACTTATGAAGAATTGATGGGTAGAAACGGTGTGCCTAGATGGTACATTTGGAGCTGTTCACAAATTAAGTATATGTTCCCGAAAGCCCATGCGACAGCATACGTCTTAATGGCGATGCGTATTGCTTGGTTTAAAGTCTATAAACCGATTTTATTCTATAGTGCTTTCTTCTCAAAAAGAGCCGACCAATTTGACTATGAAACCATGGTCTTAGGTGCGAATGCGATTAGAAATAAACTTCAAGAATACGGTAAGATGTTTAACTTATCGGTCAAAGATGAGTCGATTGTTACAAACTTACAAATCGCACTTGAAATGACACTAAGGGGCTTTAAGTTCCTAAAAGTAGACATCAACATCAGTGATGCCATTACCTTCCAAATTGAAGGTAACGCATTAAGAATGCCATTCATATCTGTTGATGGCTTAGGCACTGCCGTTGCCTTAGATATTGTCGAAAAAAGACTAGATAAACCATATACATCAAAAGAAGACGTCAAAAATCGTACTAGAATCAATAAAACCGTATTTGAAAAGATGGAACTATATGGTGCATTTGACGAGATAAATGAAGAAAATGATGTGATTGAGCAAGGTTTGTTTGCACTTTAGAATAAAGTGTCTTATAATATTTTTGAATGGAGGGATTTATAGTGAAATATAATAATCCTGTATTTAACAAATTAGAAAATAATGAACAAGTATTTACGGGTGAACAAGCATCCTATTTAGGGATAACGATTAAGACAGTGTTACTGTTCGTTATCGCCATAGCATTTGGCTTATTCACCATGACGTTGGCAGATTCAAATCCGAATTTATTCATTGGGATTTTGATTGCCTCATTCTTCACAGGGTTCATCTCAATATTCGTTGCGATGTTAAACCCTAGACTTGCACCCATCTTCTCAGTCATCTACGCGATGAGCGAAGGCGTTGCCTTGGTATTGATCAGCATGATTTATGCTGCTGAGTTTGGTGGTGCGAATTTCGTTGGCTTGGCCGTATTGGTCACTGCCGGGATATTCTTTGGGATGTTAGCACTTTATACAACCAGATTAATTAGAGTGACCTCACGATTTAGAAGAGTTGTTCTAGGATTTGGTTTTGGTATAATAGCAACCATCTTGTTTGTATCCATTGCCAGTTTCTTTGATGGTGGTGCGATGATGTATACCCTATTTGGTGATGTGAATAGCCCACTGGTATTATTCTTAAGTTTAGTATTAATAATGTATGGTGCATTTATGTTAACCCTACATTTTGATACAGCTGAGGCATTGGTATCTTCTGGTATGTCCAAACAATATGAATGGGTTGCTGCATTAGGTCTAATGGTGTCAATCGTTTATATTTACTATCAAGTCTTAAGATTGCTTGCGATTTTAGCAGCCAGAAGAGACTAACATAACAATTAAAGGAAGTAGTACAATATCTGGTTATTTAAGAGAGGACATGGTTGGTGTAAATGTCTATAAAAAGGTATTCGAATTCATCCTTTATGTGGTGCTAATCACACCCGTAAGCCTGCGTTAAAGGTATTAAGTGCTATGGCAACATAGAACTAAGGTGGTACCGCGATCATTCGTCCTCAGGATTCATTCTTAAGGACGTTTTTATTTTTTTAAAGGAGATGACTTTATGCAAGAAAAATTAGAAAACATCTTAAAAGCCTGCGAACAAGCATTAGAGAAAGAACAAAATCTCAATGACTTAAATAACCTTAAGGCAGCCTATTTAGGTAAAAAAGGTGAAATTGCAGCATTAATGATGACATTAAAAGATTTATCCAATGAGGAGAAACCTAAAGTAGGGAAACTCATCAATGAAATCAAACAACAACTAGAGGCGTTGTTTGAAGCAAAAAGAAATGCATTAGAACAAGTGGAAATTGAAAAGAAACTGAAGAGTGAAGCGATTGACGTCACCCTACCTGGTTTAAAGAAATCCGTTGGTTCAGCCCATTTATTATCACAAATCGTAGAAGACATTGAAGCCTTCTTTATTGGCTTAGGTTATGAAATCAAAGATGGACCAGAAGTCGAATCTGACCATTATAACTTTGAAATGTTAAACCTAGAACAAGGCCATCCAGCTAGAGCGATGCAAGATTCATTCTACATCGATCCAAATAGACTTTTGAGAACCCATACTTCACCAGTTCAAGCGAGAACGATGCTGGAATCCGGTGGTAATCCAATCAAAATCATTTGCCCAGGTAAGGTGTATAGAAGAGACGACGATGACCAAACCCATAGCCATCAATTCATGCAAATCGAAGGCTTAGTCATTGGCGAAAAAATCTCCATGGCGAACTTAAAAGGGACGCTTTTAGCATTCATCCAATATTTCTTTGGTAAAGATCGAAACATTCGTTTAAGACCATCTTATTTTCCATTCACTGAACCAAGCGTTGAAGTCGATGTGTATTCAGAAGAAGGTAAATGGATTGAAGTCTTAGGCGCAGGAATGGTGCATCCAAACGTCTTAAAGATGGGTGGATACGATCCAGAAAAAGTCCAAGGATTTGCCTTTGGGATTGGCGTTGAACGCTTAGGTATCTTAAAGTACCATATCGATGATATCAGACAATTTTATACCAATGATATCCGTTTCTTAAAACAATTCAAGGGAGGACGCTAAGATGAAAATATCCACAAAAATGCTTGAAAACCTCTTAGGGTTTTTACCAGAGAACTTATATGATTTAACCAATTCTTATATCACTGAAGTCGAAGACTATACCAAACTAGTTGAAGCTACAGGTCTAGTCACTGGTCATGTTTTAACGTGCGTTGACCACGAAAACTCAGACCACTTACATGTGACCACTGTCGATTTAGGCAACGGGTTAGTTGAACAAATTGTGTGTGGTGCGAAAAATGTCGCAGCCGGACAATATGTCGTGGTTGCAACCCCAGGGGCAGTACTGCCTGGTGGATTTGAAATCAAAAGAAGTAAGATTAGAGGCGTTGAATCCAATGGGATGATTTGTTCATTGGCTGAGTTAGGCATTGAAGAAAAATATGTAGCAGATCAATTTAAAGATGGTATTTACTATTTCCCACAAGCAGTCCCACTTGGTGAAGACCCACTAAAACATTTAGGACTTGACCAACACACCCTAGAATTATCGCTTACGCCAAACCGTGCAGATTTATTATCAGTCCTCGGGTTTGCTTATGATTTAGCTGCCGTACTAGATAAAAAAATAACTTATAAAGAAGCAACCCCATTTGAAACAGACGTGTTAAATCCAGTCGTTGTTGATAACCAATCAGAAGGATGCAACAGATACTTTGCTAGAACGATTACAGGCGTCAAAGTAAAAGAGTCCCCAGAATGGTTAAGAGGTGCACTAATTGCCTCAGGCATCAGACCAATTAATAACGTTGTGGATGTCACAAACTACGTGATGCTTGAACTGGGTACCCCACTGCATGCATTCGATAGAACCAAATTTGAAACCGATAAAGTTGTCATCAGAGATGCCAAAGATGGTGAAGTTGTGGTGACGTTAGATGGCGTTAAACGCACGCTAACTAAAAAAGACATCGTCATTACAAATGGCTTATATCCAGTCGCACTAGCAGGTGTCATGGGCTTAGAAAATACCATGGTATCAGCAGAAACCAAAGATATCATCCTTGAAGCCGCAAGCTTTAATCCTAAGCGTGTTGGTGATACATCCAAACGCCTTGACTTAAGAAGTGATTCTTCACTCCGTTTTGAACGAGGCTTAGATGAAACCAGAGTTAGAATGGCCATCAACCGTGCAGCTGAACTATTATATGAATTAGCAAACGGTAATGTTTGTAAGGAAATCGCATTCTCAGGTGCGCCTTATCCAAAACCAGTTAAAGTAGAACTAACCGTATCAGACGTCAATAAGACGTTGGGTATTAACCTAGATGAGGCCACCTTAAGACAACTCTTAAAACGCTTAAATATCATCATGGTGAGCGAACATGTTTACATGATCCCAAGCTACCGCAATGACTTAACCATTAAAGCAGATTTAATTGAAGAAGTTGCTCGCATTTATGGCTTAAATCAAATCCCAATGATTTTACCTGAAACAAACCTAAGAGGCACTTATTCTCTTAGACAAAAACACATCTTAAAAATCAAACAAATGATGCGTGCGTTAGGGTTTAATGAAGTGATTAATTATTCTTTGACTAAAAAAGAAACCGTCAATTTATACACTAGACCAAACACAGATATCATTGAATTATTACACCCAATGAGCGAAGATAAGAAAGTATTAAGACATTCACTGATCAACGGGTTAGTAGATAATGTGATTTACCACCAATCCCGTCAAATGGATGACTTAAAATTCTTTGAAGTGGGTAGAACGTATTATTCACACGAAGAACCGATGCATCTAAGCGTAATTATGACAGGTGTTTATGAAGGCATGACTTGGCAAAAAGATCAAATCAATGCATCTTATTATGTGGTTAAAGGTATCTTAGAAAGTATCACTGATTACTTTGATTTAACCCCAACATTTGAAACATCACAAATAGAAGGTTTACACCCAGGTGTGACCGCTAAAGTATCACTTGGTCTAGATCAATTGGGCATCGTTGGTAAACTACACCCACAAACTGGTATCGAAGCATTCGTGTTTGAAATCAACTTAGAAGTGTTGTTAAAACATGTGTTAAAACAAACCAACTTTGAGACCATTTCTAGATTCCCAAATATCACAAGAGACTTAGCGTTTGTGGTCGATAAATCCATTCCACAAGCAAATATTGAAGCACTCATCAAGCAAACAGCGAGAAAGTTCTTAGTCGACTTAACCTTGTTTGATGTGTATTTAGACCAAAAGATTGGTGAGGATAAGAAATCATTGGCTTACTCAATGACATTCAATGCGAAGGATAAAACCTTAGAAGCAGCTGACATTGATAAACTCATGCGTTCCATCCTAAACCGTCTACAATTCGAATTTAAAGCAGAAATTAGAGCATAAGAAGGCATCCGTGCCTTCTTTTCTTTTAAGGCTTGGTTATAGGTTTTTATGTTTTTATGGTGTATAATATTAACGGTGATAAAATGACAAATATATACGATTTAAGAATTGAACAATTAGAGGACTTCTTTTTAACCAACAATGAAAAGAAATTTAGAGCAAAACAAGTCTTCGATTGGATTTACAAAAAGAAAGTAGTAACCTTTGATGAAATGAGCAATCTCTCAAAAGAAGTGATTGATCTTTTAAATACGAATTTCGAGATTAAAACCTTAGAAAAAGTGATCGAATCTAAGAGCGTTGATGGGACAGTTAAGTACCTATACGGCCTTCAAGATGGTAACTTAATCGAAACGGTTTTAATGAATCATGATTATGGTTTATCCATCTGTGTCACCTCACAAGTAGGTTGTAATATGGGTTGCCGTTTTTGTGCATCTGGGATCTTAAAGAAAAAAAGAAACCTATCGGCTGGTGAAATCATGAGCCAAATCATTGAAACAGAACGTGCCTATGGCAAGCGTATTAGCTATGTCGTGGTGATGGGGATTGGTGAACCATTTGATAACTATGAAAACCTCATGACCTTCTTAGAAAACGCCAACTCAGCTCAAGGCTTAGAAATTGGAGCTAGACATATTACAGTATCAACATGTGGCATTGTCCCTAAGATCAAAGAATATGCAGATGAACAACTTCAAATCAATTTAGCGATTAGCTTACATGCCCCAAACAATGAGGTTAGAGATCAATTAATGCCAATTAATAAAGCCTATCCAATTGAACAAGTCGTGGATGCGATTCGTTATTACATGACAAAAACCAACAGAAGAATTACCATTGAATACATTTTGATCGATGAACTGAATGACCAAAAAGAACATGCACTTGAACTCGTGAAATTACTAAAAGGTTTGAATGTGTATGTTAACCTCATTCCTTATAATGAAGTACTAGAAGCACCATTCAAACGCTCAAAACGCGAAAATCAAGAAGCATTTTATGATACATTAAAGAAAAATGGCATGAACGCAACCCTTCGTAAGGAACAAGGTCATGACATCAATGCGGCATGTGGCCAATTGAGAAGCCAAAACCTATAGGAGGTTCATGTTTGAAAAAAGGTCAAATCGTTAAATTAACTGGTGGACTTTATAGCATTTTAGACGCTGAGACAAAAGTATTATTACAAGCACGAGCCTCAGGCATTCTAAGACACCAAAAGTTAGATGAAAACAGTAGTTTTAATAAGCAGTTAACCAAACGAACAAAACTGGATATCAAAACCGTACAAATCAGCCCTAAAGTGGGTGATTTTGTGCTTTATGATGACACTGACATTAACCACTCGATTAAAACCGTATTAGAAAGACAAAATGAATTAACCAGACCTGATGTTGCAAACGTCGATCAAGTGTTGATTTTAACCAGCGTTAAGAACCCTAATTTTAGTTTTAATTTGTTAGACCAGTTCTTAATCTTAATTGAACAAGCCCATATTAAGCCAGTCTTAATTGTATCGAAAATAGACTTAATATCCGAAGTTGAACTAGCGACATTAAAAGATATACTAACCTACTATGAAAGGATTGGCTATGATGTCCATTATGTCAATTCCAAACAAAAGATTGGGTTTGATACATTAGAAGATTTATTCACCGATAAGTTATCTGTATTAGCAGGACAAACCGGTGCAGGCAAATCGACATTCTTAAATGCGTTAATGCCTGAACTAGGCATTAAAACACAAGAGATTTCCATGGCACTTGGTAGAGGAAAACATACAACCAGACATACAGAACTCTATTTCTATGGTGGTGGTATGATTGCAGATACCCCCGGGTTTTCAAAACTAGAACTTAGTATCTTTGACCCAAATGAACTCAAAGACTATTTTGTAGAATTCAAACACTACGAATCAGCCTGCAAGTTTGGCACTAGTTGTAGTCACACCCATGAACCTGAGTGTGCCATCAAAGATAACCCAAATATCCTTTTAACCAGATATCAAAATTACATCAAATATTATGAAGAAATTAAAAATAAAAAGGAGCGATATTAATGAAAATAGCCCCATCTATATTAACAGCTGATTTCAATCGACTTGAACAAGAAATTAAAAGTATATCTAAATCAGATTATCTACACTTAGATGTGATGGATGGACACTTTGTCCCGAATATATCCTTTGGACCTCACGTATTAAGTGGGCTTAACAAAATCACAAATATCCCGTTAGATACTCATTTAATGATTGAAGACCCAAAAGCATATATCGATCAGTTCGTAAGGATTGGTTCTAGTATCATTACTGTCCATGTCGAAGCCAAAACCCCATTAGAAGCGATTTGTCGCATTAAAGCCAGTGGTGTTAAAGCTGGCATCTCTTTAAAGCCTAAAACAAAAATAGAAGCGTTATACCCATTCTTAGACCAAGTTGACTTGGTTTTAGTCATGAGCGTTGAACCAGGTTTTGGTGGTCAGTCTTTTATGACAGATCAACTTGAAAAAGTAAAAGCCTTGGTTGAATTAAGAGCACAATATCATTATCAATATGTGATTGAAATTGATGGTGGCATTAATTTAGAAACCGCTAAACTCGCGAAAGCAGCTGGTGTAGATATCGCGGTTGCAGGGTCTTATGTGTTTAATGCGAAAGACCGCAATCAAGCCATTAAAGACATCCGATGAAAATATTCGTCATCGCACCTAAGGTGCCAATGCGTTTAAAAGATTTGTTACCAACAAAAGATGCATACATCATCGCGGTCGATCAAGCAGTATCTGAGTTAAACGCTTTAGCCATAAAATATCACTTAGCAGTTGGCGATTTTGATTCACTGGTTGATATGACAAAAATCCATAGTGATATTTTAAAGTTAAACCCAATCAAAGATGAGTCTGATACCTATAAGGCGATTGAGATTGCGTATACAAAATCAGATGACGTCACCTTACTTGGTGGCCTAGCTGGACCACGCATTGATCACCTCTATGCAAACCTACTATTACTCCAAAGATTCCCTAATTTAACGATTATGGATGAACATAACAAAATCGAGATTAAACCTAAAGGAATATACGCATATAAGAAAAATGCATATAATTATATTTCATTATTCGCGATAGAAGATACAATAATTACATTAGAAGGTACTAAATATCTGTTAGACCATTACCTAATAAAAAAGGACAATCCAATCGGACTGTCCAATGAAATCGAAGACGAAGCAACCATCCATATTCATGAGGGATTGCTACTGGTCATCCAATCAAAAGATTAAAAAAAAAGGCTATCGGCCTTATTTTTTTTAAGCTCTTGTAAGTGTACCCTTCTTAAGTGCACGTGCAGAAACCTTAACTTTTTTAACATTACCATCTTCATCGATGATTCTAACTGTTTGTAAATTAACTTTCCATGTACGTCTTGTCGCATTTAAGGCGTGGGATCTTGTATTACCAAAGGTTGTACCCTTACCTGTTACATAACATTTTGCCATAGTTTCACTCCTTTACTTCGCGCATTAAAACTATAACATAGTAAAAGATAAAAAGCAACTGATTTTGCACGAATTCCTTTTATTTTGATATTTGACGCATTAAGTGAAAGTAATCTATCCATTCATAGAGGTATATTATATATAGGCACAAGTTCATGGCTCAATTTAAGACGACTAAAAAAGTGTATAAAAGCCTCAAAAAAAAAGTTAGAAATAAAAAAGACGTATTATGATATAATATAGGCGTATAGTAGATACTTGCAAATTCAAAGCAATCATGATATACTAAAAAAGCCTATAAATAATAGTAATTAATTTGCCTTTAAATCCGCGTCATGGCGGGTAAATCATATATCAAAAACTCAATATCTTAGGGTCATTTTAATTAATCAGGAGGATTATAATGGCAAACACAATTAGCGGTTCACTGTTTAGAAAAATGGTAACCAATGGTGCGATCAATCTAAAGAATAATCATCAAGAAATCAATCACTTAAACGTATTTCCGGTTCCGGATGGCGATACAGGTACAAATATGCAAATGACAATGATGGCAGGTATTAAAGAAGTTTCTGCCTTAGATTCAAAATCGATTGTCGATGTATCTAAAATCTTATCAAGAGGTCTATTAATGGGCGCTAGAGGTAACTCTGGTGTTATTCTGTCGCAATTTTTCCGTGGTGTATATAGCGAGATTGCGAAAATTAAAAATGGATCTGCTACAGTTGACGAATTCATCGCAGCTTTAGTTGGTGGTTACCAAATGGCATACCGTGCTGTTATGACACCAGTTGAAGGTACAATTTTAACTGTGGTTAGAGAAGCAGCCGAAAACGTATTAAGAGAAAGACCAAGACTAAAATCCATTGAAGATGTATTACAATGCTATTTAGTACAAGCAAAAGAATCTTTAGATAGAACACCAGAATTATTACCAGTATTAAAACAAGCAGGCGTTGTCGATTCAGGCGGTGCAGGTTTTATTAAGATCATTGAAGGGATGTTACTTGCAGCGCAAGGACAAACCTTAGCACTTCAACAAGAACATCAGGAACAACAACAACATCATGAAGAAGGTTTCCAAGGTAGAAATATTGAAAACTTTAACATTGAATTTGGCTATTGCACAGAGTTCATCGTTAAATTACACAATGTCAGCGACTTTGACCAAGACAACCTACGTAACACCTTATTACAAATGGGTGATTCATTGGTATTAGTTCAAGATGAAGAATTAGTTAAAGTACACGTACATACAAACCAACCTGGTGTGGCAATCACACTTGGCCAAAAATATGGTGACCTACAAACGATGAAAGTTGAAAACATGCGTTTACAACATGATTCCGTTGTAGAAAGCATCCATGAACATGAACACGATCATGATCATAAGGAAGTTGTCAATTATCAACCTGTCAAAGCAGAAAGAAGTAAATACGGGATTATCTCTGTTTGTTTCGGTGATGGCATCAAACAAGCATTTAGAGAATTAGGCGTTGACTACATCATCGATGGCGGTCAAACCATGAATCCACCAACAGAAGAATTCATTAAGGCAGTTAAAGCAGTCAATGCTGAAAATGTCATTATCTTACCAAACAACTCAAATGTCATCTTATCAGCTGAACAAACACTAACACTTTGTGAAGATCAAAACATCAGAGTATTAAAGACAAAGAGCATTGGTCAAGGTTATGCATCCTTAATGGTATTTGATAATACCCAAGAAATTGATGATAACTTAGAATCTATGAGTGAAATTGTCGCTAACATGACCACAGGTGAACTAACTTATGCAGTTAGAGATACTGAAATGAACGGCGTAGCCATTAAAAAAGGCGATTTCATCGGTATTACCAAAGGAAACATTGTTGTATCTATTCCAAATCGATTAGAAGCTGTAAAAGGCCTATTAGATAAGATTGTTAAAGACACTTCAGAAATCGTTACACTATTCTATGGTAATGATGTTGAAGAAACAGAAGTAAACGAAGTGAAAGCATACTTACAAAGTATCAATGAAGATGTCGAAGTTGAGATCATCAATGGTAAACAAGAAATCTATGCTTACATCGTTGCAGTTGAATAAACCTTCTCAAAGGGTATAATTTAGGTTATACCCTTTAATTTGCGGATATGGCGGAATGGTAGACGCGCATGTTTGAGGGGCATGTAGCTTAAAGGCTGTGTGAGTTCAAATCTCATTATCCGCACCATTAGATGATTAAGATTCAGTTAATAGCTGGATCTTTTTTTTTAAGTTTTTTAGGATAGCCCACCAAAGAATCATTATACAAAGACAAACACAATAAAGATTTTACAGGTTAATTTAAGATTTTTAGTTAACCATTTGAAACCCCTATATGTCAATTGTAATGGCAAGGTCGAACATGTATTATATGTCCTTTAAAGTGATTTATTTTGAAGTATACCTCATTTGAATGTACTTAATTACTGTGCATTTTTCTATATTTAATTATTTTACCATAATAGAGCGGTAAAATAGTATAACTATGAATTATAACATGATTTAATACATATTAATATAGTGATTTATAATTGTGTAAAACATATAATTAGTATTAATATTATGAAGTAAATACATAAGGATTGTTACATGTATTAAGTTGTAACATCCACCACTTTTACGTACGCTCAAAGTGAAATTATCGAAAACCGTTTAAATCAGTTTTATAATGCTTCTAGACATGATATAATAATGCCAATTATGGAGGTGAGTTTTATGAAATCACTCAATGTAGGTGACGCCGTCCAAATTCATAGTTATAAGCATAATAAAACATTACACCGAATTTGGAGAAGCGCTACTGTGATTAAGCAGACCGAAGATTATTTAATCCTAGGCAATTATAAAACCCGAGTTATTGAGCATGACGGCAGAAATTGGATGACCAAAGAACCTGCCATTTGTTATTTCTTTAAAGACCATTGGTTTAACGTGATTGGGATGTTAAAACCAGATGGCATTTATTATTACTGTAATTTATCCAGTCCATACTTATATGATGAAGAAGCGGTCAAATACATCGATTATGATTTAGATGTTAGGGTCTCTAGAGATGGGACATATAAACTACTAGATGAAGATGAGTATTTGAAACACCAAGTCAAATACCGTTATTCTGAAGACATTAAAAAAATCATCGATCAGGAATTAAAGATTTTGATTCAAATGATTGAAGACAAAGTTGAACCGTTTAAGGATGAGTTCATTAATGGTTGTTACGACACATTTAAAACACTTAAATTCACCAGTAAGAAATAACTGGTGTTTTATTTTTTTAAAGTCTATAACTAAGATATAATAACTAGTGGAAGTGATCATATGAAACCTTGGATGTATCAAGCATTAAAAATGGTAGTAGGCACATTTTTCGCCATCGAAATTGCGGCTTTACTCAATCTCGATTATAGCGTCACCGCTGGTGTCATTGTCTTATTATCGATACAAAGTACAAAAATTAAATCCATACAACTCGCCTTAAAACGTTCGATCGCAACCTTTTTAGGTTTAGGCTTATCTGTGGTGCTATTTTTACTATTTGGGTATGAACTCTATATCTTTATATTGGCATTACTATTATTCATACCACTCGCTTACATGGCTAAAGTAGAAGATGGGATTGTTGTCACAACCGTGCTAATTTCACATGTGTTTTTAGGCAAAGATTTAAGTTATGCGCTCAATGCCATATACTTACTTGCCATTGGTGTTATCGTTGCCTTATTGGTCAATATATACATGCCATCCTATAAACGAAAAATCATCAAAGAAATCGATGATATCGATCAATCTTTAAGAGATGAAATCAAAAAGATGATTGATTTAGACGACAGCGGATTCGCTCAACTTGAAGCATTGATTAATAAAGCGTTAAGTCGAATTCAATTTGAATCCGATAACCACTTATTTTCACCTAAAGATATGAATATTGAATATGTTTCAATGAGAAAAGAACAATTACGTTATTTAAAAGAAATCCACACAGATATAAAGAAAGTCCAACTTTCGGCTTATAAAAAAATTGTCATTGATTTTCTTTGTGACATCCGAAGTGGGATTGGCAAAGACAATATGGCAAAACCGCTTTTAATCCATCTAGAACAGATCAGACAAGACTTTAAAACGAAGGCTTTACCAGCAACCAGAAGCGAATTCGAAGAACGAGCCATTCTTTATCATATTTTATTTGACATAGAAGGCTTCTTAATGGCCAAAATTCATTATCACGAGCTAATTGATACCGAATAATATACCATTAAGTATAATTTAGGGTAAAATAAACATAAAGGAGTGATTATATATGAAAATACATAAAAGTTTTTCAGATACGATTCACTTAATCATCGTATCTGCTTTAACACTGTTTGGATTCTTTAGTGCATTAAGTCAGCAACAAGACTTTATGGATACTTTAATCCAATACTTACCATTATTAATTGTTTCAATCATCATCATCTTAGCGATGCTTAAAGGAAAGGGTCTTGTAGCCTATTTACTGCTATTACTGACGTTCTATTCATCGGGTATCAGTAATTTTGTATCGTGGTTCTTTGGGATATTCGATAATGGCTTCAGTTTTGAATTCAGTTTATTGATTGAAGTCGTCGTTGCCTTATTCTTATTATGGATGGTCGTATCTTATATGTTTGATGCCCCTAAGGCACAAAAGAAGACCATGGGCATTGAACTATTTGCTTTATTGGTTTATGTTTTATTCCAATTGGTATTCTATAGTGCCACAAATGCGCTTTATACCGCATTGATTCCATTGATTATCTACTTATATGCATCTGACTTCCTAGGGGTTAGTTACTTATTATCTAGATTGATCACAGCACCACTGATTTTAATTGATAATCTATTAAATGATGTGCCGATTACACCATTATTAACCATTAGAACATTATTGGTGTTAGTCGTACTAGCTGTCACAGTTTATGCATTTGTTGTGTCACTTGGTAAAAAAGGCTATAACAATTAATACAACAAAGCCCCATATCACGACGCGTGACTTGGGGCTTTTCTTATGTTTAACTATAAAAAAACGGCTTTATTCAGCCGTTTGATTGCTTTTTTGGAGCGGGCGAGGGGAATCGAACCCCCATATCATGCTTGGCAAGCACGTATATTAACCATTATATTACGCCCACAGCATTATTATGATAACAAGAACCAATTTTAAAGTCAACTATTTTATGCGACTTTTTTTAAAATTGTATAGTGGTCGGGAAGACAGGATTTGAACCTGCGACCTCCTGGTCCCAAACCAGGCGCTCTACCAAGCTAAGCTACTTCCCGAAAATTGTTAAGTGGCGCGTCGTAAAGGATTTGAACCCTCAACCCTCTGATCCGAAGTCAGATGCTCTATCCAGTTGAGCTAACGACGCATAACTTAGGATGGCGGTCCGGACGGGAATTGAACCCGCGATCTCCAGTGTGACAGACTGGCATGTTAACCACTACACCACCGGACCAGCAAGAAGAATTATACACAATTCTTCATCATTTTTCAAGCCCATCATCGATACTTTTTTCAAATCTTTGATAGCCAAGGTTATGTGTTTTTTCATCATTATAAAAATCAGGGAAACTTTCGAAGATGAAACTAAATCTTGAAGGCACAACGTGTTCGTGTCTAGATAAATAAACAATCTCATCAGAAAGTCCCAATACATGTGAGGTTTGTTTGAGTAAATAGATTTTATTTAAGGCAGGTAGTTTCAATTGATCTAAATTGCGTTTGAAGTTTTCAAACAAGCTAACAGCATCTTCCCTTAGGTTATTTTTATCCAAGAAATAGATGATATATTGGGCTAGTGGGATATAAACTTCTTTACGCATAAATCGTCTTAATAAGTGTGCATGCATTCTAACGTAGCGTGCGCGTTCTAATAAAGGCTCATTTGGGATGTGCTCGAATATATGATACTCAAATAAAGTGGATAAGATTGGTAATAATTCATTAGGGAAATCCGATACTGGGTATTTCACAATGTGCGCATTTAATAATTCTAGATGATATCCTGATAATTCATCCACATACTGTGTGATAATAGAGAGTTTAAATAGTGGATCTTTTTTAAACTTATCGAAGGCTTTAAAATCACCATACATCAAATCAGTCGATACATTGGATGCCAGTGTAAATAGGATAGTGAATATCAATATAAAGAAACTAAAGATGGTAAAATGCGGCATATCATAAAATAATAGAAGATTTAATAGTGTGATAACAGTCCCAAAAATGAGTGTGAATATTGGGGCAGCAATCAATGAGGTTGAAATGCCATCGGCAATCTTATAATAGGTTTTATCTTCTTTGATGGATGTGATTTGCGGGATAACCATTCCACCACCAAGTTTTAATAATTTGAAATTGAGCTTTATTCGCCACTTGTGGTCATCTAAGAAAACAACGAAGAATAACACCAATAATGCTTTGACCTTAATGCCTTTTACTCTAAAAGCGATTAAATGCGTTAACTCATGTAATAAAACAGAGATAAAGTAGGCAAATAAGAACCATATCACATGATAATAAAATGGGATACTGAAAAAACCACCGATTAAAGTAGAAAGATAACCACTATGGAAAAGTGGTACGGTGATGATGCCTAAAATTAAAACAACGGTTATGTAGATCAAAAATCCATATTTTTTCATGTGTATCACCAATCTCATTATAACAAAGAAAATAGTATATTGAAATTAGATTGAAATATGTTAATATCATTAATGAGGTATTTTTTATGAAAAAAGCAGTCACTTATCGTCAGGTGAATCACCATTTATGTAATCTGACGTTCATCCTATCTAGCATCATTTTGTTGGTTGTCTTTTTAAGCCAAATCATCCACATCACTTTAGCCCATATGTTCTCATACTTAGTATTCGTAAATATTGGCTTTATTATCGCATCTATCACATCATTTTTGATTTCTTATGGGTTCCACAAAACCTATAAAAAACTAGAAAAAATATCAGCTTTTATGGTCGCATCTGCCATCGTCGTTTTATTGGTAGCATTTGTGATTGAAACGACCCTGTTTCACTAGGGTATTTTTATTGTCTTAACGCATTTTATGATAAAATAGATTTAGAAAGGTTTTGATACTATTGAAAGATAAAAAACAACAATTAACACCGTTTTTTACAAAACTAAAAGAATATGGGGAATCTGATGTTGTCCCATTTGATGTCCCAGGTCATAAATTAGGTAGATTACCAAATGACTTATCCGCATTCGCAGGAAAAGGTATTTATCAACTAGATGCCAACGCACCTAGAGGACTCGATACTTTATCGAAACCAACCGGTATCATCAAAGAAGCACAAGCATTATGTGCAGAAGCATTTAATGCCGATAGAGCTTACTTCCTGACCTCAGGTACCACTGGTGGGATTATTGCGATGATTATGGCAACGGTTCGTGCCAAGGAAAAAATCATTTTACCTAGAAATGTCCATAAGAGCGTGATTAACGCCCTCATTTTTTCAGGTGCCATACCTGTATTCGTTAAGCCAGATTTAGATAATAATTTAGGGATTGCCAACGGCGTATCCTTTCAAAATATGAAAAGGGCAATGGATGACAATCCAGATGCCATCGCAGTATTCGTGATTAATCCAACGTATTTTGGTGTGGTGTCTGATTTGAAACAAATTGTCGATTACGCACACGAAAAAAACATGCTAGTGTTAGCAGATGAAGCCCATGGGGCACAGTTTTATTTCTCAAAACTGTTACCACAAAGTGCGATGGATGCTGGCGCAGATATTGCCGCAACCTCTATGCATAAAACAGGCGTATCACTCACTCAAAGCTCTATTTTACTGACTAAAGGCGATAGAGTAGACCAATTTAAACTACAATCCACCTTAAATATGATTCATTCCACCTCACCATCAGCGGTGTTGCTAGCAAGCTTAGATGTGGCTAGAAAACAAATGTACTTTGAAGGTGAGAAAGGCATTGAAAAAGCATTGAAATTAAGAGCCTTAATGGTACCTAAGTTCAATGAGATTAAAGGTGTATCGATTCTAGATGAGTCCTATGCTGTTAAAAGAGGGTATGACTTTGGGTTTGATTCAACCAAACTAGTCATCAAGGTTGCTGACCTAGGGTTAAGTGGATTTGATGTATACCGTATGTTAAAAGACCGTTTTGACATTCAACTTGAATTAGCAGAAACTTACTTAGTGCTAGCCATTATTACCATGGCAACCACCAAACGAGATTTAGACCGTTTGTATAAAGCTTTACAAACCATATCAGATGAAAATTATGAACAAAATCAATCTTTACCAAAGATTAAGTTTCACTACAATTTCCCTGAACCATTTGTTAGACCACGTGAAGCATACCATGCACCACATAAGATCATTCCACTGGCAGACTCAGAAAATGAGATTTCTGCAGAATCCATTATGATTTATCCACCAGGCATACCAATGTTAATCCCTGGGGAAATCATCAATGCATCCTTCTTAGAAGACTTAGATTTTTACCAACAAAGCGGTTCAGTCATCTTCTCAGAATTAAATAATGGCTACATCAAAGTTATAGATAAAGAAAATTGGGAAAAATGGGAGGACTCAGATGAGCTTTAATAAAGTAGATTTATCATTCCAAAGCTGTAAAGCGGAATACAAAGACGCAGACGTTGTAATATTTTCATGTCCAATGGACTCAACAACATCCTTTAGACCAGGCACACGTTTTGCCGGTAATGCAATTAGAGTAGATTCAATCGGTGTGGAATGGTATTCACCATATAGAAACATGAACTTAAGAAACTTTCAAACGACCGACATCGGCGACCTTGATTTACCAATCGGGGCAATCGAAGAAGCGCTTGAAGTCATTTATGACACAACCAAAACCATCTTAAAAGACGATAAAAAGCCAATGATGGTTGGTGGGGAGCACTTAGTAACCTTACCTGTATTCCAAGCTGTGGTTGAAAAATACCCGGATGTTCATTTAATTCATTTAGATGCACACACAGACTTAAGAGAAGAATTCTTCGGTCGTAAGTTATCACATGCGACAGTCATCAAGAGATGCTTTGACTTAGTAGGTCCAGGTAGAATCAATTCATTTGGTATCCGTTCAGGAGACCAACATGAATTTGAATGGGCTGCAGCAGGCAATATCAACTTAAGAAAGTTTGATTTTGAAGGCTTAGATGAACTATGCAATACATTAAAAGATAAACCTGTTTATATCACCATCGATTTAGATGTGCTAGATCCAGGTGTATTCCCAGGTACTGGGACACCAGAACCAGGCGGTATGCAATATAAAGACTTACTAAAAGCATTTGATTCATTCGAAAAGTTAAACAACCTAGTTGGGGCTGACTTCGTTGAATTAAACCCATACCTTGATCCATCTGGCGCATCCAATGCGGTTGCAGCTAAGACATTAAGAGAAATGGTCTTATTACTTCATAGAAACAAATAATAATCAAAAACGCTAACTCAATTTAGAGCTAGCGTTTTTTCTTATCTACCGTAATAGGCTTTTCTTAATATTTCCTTCATATCATTTACCATAGGCAAGCGTGGGTTTGCTGGACTACATTGGTCTTCGTATGCTTGATAGGCAAGAGTATCTAAAGCTTCTAAATAAGCTTTTTCATCAACACCCTGTTCTTTAATTGACATTTTGATGCCAATCGATAAGCCTAGCTCATAAATGGCATCAGATAATGCCTTTACCCCTTCGGCAACGGTATTAAACTTTAAGCCAATGAATCTTGCGATATCTGCATATTTTTGGTCTGCGATATAAGATTCGTTTTTTGGCCATGTTGATAATTTTTGCGGTCTTTCACCGTTATATAATACAACATATGGCAATAGAATTGCATTGGTTCGGCCGTGAATTAGATGAAATTTAGCACCTATTTTGTGCGCCATTGAGTGGCTAATACCTAGAAAGGCATTACCAAATGCCATACCAGCGATGGTCGATGCATTGTGCATCTTTTCTCTAGCTAATGGATCATTGGCACCAAAATCCACTGAACGCTTTAAGTAATCAAATGTGAGCTTGATTGCTTGTAATGCAAGGGCATCTGTATAATCGTTTGCTAGTGTGGACACATAAGCTTCAATCGCATGTGTTAAGACATCCATACCAGTATCTGCGGTTACGCTTTTTGGTAACGACATGGTGAAGGCCGGATCGATGATTGCAATCGTAGGTGTTAAAGCATAATCCGCAAGTGGATATTTTTTATTTTCTTTTTTATCCGTGATTACAGAAAATGGTGTCACTTCACTACCAGTACCTGATGTGGTTGGAATACAAACAAGTTTAGATTTCTTACCTAGTTCAGGGTATCTGAAGGCACGTTTTCTAATGTCTAAGAATTTTTGTTTCAGGTCATCAAAATTAACCGATGGGTTCTCATAGTATAGCCACATAACTTTAGCAGCATCCATTGGTGAACCACCACCTAAAGCGATAATGGTATCTGGTTCAAATGCACGCATGATATCATAGCCTTTCATGACGGTATCTATACTCGGATCAGGCTCAACATCGCAGAACAGTTGAACCGAGACTTTGTTTCTTCTTAAGTTTAATTGATCTGTTACTTTGGAAACATACCCCAAATCCACCATTTGTCTATCTGTGACGATAAAGACTCTTTCCATCTCACGCATTTGTCTTAAGTATTCGATCGAATCCTTTTCGAAATAGATTTTACTTGGTACTTTGAACCATTGCATATTGTTTTTACGTTTACCTACCTTCTTAATATTTAGTAGGTTAATGGCGGATACATTATCACCAATAGCATTCCTACCATATGAGCCACATCCTAAAGTCATAGATGGAATTAAAGCATTATATACCCCACCGATACCACCAAAAGTAGATGGACTGTTGTGAATAACTCTGATTGCTTTAATGGTTTTTGCGAACTGTTCTAACACAGTTTTATTTTCTGTATGAATGGCTGCACTATGACCTAATCCATTAAACTCAACCATCTGACGACTCAGTTTAATACCTTCTTCACTAGATTTTGATTTCAAAATAGCGAGCACAGGGGATAATTTTTCTCTGGTTAAAGGTTCTTTAATACCAACCTCACTACAAACAACACCCAATACATTGGTCTTTACTGGTACTTCAAAACCAGCATTTTTAGCAATTAGGTAAGCACTCATGCCTACGACATTTGGATTAAGCTTAGCAGAAGTAGGGTCTGATGTTACACCAAACATGAATGATTCTAGTAATGCTTTTTCTTTCTTATTAACTAAGTATAGACCATAGGATTTAAATTCATCGATCACACTTTCGTATAGTTCAGCATCAATGATGGCCGCTTGTTCGCTCGCACAAACCATGCCATTGTCAAATGATTTTGATAAGATGATATCCGCAACAGCTCGTTTGATATTCGCAGTTTTCTCGATATAAGCAGGCACATTACCTGCGCCAACACCAAGTGCAGGTTTGCCACAACTATAAGCTGCTTTTACCATGGCATTACCACCTGTTGCAAGAATGGTTGCCACACCATCATGTTTCATTAACAAATTGGTTGCTTCCATAGAAGGTGTATCAATCCAACCAATACAGTCTTTTGGTGCTCCAGCTAGTACGGCAGCATCTCTGCAAATACGTGCTGCTTCTCTACTACAGTTTTGAGCACTTGGATGAAACGCAAAAATAATCGGATTTCTTGTTTTTAAAGCAATTAATGATTTAAAGATGACAGTAGAAGTAGGGTTGGTTACAGGCGTTATGCCACAAACAACCCCAACAGGATCAGCAATCTCAGTGATACCTGTGACCTCATCCTCGCTAATCACACCTACAGTTTTAAGGTGTCTCATGTGATTGATGACATATTCAACCGCAAATAAATTTTTGGTTGCTTTGTCTTCAAACACACCTCGTTTTGTTTCCATCACTGCTAACTTGGCCAAATGACCATGTTCATTTAATGCAGCTACAGAAACCTTCGCCACGATATGGTCAATTTGAGCTTGATCGTATGAATAAAAAGATTCAAGCGCAGTTTGGGCATTCGCGACTAAAGAATCAACTTCTTGACCGGCGGATAAAAGTGCCGTGTCTTGTGGTTCTAAAGTGGTTTGCATATTAAATTTCCTTTCGTTTCTTGATACTTACATTATAGCCATATTATTTTTAGAAAAAATCTAGAAAACGCTTTACATCGTTTTGAAAACGCAACCACTATAAAAACTACTATTAATGCGAAAATACTTATGTATAACATAAAAATAAAAAGCACAAAATGTGCTTTAAATTAGCATAGTACTTTAACCATGTAAAACTCTTTTTCATAATGACCGTCTTTATATTTTATAGCATTTGGGATTTCTGCAACAATTTTAAATCCCATTTTTTCGTAGAGTTTGATTGCGCGTTTGTTGCCTTCAAATACTTCTAGTTCAAGTTGAATGATACCTTTTTCTTTGGCATGTGCAATCATCAGTTCAAACAGTTTAGTTGCGATACCTAATCCCCAGTAGGCTTTTAACAAACCAATGGCAATGACTGCTCGGTGATGATTCTTAAGCTTATCTTTGTAACGGATTTGACAGTTACCGGCAATGACGCCATCCACTAAGGCAACGATCATCACTTGATTTGGTGATTGATTAATCGCTTTTAGAAGAGATGACTCAGTTGCTTCATCAAAACTGATTTCTTCTGGATAAGTTAGAATATAATCTGTTTCTGCTGACAGTTTTTTGATGAATTGTAGCATTTCATTAGCATCTTCATCAACTGGACTTCTAAAAAGACAAGTCGTTTTGTACTTAGTTTCTATGTATTGAGGAAAAAAAATCATGGAAAACACCACCTTTATTATGAATAGATTATCAAAAAAAGTATAAAAAAGACACCCACAACTTGTGAGTGAATAGTAGTTTTTGTGCAATTTATGTGTAATATGTGTGTAATATGCAAATAAAAAAAATAAAACGGCTTTGTTAAGCCGTTGTTTTTGTAATGGTGCCCTCAGCGAGAATGGCAAAACATTATCTTTTATTTGTTTTGTGTGCTTTTTATTATCTTTTTATGTCATAATTTGGCATATTTGCATTTCATTCGTTTAATATTATGTGCAAAATGTGTAATATTTGTGCAATAAAAATTAGTGGTATTCATCGATGTAAAACCTTCTAAAATAAAAAGGCGGTAATGTCCGCCTTAGTCTAGGAGCATTGCTCCATCATTAACATATATTCTATCATTTAAAGGTTGCCATTAAAAGGGCTAGTGAATCAGTAAACTCTTGAAATACTTTAATGTACCGTAGTTCTCTATACGTTCAAACGCATAAGGATTATATTCGCTGTCATTACACATCTTAATATAGTTAGCTATGAATGTGCTGAACTTAGTTATGATGAACTCAATTGAAGAATCAATATCTATATACTCATTATTATCGATAACAGGTTCACCTTCAATGTCTGATGATACGTTGATGATTACAGCCTTTGTGAAGTCGAGTGCAGAATCACTAGATCTTCCGGATCCTTTTAAACGATAGCAATAATTATGTTTAACATGAGAACGTAATGGTATAGCCCAGTTATAATCTTCTATTTTTACAACAATAACAATATATGGCCGTAAATCTTTTAAGAGTATGTCTGGATAAGTATCACTAGGATATTTGTTGTAAAAAGAAGCGCTTAATAGTTTCAGATCATATTTCATATTTTCACCTAAAATAAAACCCTGCAATATAGCAGGGTCAATTGTCATCTATTGGGACTTATTTATTCAGTCTTACCCTCAGACTGTATCATCAATCGGGACTTATTTATTCAGTCTTACCCTCAGACTTTATCATTCATAGATGACTTACTACACCTGTATTCTATCATGATACTTTTATCATTGCAAGAAATATTCACTAAATGTTCAATTTTTACTCACTTTTTGGTTGACTTAGTTGGAAAAAACGCAACGAACAAGTACACGCTGCTGAATAAGACTACAATTGATAGGTATCCAGCAAAGACAAAAAATAGAAATGGATCGTTATTACCTATTAAACTATAATTACTTAGTTCAACCTCGATTCTAAAAAGTGAAGAATAAATAACTTGCAGATAAAATGACATGACTAAAGCGATAAAATGTGTTGCAAAAATAAACCCAACAATAATGGTTCTAATTACTTTATCCATAAATCCTCCTAAGTTAAATCGACTGTACCAGATAAAATCTTGTACGTGTATTTTGATACTGATAACATTTCAAAAAAATCTATACCAAATTTCAATGAATAAGTTTCACCACTAACCAAACTAGACATCGATTTAGTATTGGTAGTAACAACGTTATCATTTTTATCTAAGAATGTTACTTGAATAGTGATGTCTTTAATCTTAGAATTTGCTGTAAAATTTAACGTAACACTTGAACCACCTTGTGATGCTGTTAGCCATGTAATATCAGAACTACTAATATCTCGTTCCAAAGGTAAATCTTCGAACGGACTACTAGTGTTAAAGGCGCATCCTGATAAAGTATACAGACTCAACAGTAAAACCAAAAAAACAATACTTTTCCTCATAAATCCTCCTATATTTATGCACTCCAATAAAAAAAGAAGCGCAGAATGACCAAAAAAATATCTTAAAAAAGACATAGTTGATCAAACACTACTCCCCCGATTAATGTTTGTTCTTTTATTCATACGAACACTCGAAATCTAAGTGAATATCTCCCACATTCACTCTTTTTGATTTCTATTTAATTATTCTTGATACCATTAAAACTTGGCCAAGGACTTGTTTATCCAATTTGCTTGGCATATTGTCAGCTAGTAAAATCCATTCTTTGTTTAATTCAACGATTCTATAAACTCCCCCAGGTTCATTGTCGTTCGCACACACATGAACACCTGGTGCAACAGCAGTGTTTAATCTAACCATCAATAGATCATCTTTAAAGATACCTTCATTCTTGTAGTCTTTATCTGATACTAAATAAATACAGTCTGTTAAATCTTCACTGGCAGGTGCAACCTGATATCCAACAAAACAATCTTCTCTCAAAATATAACTTCCTCCATATATTTTTGAGTAAACTGGGATTTTTTCAGCTCGGATAGCATTTGATATAACTTTTTCTTTCTTTCCTAGTAGGTAATCTATTGATACATTGAAATAATTTGAAAAAACCTCAAGATGTTCTTGAGTAAAACTAGATTTTCCAGATTCAATTCTGGATATGGTACTTCTATCTATATTAACAATTTCAGATAGTTCCACTTGATTAAGTTTGCGTTCTTTCCTCAGTTTTCTCAAGTTGTTCAATTTATTACCTCCACATCTCTTATATTTTACATCTTTATAGCAAATAACGCACATTTCAAATGATAATGTGAAAATATTTCAATTTTTTATTGACATTATTTCACATTGTGGTTATTATATATGTGAGATGTGAAAAATATGCACAAAAAAAGGAGGGGTTGATATGCTAGTAAACTTGAATGTAATCAGATCAAAACTATCGTTCATGAAAATTACTCAGGAACAAGCAGCTAAAGAAATTGGTATTTCTAGGGAATCGTTTAATTCTAAGATTAATGGGAAAAGACAATTTTCAATTAAGGAACTTGACCGAATTTCAAGATTAACAAATTCTAGTATCACTATTTTTTTTGAAAAGCAATGTGAAAATAATGCACAAAAACGTTAATAAAATTTGATAATGTGATTAATACTCACAAGGAAGGACTTAACATGACAGACTTTATTGAAGTAACAAAAGAACCTTACACATGGGGTTTAAGAGTTAATGAGCAAACAATCTGCATCTACGTAGAAGCAGAACATATTCCAAGACTAGTTCATCAAAGAAAAAATGGTCTATATTTCACTTTGAATGATTCAAGAATACTTGCAATCATAATCGATGGTTCATCATTTGCATCTATTGATTTTGATAGTACAGATGAAATGATTAAGTACTTTGTATATAAAGAAGCAAATAATGACTTCTCACAGTTCAAAGCATGGTGCAATAAATACCTTTTAAAGCCTTCTGATTATATATCACTAGCACTTTATCAAGTTTCGTTTAAAAGTGGCTCAAATCGACCAAAACATAATGAATCTAACGCATTAAGCGTTAAACAACAAACTGAACTAGCATTCGAGGTGAGATAACATGCCAACATTTGAATTTAAAGTTATCAGAACAACTTATGAAGAAGTAGAAGCTGAATCACTTGAAGCAGCTCAACAACTAATAGAAGAACAGCACTGCTTAGAAGATGCTGAAATTGAATTTGTACAAGTGGTACCTGAACTAAAAGATATCACTCCAGAAGATGAAGAACGTTTTAATAAGTTCTTTGAAAACATTGAAGAATCAATGTCCGATTATGAGGATTTGTACAATGATTAAAGCGCCTTTTCGATGGGCTGGATCAAAAGCCAAAATTACTAGTGAGTTATTTAAGTATTTTAAAGACTCCGATACATACATTGAACCATTTCTAGGAAGTGGCGTAGTTCTATTTAGATTGATTCAAGACCGCAAATACAAAAGATACATCGTGAATGACATCAACGTTGCAATCATAGAGTTCTATAAAGCAATTAAAGACCATCCATTCAGTGTGATATCTAGACTTAATCACTACAAAGAACACTATAATAATCTGAAATCTATGGATTTGAAAAAGCAATTCTATTACAACGTATATAAGAAAGAATATAACCGAAATAAGCGCCAATGGGAATACTTTTGGATTCTAATGAAAACTGGTTTTAACGGTTTGTATCGTGAAAACAAAAAAGGTGAGTATAACGTTCCTTTTGGTTATAAAGAAAAAATCACATTCAATGAAAATGAAATACGCCAAATAAGCAATTTAATTCAAAACGTTGAGTTTCATTGCATGGATTATAGACATTTCATCAATCTAACACTTGAAATGATGGGCGAAGATTCACAGCAATCATTCATTTATAACGATCCGCCTTACTGCAACAGTCAACGCTACACAAAAGATGAGTTCAGTAATCAAGCACTAGCTGATTATCTCAAATCATTAAACATCGATGTAGCAATCTCAGATGTCGATAATAAGACTTCAAATGAAATATACAAGTACTTCTTTAAAGTGATTGTAAAAGACACTAAGAGAGTAATTAATATTGCTTCTATACAGCAATCAAGAGAAGTACTATTTATCAATTATGACATAGGTACACGAACATGAATCAATACATTTCAAACGATCACTACAAAATATATCAAGGTTCAATGTTAAATCTTTTAGAAGTGATTGAACCAAATACCATTGACAGCGTAGTTACAGACCCACCGTATGAACTTAACTTTATGAATAAGGGTTGGGACAGAAGCGGTATCGCATTTCAAAAAGAAACATGGGACAAGTGCTATGAAGTATTAAAGCCAGGTGGATATCTATTAGCATTTGGTGGTTCACGGACATTTCATCGTATTGCAGTTGCTATTGAGGACGCTGGGTTTGAAATTAGAGATGTCATTATGTGGGTTTATGGAAGTGGATTTCCTAAATCACATGATATAAGTAAAGCATTAGAAGCAACACTATTAAAAGGTAATTCACATTCAAAATCATTAAGGCAAGTTGAACAAGATGGTGATGGAGAACCTTACACATTAAAAGGAAAAAATAACGGCATTTTGGGTGAAGATAGAACTTATTATAGAAAAAAATTTGAACCCTCAACCGAAGAAGCTAAACAATGGCAAGGTTGGGGGACAGCACTTAAACCAGCGTATGAACCAATTATCGTAGCAAGAAAACCACTTAAAGGCACAGTTGCACAAAACGTCTTAAAATACGGTGTTGGTGCAATCAATATCGATGAGTGTAGGGTTGGAGAAGAAGAAAGATTTTTAGACCCAGCAACACCACAAAAAGGGACATTTAACGCTTCATTTGATAGTGATTATGATGGTAAAACTTTCAACGGCCGTTTTCCTGCAAACTTTATTCACGATGGTAGTGATGAAGTAACTTCTAAATTTCCATCAACTGAAGCAGGTGGAACGCCAGGGCGCAGCCAAGGACTTCGGCCAGGTCGGTGGCGATGATCGAAATTTCCGCCAGCACCCATTGCGTGCGCGCGGAGCGCTGGCTGTAGCGTTCGCGGCACAACTGCGCCAAGTCCTTGCCGGTGGCGATGCCCAGCCGTGAACACAGGCACTGCACCGCCATCCCCGCCAGGCTGGCGAGCAACACCACGAACAACAGGCTGTAGCCATAACGCGACCCGGCCTCGATGGCCGTGGCCCATTTGCCGGGGTACATGTAGCCGATGGAAATCAGCAGGCCGGGGCCGGGTCGCGCTATGGCTACAACCTGTTGTTCGTGGTGTTGCTCGCCAGCCTGGCGGGGATGGCGGTGCAGTGCCTGTGTTCGCGGCTGGGCATTGCCACCGGCAAGGACCTGGCGCAGCTGTGCCGCGAACGCTACAGCCGGCGTTCAGCGCGCACGCAATGGGTCTTGGCGGAAATCTCGATCATCGCCACCGACCTGGCCGAAGTCCTTGGCTGCGCCCTGGCGTTCCATCTGC
This sequence comes from uncultured Acholeplasmatales bacterium, assembly GCA_927433595.1. Classification (GTDB taxonomy): domain Bacteria; phylum Bacillota_I; class Bacilli_A; order Acholeplasmatales; family UBA5453; genus Paracholeplasma. The sequence goes on along the minus strand of CAKMJY010000132.1, from coordinate 171 downwards.
TGCTGGGGGTATCGCTGACCACCGGCATTGTCACCACCGCGCCATCCACGGTTTGCAGATGACGCACACGCCCACCTTCGCCCGGTTCGCTCTTGGCAATCAGGGGCAGCCAATCGGGCAACGAGTTGAAGCCGCCGACCAGGTGCCAGACGTCGTCGGCCGAGGCCGGAA
>CAKMJY010000131.1 GCA_927433595.1 uncultured Acholeplasmatales bacterium | reverse complement strand
ATGGCACCGGTTTGGGGTAATTTAGGAGACGCGAAAAACCGTAAGACGGTGATGATCATCGGCTTAATTGGTTATGGGATTAGCCAAGCGTTATTTGGATTTGTCACCGATATTTATTTGATCATATTGGTGCGTTTTTTTTGGTGGGGTTTTCGCAAGTGCTCTAATTGCCAATGCGCTCGCTCATATCAGCATGAACCCAAATTTCACCAGTAAAGCCAAACATGCTAGAATCGACTTCTATCGTACGAAGATGTGCAGGTGTGATTGGGTGTGCTAGATTCATCCCTAGCCCGACTAATAAGCCAAATGCTAATAATATCCAAGCTTTATTCATTAGTAATTGCGTTTTTCTCCATTCATAAAGACTTGGTCAATAAAGCCACCACCAACACAAATGTCACCTTCATAGATGGCACAGGCTTGGCCTGGTGTGACCGCTCTGACTTTAGATGGGTATTTGACTTCTAAAGTTTTATCATCTTTAAAACTGAGTAGTACTTCTGTATCTTGTTGGCGGTATCTAAATTTAGCTGTAAATGTTCTACCAGTTAAATCTGGATTGCCACGCCATGTCACATCTGTGACGATACAAGAGTCGCTATATAAGTAATCATGGTGAAAGCCTTGTTCAACGTATAAAATATTGTCTTTCACGTCTTTACCAACGACAAACCATGGCTCTAAATCGAAATCTTTCAAACCACCAATGCCTAAACCTTTACGTTGTCCGATGGTATAATTCATCAAGCCATCATGGCGTTTGATGAATGTGCCATCGAGTTTACGCATATCGCCAGGTTTTTTATACATGTAGTTGCTTAAAAACGCATTAAAGTGACGTTCTCCGATAAAACAAATACCGGTAGAATCTTTCTTTAATGCCGTTGCAAGCCCGTGCTTTTTCGCAATGTCTCTCACTTCACTTTTATCCATATCGCCAAGTGGAAATAACGCCTTTTCAATTTGCGCTTCCGTTAATTGCGATAAAAAGTAGGTTTGATCCTTATTTTGGTCAAATGCCCTTGCAAGATAGGTCTTACCATCTTTGACGATGGTTTTCGCATAATGACCCATCGCGATATAATCGGCATCGAGTTTATAAGCATAGTCTAAAAACGCCTTAAACTTGATTTCCGTATTGCATAGGATATCTGGATTAGGCGTTCTACCTCTTTCATATTCACTTAAAAAATAGGTGAAGACTTGTTGCCAATATTCTTGGGTGAAATCGACTTTATGTAATTTAATGCCGATTTGATCGGCGACCGTTTTCGCATCTTGATAGTCCACTTCTTGTGCACAAATCTCATCATTAACGGTAGGGTTACCATAGACGTCTTGATTGGCTGCTGAGTCCCAATTTCTCATAAATACAGCTTCCACGTCATACCCCATTTCTAAAAGTTTAATAGCGGCGACACTAGAGTCTACGCCGCCACTTAAACCTAATATAACTTTTTTCATTTGACCACCACTTTGATATCACTAGGCATTCTAAAATCACCTCTAGGGCTTAAAGATATATCTAGTATTTTTGGACCGTCTGGTAATACCTGACGTTTAAATTGTTGTTGGTAGAAGCGGTTTAAGAAGTTTTTCGCTCTTAAATCGGCTTCAGCTTTTGTTAACTCAAACACTGCTTCTAGTAAGAATGACATCTTCTCGTGTTCATCGCCACATCTTAATAGGCGGTGTAATAAGAAGTCGTTGATCATATACTTGCCGACAATGTCTTCTGTTTTTTGGTCTTTGACTAACTCTGGTGATACCGGTGTATCTACAACATCCATTAATACTTCTTTTAAGTTAGGATAGGTTTCTGCATACATCCTAACCATAAATTGAACCAGTGTCTTTGGAATACCAGCATTGATGCCATACATGCTCATTTGGTCACCACTATAGGTCATAAAGCCTAAGGCGATTTCGGATAAGTCACCGGTACCTAAGACAATCCCGTTTTCTTTATTGGCTAGGTTCATCAGTAACATCGTACGGATTCTTGCTTGTGTGTTTTCATAGGTAATGTCTGTTTTATTTTTATCTTGTTCAATGAGTTCAAAATGCGTTAAGGTTTCAGCCACTATCGATTTTTCTAATTGTGTAATCCCAAGTAACTGCATTAACTCGGTTGCGTTATCCTTGGTGCGATCAGAGGTCCCTAAACCAGGCATTGTAACCCCAATGATATCCTTAGGGGAGCGATTTAAGAAAGTCATCGCGTCATGGGCTACTAGTAAAGCCAATGTCGAATCTAGCCCACCAGATACACCGATGATGATTTTACTTAATCCAATATGTAATAAGCGTTTGCTTAACGCTTGTGTTTGAATGCGTCTGATGTCTTCAAATGCCTTCTTTTCATATTTATGTGGGACAAACGGAAATTTTTCTAATGGTTGATTAAACTTAAAAGACGCTGATTCATCAAAACAAACTGCGATTCGATGTAAATCCATCTTATCTCTATGTAACGCATCTTTTAAATTCGTATCATGACGTCGTTTGAAATTGATTTCGCCGAAATCAATTTCTGTTTGATAGATTTTCGTATTGGGTTCATTAAAAAACACTTCATCTCTTAAAGCCCCGTGGATGGCTACCATATTATGGCCGCTAAACACCGTATCAGAAGAGGATTCCATCATCCCTGAAGATACATAAATATAAGCCCCTGCGTTACGTCTTGAATTTTCAACGACAACGTTACGTCTTGAGCCTTCTTTATATAAGAATTCTGTAGACGCAGATAAGTTTAAAATCATATTAGCCCCATTTAATGCGAGTGCATTACCTGGAGAGAAATTGGTCCACATGTCTTGACAAATCTCTAAGCCAAAACGGATTTGTTTATCCAAATCTTCAAAAATCATATCGCCAAATGGAATCTTTTTACCAAATAACATGACTTCTTTTAAATGGATGTCTAATCCTGAATTGAACCAGCGTTTCTCATAATATTCATTGGTATTTGGTAAATACTTCTTAGGGACAATCCCTAATAAGCTTTTGCCTTTAATGACTGCAGCAACATTATATAATACGCCCTCAACATCGAGTGGCAAGCCAACAATTAAAACGCCATCAAATGTGTGTTCATCGATGAGTCGTTTTAAGTTATCTTTTGCTTGATTGATGAGCGAATCTTGGTAAAATAAATCGCCACATGAGTACCCAGTGATGGATAGTTCTGGAAACAAAGCGATACCTGATTTTAAATTAGACAGTGCTTCTAGCATCACGGATACATTGAAGGTCGGATTGCCTACTTCAAGTTTTGGGGTGATGAGTGCAACTTTTAAAAATCCGTTTTTATACATGGGCAGTTACCTCGTAAAGTTTTTCTTGTTTGATATATGCTAAGACACATGGGTCTATATAGTGTTTAAATGCGTTTGGGTCTTGACGAAAACTGGATGCATTCTCTTTTAAATCTAGTTCAATTAACTGAAACCGGTTTGAATCTAGCTTTAGGTCTTTGATGATTTTTTTCGCTTGATGGTCTCTATCTATCACGATGAAATGATAACTCGTTAGTAGTCGATCGGATTCAATCCATGATTTGATGTGTTTTAAGTTATCTGCACCAAGAATAAATGTGATGTCATCTTGATAAATCTGTTTAAAATGATCGAGTGCCGATATTGTGCCGTTGAATGCTGTTTGTTGTTCAAAATCAGATATGGTGATGTCATCCGATTCACAAAAGCATTTTAACATATTATGACGGTGTTGATAAGTTATTAGCCCCGGTTTTGGATAAATATCACCGACAGGTAAAAATATAAACTGATTAGGTTTATACAAATCCATTAAATAAAGCATAATGGCTTTATGTGCAATTGTCGGTGGATTAAATGCCCCACCATAGACTAAAATCATGATTATCACCACCTATGATTATATCATAATTGTTGGATATGATTTACCTACTAACTAAAAAGGTATGATATAATTGTTAAGAGAGACCATTCTTTTAAGGAGCAACCATGGCAGATGATCCAAAAAAGCCTATAGATGAAAATGAACATACGTTTAAAACCATTGAAGCAAGGCCAGTAACCTTGACCGATGATTTCGACTATTTTGGGCAAAAACTACATCGACGAATCCTATCTAAAATCTTGGTTTTACTGATCAAGATTGTTTTTGTCTATATCATTGGGTTCATCTTCTTAGGGTTTAGAGTCAAACATAAAGAAAATTATATTGCCATGAAGAAAAAAGGGGCGGTCGTGGTCTCGAACCATGTCCACCCATTTGACGCCTTTATGGTCGGTTCTACTTTTTGGCCAAAACGCTTTTATTTCACCATGCTTAAAACAAACCTTGGGTTACCTTTATTTGGCAAACTGTTTCACTTAATTGGTGGTGCCCCAATTCCTGATACGAAAGAACACCTCATCAGATACCAATCATTATTAAATGACCGGCTTTTAAAAGGATCGATGATTGCCGTATTCCCAGAAGCGTCACTAAGACCTTATTGTACACACATTAGGCCTTTTAAAAAAGGAGCGTTTCGCTTTGCATTTCAGTCTAATGTTGATATAATACCTATGATATTTGTATTCAAAAAGCCAAAAGGCCTTTATAAGTACTTGAAGAAAAAACCTTGTATACACTTGCATATTCTACCCGCATATAAACTGGTAGAAAAGTCTACAAAATATGAAACGCTCAGCTATAATACCGATGCGCTTCAACAAATTCTCACCGATTACTTTAATACAAATAGTGATTATCTAGGAGGCGATTAGATGGATTCACGTGAGACTTATTTCAATAAGTTACGTAAGAAAAATCTACGTATAACCAATAGCCGTAAAGCCATGATTGACGTGTTAGAAAATAACCATTTAACATTCAAAGAAATCCAATCTGCTTTAGCGAAACTGGGGTTCACTAACATTTCAACGATTTACAATAATTTAGATTTTTTAATTGAACAAAAAATCATTGTTGAACTTTACATCAACGACACAAAATACTATGACTTGGCCATTGATAATCCAATGCACAATGCCGATAGCCATGTGCACGTGGTCGTCAAAGATACCAACAAGATTACTGAGATTAATAATACCGATGTGTTTGAATACATCAAAGGTATCCCTGAACTTAGGGATTTACAAGTCGATTACATTAGAATCACCATTGGTGCACGAAAGAAAAAAACATACTAAAAACACTGCTCATGAGCAGTGTTTTTTAATCGTTTCAGCTAACATTTTGATGTTTTTCTCCAGTGATTCAATAGGGATACCTGCATAGCCTAATACCAGTTCAACACTCTTTCTAGGATAGTCTAAATAAAAATCATCCATCGATTTTATATCAATCCCCGCCATCTCAAATGCCTTCATACAATCAGGCATTTTTTTTGTTTTTACCTCAATGATACCGTGTAACCCCGCATCAAAGTGTTTGATTTTAATGAATGGATATAAACTTAATATATCCGTAATCAAGTCCACTTTTTGTTTATATCGTTTTTTCATTTTATTGATGTGTCTATCAAATGAACCTTGTTTCATAAACAAATAAAGGACATATTGGTCTAATAATGGTACGGTACAACTGTGGTGTGTCAAGTGATTACGGTAGTGTTTGAGTAAATCTTTTGGTAACACCATATAGTTCATTCTAAAACTTGGAGCTAAGGTTTTGGTGAATGTATTCATATAGATGATTTTGTCTTGATTTAAACCAGTTAATGCAGGAATGGGTTTGCCTGAATACCTAAACTCTGAGTCATAGTCATCTTCAATGATGTAACGGTCTGTTTGATTTGCCCAGTTTAATAATTCGATTCTTCTACTGATTGGCATCACAACTCCAGTTGGAAACTGGTGCGATGGGGTGATATGAATAACGTCTATGTTTTTTCTATTAAGCTCACGGATATCCATGCCAGATCCATCTAATCCAATTAATGAGAGGGCTACGTTTTGACCTTTATATAACTGATGATTCTTTTGGTAACTTGGGTTTTCAATCGCAAAGTGTTTATCCCTGCCTAGTAGTTCAACCAGTAACGTCATTAAAGATGTACTACCAGAACCAATGATGATCTGACTTGGGTCGATAGATATTCCCCTATGGATGTCAAGGTACTTAGCAATTTCAAGTCTTAACTCGTATAACCCTTGTGGGTCTGATTCATTTAAGAGTGCTTTTTGATAGTCCAATAAGACGGTCCTCGTTAGTTTTGACCAGGTTGCATATGGAAATAATGCCGTATCCACGACATTGGTCTTAAAGGCATATGGATATGTTTTAACTGGTTTCTTCATATCAATGTCTTGAATAGATACTGTTTTGACCGGTATGAATGTGTCTAAATCCATTTCAACATAGTACCCACTTTTTGGTTTACTGTAGATATAGCCTTCAGCCATGAGTTGTTGATAAGCAACATCAACCGTCATAGGGCTAACCTTCAAACTATCGGCTAAAGCTCTTTTGGATGGTAATTTTTGATTTTCTTCATACTTTTTTTCCAATATCATGAGTTTGATTTGTTCGTAGATTTGAACATAAATCGGTTGTTTGTTATCGAGTTGCCACATAAGTAACCTCATCTGGTATAGTCATTTAACACAAAACTGAACATTACACTATACCAGTTATTATTATATACTATAATCATCTATTGGAGGTATTTTTCATGTCAAATGATCGTTATATATTGAATAAACAATTAGCACAAATGTTAAAAGGTGGCGTCATCATGGACGTATCAACCCCAGAACAGGCAAGAATTGCTGAACAGGCAGGCGCGGTTGCCGTGATGGCACTTGAACGCATCCCAGCGGATATTAGGGCGGCAGGCGGTGTATCTCGTATGAGTGACCCAAAAATGATTGAAGCCATCCAACAAGCAGTCAGTATCCCTGTCATGGCAAAGGTACGAATCGGACACTTTGTGGAGGCCCAAATCTTAGAAGCGATTGACATTGATTATATCGATGAATCTGAGGTGTTATCACCAGCAGACGACATACACCATATCGATAAATCCAATTTCAATGTCCCATTTGTCTGTGGGGCTAAGGATTTAGGTGAGGCTTTAAGACGCATTAGCGAAGGCGCATCCATGATTAGAACAAAAGGTGAACCAGGGACTGGTGATATCATTCAAGCCGTTAGACACCTAAGAACCATAAACAAAGAGATGAGCCGCATTCAATCTTTAAGAAAAGATGAATTATATGTTTTACAAAAAGAGTTAGGGGTATCCCTTGATTTAATCTATTACATACACGAACATGGCAAACTACCAGTAGTCAATTTCGCAGCTGGTGGGGTTGCTACCCCTGCCGATGCTGCACTGATGATGCAGCTTGGAGCAGATGGGGTATTTGTCGGGTCAGGTATCTTTAAATCTGGTGATCCTAAAAAGCGTGCTTCAGCGATTGTTAAAGCAGTTACCAACTATAATAATCCAAAAATCTTAGCTGAAATCTCCAAAGATTTAGGAGAAGCGATGGTTGGGATCAATGAGTCAGAAATCAAGTTATTGATGGCTGAAAGAGGTAAGTAATGACGGTTGGTATCCTAGCCCTTCAAGGGGCATTCATCGAACACCAACAGATGTTAAAAACACTTTATGTAAATTCTTTCTTAATACGGACATTAGATGACCTAAATCAGCAGATGGATGGTATAATCTTACCTGGTGGCGAATCAACAGCGATATTTAGACTATTAAATGAATTGAATATGACACATACACTCAAACAAAAAATCACAGACGGCTTGCCTGTTTTGGGCACCTGTGCTGGGCTAATTTTGCTTGCAGAAGATGTGATTGGACAGTCTCCATTATTGGGGCTTTTGCCAGTGACCGTCAAAAGAAATGCGTATGGTAGACAATTGGGTTCTTTTATGACAAAAGATTTATTTAATGGTCATATGATTCCAATGACGTTTATTAGAGCACCTTATGTTACCGATGTTAAAAAGGACGTTCACATATTATCTAGCGTAGCTGGTCAGATTGTTGCGGTAAGGTATCAAAATATGCTTGCAACTGCATTTCATCCAGAGTTATCGGATGATACCACTGTTTTATCTTATTTTCTTGAGATGATTAAAAAGATATAACCTTTTATATCTTTTTGACATATGGGTTTTGCATTGTTCACTTGTCGGGGGATAGTGAATTATTGCGAAACCTTTTTTTTACGCAAAAAAAGACGCACTACAATGAAGTAGTGCGCTATTTTACCATTGATTCATGACTTTTTCTGCAAACCCCATGAGGTCATGAATATCGATTTTTGTCCCATTCGGCAATTTAACATACCCGCTAAATTTACCAAATACTTGGTGTTGAATCGATTTAATGACCATTAAATTCGCATTTGAGTTTCGATCTAAGATTGGATGAAACTCAAGATATACGTCATTCGATTTTGATTTAATGATCCATTTTGATAGGTAGTCATCTTTATCTGCTTTTTTAGGTATATCAAATTGGATGTCATCTAGTTTATAAGATGCCCCATCATAATAAAACATATTTTCACTTGCTTTAGAGGTATCGCCAAAACCATAACCGAGGTTAAACCCAGTTAATACACCATCTTGTAAGCCTGATGCACTCGACCAATACCATGTATTTTTATACGTCCATACCCCTCTACCCCAATCAAGTGTCCCAAACGCATCTGTGATTGGATAGACGGTTTGACCAATGGTATATGACCCAACCGCATCCATTAAATTGATTTTATGGTTGTAGTAGAAATGCCCTTTCTTTTGAAAAGGTGTGGCAATCACAAGTGAGGTATTTGGATGTTCTTTTAAACAGACATCCAAACTGAACTTCTTACCCATGAACTTATCAATGTCTACTAGTAATCGTCTTTGATTGTCTTCGTGTAAGAATTGAAATGAGAAGCCATTTTTATTGAATAAAATATCGCCAACTCTTGAACTGTTTGGCATATTCAGTCCTTTGAAACTGAAGCCCATCTTGTCGACTGTTTTATAGAGCTTTTTTTCAAAATCAAAAATCGTGACTGAGGCTAGCCACATGTAACTATTATCCGCTAACGTTAAAGCGATACCGTGTTTATCATTACCAATGTAGTAATAATCCCACTCCTTTAACCTCAATCCTTTAACCGTTACGTCTTTTTTGTCGAATGTTTTGATGAGGTCTTCATGGTATCCAGCTTCGATTAATTGTCCTTTTTCGTCCAAAAGTGGGCCTTTGGTCAATCTGTATTGTTCACTCATATTAATCCCCTTCTAAGTTTAGTATATCATGTTTTTTTAGAAAGAAAAAAGAAACAGTTTCGAAAAGTAGCATACTTTTCACTCTGTTTCTTAACTTGCGATCTTTTCAAACCATGCGGTTAGTGGATGATAATGCAGTTCATTGTTATGTGTGACCCTTTTTGCTTCATTTTTAAGTAGTTGATCCGCTTCTAAAAATTGGGCTTTAAAGGCAGGTTCTACGATTTTAATCGAACACTCACCTAGTTTGTCAAAAGCGGCACGGTTGAGATTAGTTGACCCAATGATGATTTGATCATCTATCAATAGTGCTTTAGCATGGATTAACCCAGGGTGTAAATAAATGCTTGCACCTGCTTGATAAAACTCTTTTAATAGCTTTCTGTTATAGTCATTTTGAAGATTGGAAATATTGGATGTCAAAATATCCACTTTGACCCCATTTTTTAAGGCAGTTAAGATGGCTTCATTTGCCTTTTTGGCCCCAAAATAGGCCATATGCATGATGATGCTTTCTTTAGCGTTTGATATTAAATTAGGTAAAACCAGTTTGGCTTCTTTTTGATGGGCATTGGTAATAAACTCAACCTTCAAAGCGTCATCATAAGGTAATCCGGCTAGTCTTGATTTGAGATGTTGGATGACGGTTTCATTATGTAGTTCAACCATATAATCTCTATATGCTCTACCTTGGATATCTGCACCATTTTCTTTATCCTCAACGTTTACACCACCGATATATAAAATCTGGTCATCGAAGATATAATATTTTGTATGGTCTTTCAAGATGGTAGATGATACCTTAACATTTGGAAAACTCAAGAATAAACCGACTTTGGGATTGGGTTTTTGGTGATACCCACGTGGTTTACGCTTGTCATGATACATATGGTCAATCATATAAGCATATAATGCTGTTTTAAAATGTTTTGGTTTATGAAACATGCTTTGCTTATTTTCTTCTGACTTTTCAAAAATAGACCCAAATAAATCTTTTCTTAAGGTGATTTGAATGCCTTTTTGAGCTGCTTTTATCAACGCATCTAGTAATTGATTGCCAATCTCATCATCACGCCATATGAACATTTGAATGTCGATTTTAGCGTTTGCTTGTTCAATGAGTTCTAGGACACGACTAAACGCCTTGTCACCTGGATAAATCAGCTTCATACGTTTTTAATGGCCGCTCTTAGTTTCGCAGATAAAGATCGGCTATTCTCCTTTAATTCTTGTTCACTCGGTAAGATTGGTTTTCTATTATAAAGTCTTAAAAGCGGTGCCGCTTGATTCATCACAATCAACCCTTTAGGGATTTGATTTTCACTATTGGTTTTAAAGAAATGTTTGATGATACGGTCTTCTAATGAGTGAAATGTGATAACAGATATAACGCCATCTTTTTTAAGCAATTTAACGAGTTTAGGGAGCGTTCTTTCTAAAACCCCTAATTCATCATTGACGGCAATTCTTAAGGCCTGAAATACCTGTTTAGCGGAGTGTGAGCGTTGTTTATATTTGAACTGATCGGTGATTTTAACCAAATCAAACGTGGTCTCTAGTGGTCTAGTCTCAACAATCTTCTTCGCAATCGGTCTAGCGAAATCTTCTTCGCCATAGACCCTAAATATATAAGTTAATTCATCGAGGCTGGCATAGTTGACGATGTCATAGGCACTCTTTTTTTGGTGTTTATCCATACGCATGTCAAGTCTGGCATCTTGCATATAAGAAAACCCTCTATCCTTATCGTCGATTTGAAAAGAAGACATCCCTAAGTCCATGATGATGCCATCTATTTCATGAATCCCTCTTTCTATTAAAGATTCATAGATGAATTCGAAATTTTGGTTGATAGCAGTAAAGTTATCAAATCGTTTCAATCGGTCTTTTGCTAGATTAATGGCGAATTCGTCTTGGTCAAACCCGTATAAATGACCATCTTTCAGTAACGACAAAATGGCTTCGCTGTGACCGCCACCCCCAAGGGTAGCGTCCACATAGATGCCATCTTTTTTTACATCAAGCGATTCAATTGTCTCATTGAGTAAAACGGAATAATGTGTCATAGTTTAGGTTTGGTCGAAGTAATGATACTTAAGCAAGGCATCATTGATTTTCTTATGTTGATAGAAATACGCTTCTATTGCTTCAATGTCTGCTAGATAATCCTCGTTATTGATCCATTTAGATGGCATAATCATGTGATATTCATCTGTAAATAAATCCATGGTCATTGGGTTATATGTGAATGTATCTGCATCAGATAACATGTCTACCCCAAACTTGTATTGTTCATCTAGGTTAAATAGGTTGGCAACGGTACGTTTAATATCTGATTGCCCTCTGACTTTGGTCGTATCGACGTTATATACCGATAAATCCATGCCTGGTGCATAAATCATAAATGCGACATTGTGTTGGATTTGTTGGTAGTCAATGTGGGTTAAGTCTGGATAAAGTTGTGATAAATCATCCATCGTTAAGCCAGCTGTATGATCGCCATATAATAGGAATACTGTATCATTTAAGATGTCTTCTGATAATGACTCGAAGAATGCTTGATAGTATTCATCAGAACGTTTTGCATAGTCTAAGTAATTACCTAAATCACGTTCGATGACATCTTCCCATGGGTTTACTGCTGTAATCCCATCAAAATCAAAATATGGGGTATGTAAGATAACCGTTAAGGCAAATATAAATTGTTGTTCGTCTTTCTCTAGTAAGTCTCTTAAGTATTCGAAGATAACAGGATCATCGACCCAACCGTTAATGGTTTCAGTCTCAAAGTCGTAGTAACCCTCTTCTGCTAGACGCTCCATGGCAATGAAGTTAGATTCGTGGAATCCCAGTCTTGTATAATTTTCGTTTCGTTTATAGAATGTTTCGGTTGAGCCATTAAGCCCATATGTTTGAAAGTCGTTCGCTTTAAATAGGCTAGCGATTGTTTCATAATTGTCTTGAATGAAATCGAAGTAGGTTACGATTTGACCCGTTGGGCTTAGCCCTGTTAATGTCGCGAACTCAGCATCAGATGTTTTACCAACACCAATTTGTGAGTAGAAATGATCAAAATATAAAACCTCATTAGACGTCGTTAATTCGTTTAAGAAAGGGGTCACTGGATAAGACTCGCCTTCAACATCAATATTTAAGTTGATTAAGAAATTATTGAGTGATTCTAACTGTAGAATCACCAACTTCTTCCCTTCAAATAAGCCTGTTACCTCACTGTTGTTACAGGTTTCTTCACCTTTATAGTTTAGTGGGCAATCCAATTGGGCATTCGCTAGGAATGCATCCATCTCAGATTTTAAGTTTTCATCAATATCATTGGTTTCTGGTTCTGGGATGATGGTATAACTGATTAAGTCTGTTAAGTAGTAATTGTATAGCCCCATCGATTGAACACCTTTTAAGGCTACTCTATTTTCTTCATAGAATGTATCATCGACCATGTTATAGTAATTAAACTGTGAAAAACCAACCATCAATAAGCCTGCAAGTAAAATATTGTAGCTATGGATGGTTTTTCTTAAACTCTTATTGAAGAACTTGTCTGTTTTAAATGGTTTTTTGTAAATGGTTCTGACGATAAAGTAGATGAATATAAACGCTGGTATCACTGCGATGTATTGGTTCATTCTGAATAGGTTTTTCCATAAATGAAGCGTCAGTTGTTGACCAAGTACCGGGGCACTGTTTGAGAATGTTCTTGCGTTAAAGAATGAAAATGCTGTCCCATAGTAGAACGAATAAATCTTTAGTGAAAACACAAGTGCGGATAAGCCAATGCCTAGAATGGATAATACAATCACAAACGTTGTTTTTCTTTTTGTGAATACATAAACCAAACCAGCGATTAACAATAATAAACCGAAATCGCCTAATAATGCGTTTAATGATACTAAAAGTGCCTCGTCATATAGATTCATACCAGGGTTAAATAATTGTGATGTCACCATGGCTCTGTTTAAAAGCGTTAGGACAAAGAATGAAATTATGGTTAAGATTAGAAATCTTGATTGATTTTTTTGCATGCGAACCTCTTTAAGTCAAATTTTGTACAACAATATCATATAATGATTTCATCATTTTGTAAAGAAAAAGGGTAACTGTGTGATATTTGGGTAAAGAAAAAGATGCCTCTAGGCATCCTTCTTTAAAACTGATTATTCAGTTTCTTTGACGTTAACTACTTTATTACCTTTGTATTCACCAGTGATTGGAGATACTCTGTGAGGTAATACTAAGTCACCTGTTTGTGGGTCTACCACTAATGTAGGTTTCGTTAGTTTGTAGTGTGTACGACGTTTTCTCTTTGCAGTCTTAGACGTGCGGCGAAAAGGAACAGCCATTTTCACACCTCCTATTTTTTGTCAAAATGGTCTTTTAATTGAGCAAATACTTCATTGACTTTTTCTTCAGGTTCATAGGCATCCAATTTGGCATCTTCTGCATATACCTTCATAGGGATTTCAGGAATAAGTAATCCCCAAACGATTTCTTTTAAATCGATTTTATCTTCTACGATTCGGTATTCTGAATCTAAGTCGTCTGAAACAATTTCTTCAATATCAAAACTAAGTGGATACGCTACTGGTTTTAACGTGATGGCACAAGGTAGAATCAAATGTGCTTCAACGTGCAAATCAAATCTGACTTGACGGTGCGCAATAAATGATACATCACCAGTTACTTTAACAGGCTCGATATCAAGCATTAGTGTTTGATGTTGTAAGTGATCTTTATAATCAATTTCAATATCAATGCCATGATTGGCTATCTCATTTTTAAGCTTATCTAAAGTATAAATCATTCTATCACCAGCTTGATTA
>CAKMJY010000130.1 GCA_927433595.1 uncultured Acholeplasmatales bacterium | reverse complement strand
GAGGGATTTGAACCCTCGCGCCGATTTTCACCGGCCTACACCCTTAGCAGGGGCGCCTCTTCAGCCTCTTGAGTACTACTCCAGAATGCGCTATTATATGATAACCTATTTTGTCCTAGGTGTCAACTTATTTCAGGTTTTTTTTGAAAAATAAATCGTAAATTTGGGTATAAAAAAAGCACTGGAGAGTTGTGCTTTTTTTAAAACCATATAATTTCTATCGAGGCTCAATCATGGAGAGAGAGACTTTGCCTCGTTTTTCATCTACACTTAATACCCATACTTTAACTATATCTCCAACGGCGACCACATCTTTTGGATGTTTGACAAAGCCTTTGGACAGTTTCGAAATATGGACTAAACCATCTTCTTTTAAACCACAGTCTACGAATGCACCGAAATCAACAACGTTTCTTACGGTACCTTCTAACATCATACCAGGTTTGAGATCCTCTAAATGCAGGATATCGTTTCTTAATACTGGTGCGTCAAATTGGTCTCTTGGGTCTCTTAGAGGGGCAATAAATGCATCTAGAATGTCTGCTAAGGTGTATTTATCAATGCCTAGTTCTTGTTGGAGTTTAGCTCGATCGATTTTTTCAACGATTGACTTTAACTCTGGTTTACCAAATAACTCAGGTGTTATATGGTACATAGACATGATTTGTTTCGCTGGTTCATAAGATTCAGGGTGAACCTGAGTCATATCTAAGGCTTCATCGCCACCAACGATGCGTAAGAACCCCACCGATTGTTCAAACGCTTTGTCCCCTAAACGAGGGACTTTTTTGATCTGTGCGCGATTTTTAAATGCGCCATTTTGATCACGGTATTTTACAATGTTTTCAGATACCGTTTTATTTAATCCAGATACGAATGTGAGTAATGATTTTGAAGCTGTGTTAATGTTAACACCCACTTGGTTTACAGCATTACTTACAATAAAATCTAGGGATTCGGTTAATTTCTTTTGTGATACGTCATGTTGATATTGACCAACACCAATTGATTTTGGATCAATCTTAACTAATTCAGATAGTGGGTCTTGAAGACGTCTTGCAATCGATGCTGCGCTACGTTCTTCAACCGAATAATCCGGGAATTCTTCTCTTGCGATTTCAGAGGCTGAATAAACAGATGCGCCAGCTTCAGAAACAATGACATATTTGGTGTCTAAATTGTTTTTCTTCAATAAGTCCGCAATAAAGGCTTCGGTTTCACGGGATGCTGTCCCATTTCCGATGGCAATGATGCTAACTTGATATTTGGCAATGAATTGCTTCACTATTTTCTCTGAAAGTGGTAGACGCTCTATCGCTTCTTTTTCACCTTTAAATTTCTCATGTGGGTAAATCACACCTTTTTGCAAGACAGTGCCTTGTTCATTTACCACACATAGTTTACAACCAGTACGGTAAGCAGGGTCAACCCCCAACACGACTTTATCTTTCATAGGTCTTTGTAAAAGTAAGTTTCTTAAGTTCATTGCGAATACTTCAATGGCTTGATCTTCAGCTTTAGATGTTAAATCAGAACGGATTTCTCTTTCTAAGCTTGGATAGATCAAACGCTTCAATGCATCCTCAATGGCTTCTTTTACGAGGTATGAAACTGGTGAATTCGAATTGGTAAGAATTTTTGAGCCGAGATATTTTAACATTGCATCTATGTTGCTGTCAATAGAAATCGTAATAATTTTTTCATCTTCTGCACGATTCATTGCTAACACACGGTGAGGTGCTATTTTTGAAACCTTTTCGACGTGTTCATAATACATTTCATAGGTATGTTTTTCATCTAATGCTTCAGCGTTTTTCTTTGCCTTAGATGTAATTAACCCGTCTACTTCCATTTCAACACGTAATGCTTTTCTGTAGTCGGCATTATCACTGATTTGTTCAGAGATGATGTATTTTGCACCTTGGAGTGCATCTGCTACAGTTAAAACTTGATCTGTTAAGAACGCTTCTGCTTCTTTTTCGATGTTGATTTGATTAGGTAGTGCCATGATCATGTTTGCCAGTGGTTCTAATCCTACTGCAATCGCTTCAGTTGCTTTTGTTTTCTTCTTTTCTTTATAAGGACGATATAAATCCTCGACTTCAACCAATTTATTGGATGACAAGATTTGTGCCCTTAAGGCATCCGTCATCATCCCTTTTTCTTCAATTAGTCTAATGACATCTTCTTTACGTTTGAATAGGTTAATACCGTATTCCCATGACTTATGAATCTCATTGATTTGTTCTTCATCCAAGCCACCCGTAACTTCTTTACGGTATCTCGCGATAAAAGGAATCGTATTCCCTTCATCTAGTAAAGATAAAACGGATTGAACTTGTGTTTCCTTCACATTTAATGTGTTTGATATTTCTTTTACTAATAATTGATCCATATTAACCACCTTTTTTCGTGCGAAAAGGGCATGTTTGCCCTTTAATTAGTTATTTGACTTAATGTGTATAGAATAGATGTTTCACTTGTTTGAACAGCACCAGTTTCTGCATAAGCTTCACCAGTGATGTGAATTAAAGCTGGACGATTTGGTAAAAAAGTCCCTGTGACATAGGTTGCAATTTCTTGATATGCTTGATAATCAAGGACAAAGAATGAATAACCTTTTGAAGCGGCTAATGAGGCTGCTTCTTCAATGTCCGCTTCTAGTGATTCACAAAGCGTACATGTTTCATAATCGCTATTATAAATAAATACATAAACGTCATATAAAACATCATCTACAGGTTCTGTTTCATCAGCGTTTAATAACCATTTGTATTGGTTTAATGTTAAATGTTCTAAATCTTCAAAACGTTCAACGGTTGTATCATTTTTAGGATTCAATACATATTTGTCTAGTAATAAATACCCGACAAATAAGACAATGACACCAAGGAGTGTAACACCAGTTATTTTTAAAATTTTATAATCGGTCTTGTCTTTTTTAGTTACTGTCTTTTGTGTTTTAGTTGTTTTCTT
>CAKMJY010000129.1 GCA_927433595.1 uncultured Acholeplasmatales bacterium | reverse complement strand
TTACCATGTTCAACTTGACCCATGACAGTTACGATTGGTGCACGTTTGACTAAATCTTCTGTTTTATCTTTGAATGTCATTTCATCAAATCTAGTGACGTCTGTTATGACCTCATCTTGAATTTTAAAGCCCATATCATCAGCAATTAATTCGATGGTGTCTCTATCTATGGATTGGTTGACTGAAGTCATGACACCAAGCATCATTAACTTCTTGATAATTTCAGCATTTGAAATGCCTAAGGCTTCAGCTACCTCTGAAACTTTCATATTTGGTTTGTATATTACTGTTTTACCCTTCGTGACATTGATGTCTTTTCTAGGTATGTTGGACGTTCTAACATCAACATTTTTCTTGTTATTATTATTGTTGTTTTTCTTTGAGTTATTAGGACGTTTATTCATATCATCACTTCATTCTATTTTTTAAACATATTACTAAACCCCTGATCAGTGATTGCCAGTGCTTTTATGTTTTGTTTTCCTACTGCTTTTGACAATGTTGCAGTATCGAACATTTCTGTTACTTCTACACCATAAAACGTGGCTTTGTCTTTGACTCGTTTTTTCGTATTATCGCTTGCATCGCTAGCTAAAAATACGAGTTTGGCTGATTTATCTCTGATGGCTTCAACGGTAAAGTCTGTGCCTGCTTTTACTTTACCTGCAACAAATGCAAGTCCTAGTCTATTTGGCATCGACTAATCCCAATAAAGCATCATAAATATCATCTGGTACAGTTACTTCTAATTTTTTATCTAATGCTTTTGTCTTTCTAGCTTTTTCAATCATGGCTTTAGATAGGGTAACATAAGCGCCACGACCTGGGGCTTTGCCTTTTAAGTCGATGGATACTAGACCCTCTTTGGTAGCACATACACGAATTAAGTCTTTCTTAGGCATTTGTTCCTTCGTTACGACACAAGTGCGTAGTGGTACTTTCTTTTCTTTCATCAGAAAACCTCCTTAAAATAGGATTCCTTCAGCTTCAGCCATAGAGGCACTCTTAATATCAATTTTCCAGTTAATGGCTTGAACGGCTAATTTAACATTTTGTCCGCCTTTACCTATGGCTAATGATAATTTATCATCGGCAACCACAGCTAATGCAGTACGCTTAATTGGGTTAATTTGAGTGACTGCTAATACTTCAGCAGGTTGTAAAGAATTCGCGATTAGATCACGTTCATTGGTGCTCCATTGGAATAAATCCACTTTTTCACCGGATAGTGCTCTCACGATTTCTTTAATTCTGGTTGAGTTCTCACCAATACATGCACCAATCGGATCGACGTTCTTGTCATTAGACATAACGCCAACTTTAGTACGATCGCCCGGGTCTCTTGCAATCCCCATGATTTCAACGACACCATCTTTGATTTCTGGAATCAGATTTTCAAATAGGCGTGTCACTAAGCTCTTGTCAAGGCGTGTTACCAATACTTTTGGTCCTTTGGTTTTCATTTCAACGCTTGCGATATATACCTTAATCGATTCACCTACCACAAAATGGTCTGTTGGTAGTGCTTCTCTTTTTGGTAATAAAGTCGTTAATTCTTTTCCTAAGTCTAGACGATAGTATTCATCGTCTTCTCCAATGACTTTGGCGATAACCATTTCTTTTTCTTTACTCTTAAAGTGGTTATAGACATTGTCTTTTTCAATGTTCTTTAGGTTTTGATTTAATACGTTCTTTAAGTTCACAACCGCAGTTTGTGAAAATTCTTTTGGATTGACGGATTCTTCTAAGATGTCGCCAACTTTAATTCTTGCTTTAATCTTTTTAGCTTCTGACAACTTCATTTGTTTGAGTGCAGGGTCTGCTTCTAATTCATAACCTTCATCAGGGACAACTAAGTGTTGTTCAAATACTAAAATTTCATTTTTATCAGGGTTGATTTCAACACGGCAAGATGCATGTCCTCTGCTTTTCTTGAACGCAACGACCATACCCTTCACGAAAGCATCTGTAATCAAGTCTACTGAAATTTGTCTATCTTCAGCGATTACTTCTAATAATCTAAAAAACTCTTTGCTTACCATTTTTCTTCTTTATCCTCCTAAAACTTGATGGCTAAACGGATGGCCATCACATCATGATATGATACTGCTTCTTTTTTTAGTCGACCTTTTAAATTGATTTGAATCATTAAGGTCTCTTCATTAACACTTAATAGGGTTGCATCTGTATCTAACGTGGGTGTTTTAATATGCACGTAAGCCCCGATGTGTGCTTTGACTTCTTCTAAGGTTCTAAGCGGTCTTTCAGCACCAGGCGATGATACTTCTAGATAATAGTTAGGATCGAAAATATCCTCTGTCAGTAGTTCGCTGATGGCAACATTCACATCACCTAAATGGTCTGAAGATAAATCCGAGCCATCGACGATGATTTCTAAAATGTTTTCACCAAATTCTTTTTTAGTGGTTAAACTAAATAAGGTCAAATCATGCTTGATTAGTTCATTTTTAATGACAGTTTCCAGTGTTTTTAAATTCATATTTCCTCCTAAGCTTTTGACTAATAAAATGAGTGGAAATTATTCCACTCGTCTTTTACGCTACCTATTATATCATAATAGTGTCTAGAATATCAAACTATTGTACAAATTATCTTAAAATGCAAATGCGAATTATTTGCATTTAGATGTTCTTGGTGTATAATGATTATCGTCAAGGAGATTTTATTTATGAAAAAGTTATTCATCGTATTACCACTATTCCTTTTTACACTACTGCTTTCAGGGTGTCAAACCAAAACATACGATATTGTTGTTACAATGTATCCTCAATATGAAATGGTCAAGCAAATCGTTGGTGATAAGGACTTAAGTTACACCTTGTTATTATCACCTGGTGTTGAAATTCATGATTTTGAACCGACTTCAAAACAAATCGGTATGATCCAAAGTTCGAAACTATTCATCTATACGTCAGATGAATTAGAAACGTGGGGTAGCAACATGACTAATAATGGCGTGGTTGCAAACTTGGAAGATTACATTGAAACCATCCATAACCATGAAGGCGAAAATGAAGTCATTCATGAAGAGGCAGAGTCGCATGATGTACACTATTGGGTATCCGTGCATAATCAAATTGATATGGTCGAAGCAATTTTTGCTCTCATCGTTGAGATTGACCCGGATAATCAAGCGTACTATACGTCAAATGCAGACACATTGATATCGCATTTGTATGATATTGATACTGAATTTGAAACTTTAATGCTTGAACCCGTTAAACCAATCTATTTTATTGGACACAATGTGTTTTCATCGTTAAATGAAGAATTTGGTTTGAATATCATCAGTTTAACGGATTCATATAGTCCAGAAAGCGATCCAACTTCCGTTGAAATCGGACAGATGATCGATGATATTTTATCTAGTCAATCAACCCATGTTTATTATGATCCATTTGAGAATGATGCGGTTGCAAAAACCATTCAATCAGACTTAAAATCAGCCCACAATTATGATATTATTTTAGTACCACTTCATAGCATGCATAATCTATCTAAAGCACAGTTTGATGATGGCATCGATTTATTGGATCTATGGACTGAGAACCTAGCAAACATAAAATTAACTTACGAATCGGGGTCTTAATTTGATTATTGAAGCACAACAAGTTGGTGTCCACTATGGCGCACAAACCGTTTTATCGGATATTACTTTTCAAGTAAATAAAGGGGACTATTTAAACATCATCGGTCCAAATGGGTCAGGTAAGACGACTTTAATCAAAATCTTAACTGGTATGCAAAAACCTGCATCTGGCAAAATCACACACGCAAGTGTGGTTTTTGGCTATTTACCACAACATTTAAGACAAAGTGCAAAACTACCAGCAACGGTTTATGAAGTCTTAAAGTATAGCAACAAACAAAAACCAACAGATGCGCATATTGATGCGTTATTAAAGGAAATGTTTGTTGACCACTTAAAGCACCAACGCATGACAAAGTTATCTGGTGGTGAACAACAACGGGTTTATATCATCAGAGCTTTGTTGTCAAATCCAGATTGTTTGATTCTAGATGAACCCACTTCTGCTCTAGACCCAACCTTTAGAAAAGCATTTTACCAGTATATTGAAAAACTCAATGACCAAGGCATGACCATCATCCATGTGACCCATGATTTAAGTGATGGATTAAGACATGGTTCCAAAATCCTTGAGTTAGACCAAACCGTTAAATTCTTCGGTACCTTTGAGCAATACCAACTCTTAGGTCATAAGAAAGGAGCGCACGTTCATCATGTTTGAGTTCCTATTATGGCCATTTGTCATTAGAGCATTGATCATTGGGTTGATTTTAGCCTTATCCACTGCGATGATTTCTAATTTCTTAGTTTCAAGCAATCAATCGTTGATTGGAGATGGGTTAGCCCATATCTCATTTACTGGGATTACCATTGGCGTTTTATTATCTAGTGAACCGACTTATTTCGCTTTACCGTTTGCAATACTAGCTGCCATTCTCATCAAAATGCTGATGCGCAATAAACTGATTGAAGGCGATACAGCCATTGGGTTAGTATCGAGTGCTTCTTTCGCGATTGGGTTAATCATCATTTCCAAAAGTGATGGGTTTAATAGAAGTGTTGAATCGATGTTAGTCGGTTCGATGTTTTCAACCACATGGATGGATATCTACTTTGGCTTGTTCGTTTTAGCAATCACTGCGTTTTTTATCTTTAAACATAAGTATCACCACCTTCTCTACCCTTATTATATAATACTATTGCACCAAAATATATTAAGAAATCCTTAATTAGTCAAGTTTAAAGATTATTCATGACCAT
>CAKMJY010000128.1 GCA_927433595.1 uncultured Acholeplasmatales bacterium | reverse complement strand
AGAATCAAGCGGACTCACACAATCTCTTTTAGCGGATATCTTAATGATTAGTGATAAAACCATTACCAAGTGGGAAACGGGAAAAGGGTATCCAGATATATCACTACTAGAAGGCTTGTCGAAGGCACTTAATATTTCTGTAACAGAACTACTAATAGGTCAAAACATAGATAATAAAAATGTATCTGCAAATAGGGCACACATAAAAGCTGGTTTTTAGCATATTTGCAGATACATTTTTATTGTCTATGTTTTGACCTAGTAGTAGTTCAGTGATTGAAATATTAAGTGCCTTTGACAGGCCTTCTAGTAATGAGATATCTGGATACCCTTTTCCCGTTTCCCACTTGGAAATGGTTTTATCACTAATCATTAAGATATCTGCTAACGCAGATTGTGTGAGCCCTCTTGATTCTCTTAGTTTTTTTATCATTTTACCAGTTACATATTGGTCCATATAAACACCTCTTCATCAACTCCATTATACCGATTTTATAGTATAATAAAACCTACTATACGTAGATTAGGTGGTTATATCCTATTGCCCATTCATAAAAGTTACCTGTATTCTAAGGATTATCAAGACATGTATGATACAATATAGTCACCAATCCAATAAGGCATAATGTCGATAGAAAGGATTTATTGTTATCATGATGAAACTAATCGAAGAAACACCATTAGTCATTCAATATAAACCGAACTTTGGGGCATGGACTTATCATCTAAGAATCCCAAATACCGAACAAATCGAAGGTAAATGGGGCTACATGAAAGTATATGGTACCATCGATGATTACGAAATAAAAGGTCTGAATTTAGCCCCACGAAAAGATGGCGATAAACTAATATCCATCAATAAAGAGATTAGAGATGCCATCGGCAAAGATGCTGGCGATGTTGTCATTGTTACGCTTTATTTAGAGCGATATGGCAAAAACAAAATGAAGTTTTTTTAATAAACGATCCAACAAGCCTATTTGCATGTTGAAGATCAACATATAAGGAGTTTATCCATGGAAGATAACAAACCAAAAAGACGCGTGAGATATAGCGGCAAATATCCAAGAACGTTTGAAGAAAAATATAAAGAAAAACAACCAGAGAAATACCAAGATTTAATCGATCATGTCATGGAAAAAGGCAATACCCCTGCGGGTATGCATAGATCCATCATGGTTGATGAAATCTTGACCTTTTTAGACATACAACCAGATCAAATTGGTTTAGATGCTACCCTAGGATTTGGTGGCCATACAAAAGCCATGCTTGAGCGCTTAAACCACACAGGTCACATACATGCTACCGATTTAGACCCAATAGAATTACCAAAAACCAATGATAGACTCAAGGGGTTTGGTTATACAGATAAAGACTTTACTTTACACCATTTAAACTTTAGAGATATCGACATGATCGAAGTTCAAGGTTTTGATTTCATCCTTGCAGACTTAGGGGTATCTTCTATGCAAATCGATGACCCAGAACGAGGGTTTACATTTAAGCATAATGGTCCATTGGATTTAAGAATGAATCCGGAAGTAGGGCTTAGTGCCGCAGATAGACTTAGAAGCATGTCCAAAGATGAAATCGAAGGCATGTTAGTCGAAAATGCAGACGAAGTCTATGCCAAAGAAATTGCATTAGAAATCGTCAGAGAGCGTTCTTTAGGACATTTTATTGAAACAACCAAAGACCTACAAAGTGTGATTCAAAAAGCATTAAGAAACCTACCTAAAACCATGCAGGAAGAATCATTCAAGAAATCATCACAGCGCACATTCCAAGCACTCCGTATCGATGTTAATCAAGAGTATGAAGCGTTGTTTGATTTATTAGAAAAAATCCCAAATCTATTAAACCCTGGTGGTAAAGTAGCCATTCTTACATTCCATTCAGGCGAAGATAGACTGGTTAAGAAAGCATTCCAACACTACCATAAATTAGGTACATATAAAGCCATTTTTGGACCTGATAGCCCGTCATTGGATGAAGTACACAATAACCCAAGAGCACGCTCAGCTAAACTAAGATGTGCCGTCAAAGCCTAGTTCATTACACATTTTTAATTAAAATATAAGCCCACATTACAGCACGTAATGTGGGCTTTTCTCTTTATTCTGCTTTACTATATAAGTGTAGAATCACTGCTTGTTTCGGTTTGGTTTCATTGAACAAAATCGTTACAGCGTCGCCTTTTTTGAGGACACGTGTTTGTTTGGTTTTCATAAGGGCAAGTCCTTTATTATATATGTTTCCATCTACTTCATATGCAAAACTGATATTACCTCTATCACGGAAAAACCAGGCATTTAAGATTATCCCTTCTGCTGTTCTTTGTCTGCCAAATAGTTTCTTCAAATAGATTAATCTCAGTATACCTAATACAAAGAGAACTATTGCTATTGCTAACCCTATTTGTCCTAACAAGATTTCACTAGTGATAAAGCCATACATGCTAAATCCCATGAGTATAACCCCTAATACTGTTACAGCAAACAGGCTATAGTCATGTTTGATACTTTGAAAAAAACTAAGTTTATGCATCGATAAACGCCTCCTGTATATATTTAGTTATTATAAACTGAAAGTAGACTTAATGATCTGTGCAACTTTCTCAGAACTCAAGTTTGTATTATCTATTTTAATGTAATTTGGATAGGTTATTTCACCCTCATAGCTTTCTAGACGGTACTTTTGATCTGCATCTAATAGACGTTTTTTTGAGGCTTCAAGATCTCTTTTGGATGCTTTTTCTAATAGTCTAAATTCTGATTCATTGCGCACTAGACGTTCTTGTTGGGTTGTGACTAACTCAACGAAATAGACTTCTGCACCATTGTTTTTAAACTTATTATGTAGTTTTTGGATGTAGTCGTGATCAGAAGGTTGATCAAATGCCCACATGTAGGTGAAAATTAAACCGTATGCATCGCTTTTTGCATAAGCATCAAAGACAATATCACGCCACTGACTGATGACTTCGCCATTGAAGTAGCCAAAGATTTTGATGACAGGTTCGATGGTCATGTGATTGTGGAATAGCCTTAGTTTGGTGATATCCATTAATGCTTGTCCTGTGGTCATTTTACCGACTGCTGCATTGCCTATTAATATGACGAGTTTCATGTGTGTACCTCCTATGGTGTAATGGTTACTTCGAATGTTTGCTTTTTAAATAGGCTATGATGTAGTGTTACCCTAAATTTGGTATCTTTATTAACCAAAACCTTACCGGATGACTGGATGCTATTGCTATCCAAAGAGACCCAAGTGATACATTTGACAAAACCGCTAGCATGCGTTTTAAGTTTGATGAAGGTTTTACCTTTGAACGCATTTTTATATCGCTTTTCGTACTGTTCAAATATGTCTTTAGTTTCATCTAAAATAAATGGATATTGTTGAATGATAGCCTTAAAGCTTTGATTAAACATTGCTTTTTCATAAAAAGGATACGCAACATTGAAGACTTTTTCAATCACGCGGTCATTGAATTTGAACACTGCCAGAGCTTGATAGACCCGTTTTATGCCAAATCTAGATAAATCAATTGCGCTTGGTGCATCTATACCGCTTAATTGTATGTACCAACTAACGTCACGCACTGTAAGGTCACTATTTTCTATATGTGATGGCAACTTCAAGTGTGTTTCATCTATGCTTATGCTTGATTCAAGAGACTTAATCATGTGCTTCAGTGTCTTTTCTTCACCTTGAACATAAAGATCAAGTGCATATGGGATTGGGTGCTGATTTATCTGGATGGTGACTTTTTCAAATTGTTCACTGGCAAAAAGTATCTTACCTGTATGATCGATTGTGCTTGATTTCTCAAACGTATAATCATACTTAGGGTCAAGGACATATAGTAAATGATCGTGTTTTTTAAGTTCTAATGTCTGATTGAGCATCACATAAACGTTTTGTTGACTAATCACTCGAACCGGCATCAAATCTTCAACGGTTTCGTTATCCATGGTAATGGATACATGTATATTTGATTTATATGCATAGGATCTAATGCTGAAAACACCGTCAGAAATACTGTCTTTTTGATGGGTTAACTCATATTTGATGTCATAAGTATCTTCATACATTAAGGCAAACCCATCGATGGTTTGGTTTTGGATATATTGTCTAATGAAGGCCATTTGATATAACAATACACCTTTGGTTGTATTGGTATAAGTCATTCTATACTGAGTGGGTTTTAAAGCGATTGTTACGATTAGATCCAACTGACCGACATGATTGTCAAACACGTATGCTTTTGTCTCTGAATCTATGAAATGTGAGGTGATAACCTCTACTGTTATTTTTTGAAAGTATCGGTTTGATGCATGAATAAATAATGCACCAATTGGGTTTTGGTTTATCACAACTTGCTTAAGTACATGACTTTCAAGATCCCCTTGAATGCGTAATATATAGTAAATCAATGCGTGTAATAACACACTAACGGCTGAGAGTGGTGCTAACAAGATTGCAGTACCTAATGACATTGGGATTAAAAACACCAATTGCCAAATTAATATGATAATCAAATAGTATGCGCCTTTTAGTTTAGAGGACACACTATAGTCATATTTTATTTTCCACAAATATGCATATGCATTAGAAAAAATGTCTCTAGACGGTAGATATGCTTTTTTAACGAAAACGAGATCGTGTGGTCCTGCTTTTTGATACCCTATGATTGTCTTCAAAATCATGAATACCCATACGACAACTAGATGGGCTAAAGCGACTATAAATACGGCTATAAATATGGGTATGACTATAGGGGCTAACAGTATCATAAAGTAGTATTGCTTAATATCAAATATCTTATCTAAGAGACTGACTTTGATAGGTAAGAAAAAGCGTTTGATATGATAAGTCAACTTCATGAAAATGCGCTTAATATGTGTGAGCGTTTAAAATAACCCGTTCTTCCAATGATGTTTGACAAATACTACAATATCTATAAAAAGATAAGGTGGTAAATGATATGGCAAAAGCATACGATCAAACATTCAAAAATAAGATTATAAAAGAACGACTAAGTG
>CAKMJY010000127.1 GCA_927433595.1 uncultured Acholeplasmatales bacterium | reverse complement strand
GGTGAAGCAAACTTTAAAGACTCGTTCGAAAGTCAACGATTCGAGTAGATATGGAAATCAGTTCCCATTGAGTGGTATGGTTGTTTGTGGGTGTTGTAATCGCGTATTAAATCGTAATTACTACAATTACGGAACACCTAAGGAGCGAGTGGTTTTGACATGTAAAAACACATCAAAAGAACGCATTCCATGTGACAATCTACCAATCGACAATGAAACACTCGAAATAGTATGTAGTGATGCGTTAATCAAACTCAACTATAAATCAACTTCTTTAATCGATAACTTGTTAGAAACTATTAATAAAAAATTCGATTCATCAATAATACTTAATTCAATAAAGGATATAAACTCTGAAATTGCATCGAAAGAAAGTGATATTAGAAGCCTCATTGATTTAAGAATTTCGGATGCTTCCAACCATAATGATAAGTATCTGATTAAAGTATTTGAATTGAAAAAACAAGAAATTGAAACGCTTCAGGATCAGTTAAAAGAATTACAAAACAAACTAGCTACGTTTCATATCCAAAACGAGCGAACAAGTAAACTTAAAGCATTCTTAGAAAATGATATGATCCTGAGTAGAGATGCACTTCAAATGGTTGTCAAGAAAATCGTGCAAATCAGTAATACGGAAGTTGTCATCTACATTAATTGTGATGAGTCATCAAGTGATCAATCATCCATACTAGAATCCGTAGTTACAAACGATAAAACAGGATTTTCTATTAGCTACAAGGTTGTAAGATTAGGAAGTGAAGTTGCATGACCGAATTGATTGAAGTTATAAACTTAAACAAAATAGATTTAAATCCTAAAAAGAAAAACGTTTGTGCCTATGCTAGAGTATCTACTGCTTCTGATACACAGCTTAACAGTTTTGCAAATAAAGTCTCAACCTATACAAATGAGATACTTAATAACCCTAATTGGAATTTCATTGGCGTTTATGCAGATGAAGGCATCAGTGGCACTGGCTTGAAAAAACGAAATCAGTTCAATATGATGCTCACTGCTGCTAATCATGGTCTCATCGATTTAATTCTCACAAAATCAATATCACGATTCGCAAGAAACACAATTGATTGCTTAAAAACGATTCAAGATCTTAAACGAATCGGTGTTGAGGTCTATTTTGAAAAAGAAAACATTTCTTCTTTTGATCCAGGAATCGAGTTTATTATATCCGTCTTAAGTGGTATGGCTGAGGAAGAATCACGAACGATTAGTGAGAATGTGAAATGGGGAAATACCAAACGTTTTGAAAACGGCATTTTTCACATGGTCACTAAACGTGTACTCGGTTATGAACATGATTCTCATGGTCGCATCATCATCAATGAACATGAGGCTTCCACTGTAAAAAAGATCTATGAAATGTTTCTTGAAGGATATGGCTCTACCCCAATTATCAAGTATCTTGAGGATAACAACATTAAGTCTCCCTTGGGTAATATACACTGGGATAAAAGTGCTATCTATGGCATTTTAAAGAATGAAAAATATACAGGGAATGCGATGCTTCAAAAAACATATCGACCATCATTCAAATCGAATGACAAGGTTATTAACAATGGAGCTTTACCCAAATTCTATGTATTGAACTCTCATCCGGCCATCATATCCATAGACATGTTTGATGAAGTACAAGCGTTAAGAAAGCAAAAAAGTCTGAAATATCATAAAAGTGACATGAAAGATTTAAAAGTAGCCTTTAGTAAAGAGACCCCTTATACAGGATTAATACATTGTCCTCATTGTGGTAAAAACTTTAATATGAAGACTAACAAGATTGGTAGTGATTTTGCAAGTCGGTATCTACAGTGTTCTTCTAATAAACTTCAAAAAAAATGTATTTCTGAAACCATCTCGTGTCATGTGATTGATCAGCAAATCATCCAACAAATAAACCTGATTATTCAAAACAAAAATCACTTCATAAAATGCCTCACGGAGACCTTAAACTCTGATATCAGAATCGTTACAGCGAAGTCCGATTTAAATCAAACACAAGCCAAAATTAAGGCTGTAAAATCGAAACTGGAACTGATAAAAGATTCAAGTGATGAATTTCATCAAACAGTTTTATCTCAACTCAATAAGGACTTGT
Organism: uncultured Acholeplasmatales bacterium; assembly: GCA_927433595.1. Classification (GTDB taxonomy): domain Bacteria; phylum Bacillota_I; class Bacilli_A; order Acholeplasmatales; family UBA5453; genus Paracholeplasma. The sequence continues at coordinate 14,100 of CAKMJY010000127.1, read as the reverse complement.
ACGAGCTTAAGATAACCGAAGTAATGATAACCAACAAGCTAATAACCGAGTTGAATGTCGATGCTTTTATACTTGAAATAAAGCAAATCTTGAAACTTCATCAAAAGCCAGTGTCTATGCTATCAGAGTTTCCATATAAGAGTCTATTCTCAAAAATCATTATTCAATCTCGTGATCAAATCATCTTTGTTGTAGGTATGAGGAACGATTACAAAAACATAAAAATTTCAGGTAGTCTTTACTTACCTAGTGTAGTTTCCTACAACATTAGAAAGACAGCGTTTCAATCTACACATGGTATTCTATTCTATTAAGTCATAAAGAAGTTTAATCCGCCAATTTCCGCCATGACGGATTCCAACCCCCACGTATGAAATCGCCTTATATCGCACTCCTTGAGAGTGTTTTTTTATTGGATAGACATACTATTGGTGTTTAAAGTTCAAATCCCCCTTGTCATAGCAAAGAAGCAAAAAGAAAAAAAGACATCCGTTTTACCCTAAAAATGTATTCTTTAGGACTTCACATTGTCTTTTCATCTTTTTTTATTATTGATTAAGGTGTTTATTCAGATAAATCCCCTGATTTAGCCATGATTATGGCATATTTTCAGTAATTTAACAAATAAACTCCGTATTGAAAACATGGCGGAGAAAGAGGGATTCGAACCCCCGCGGCGACGTCTCGCCCTACTGGTTTTCGAGGCCAGACCCTTCAGCCGGACTTGGGTATTTCTCCAACAAAAATATTATAACATATAAGAAAAAAACATTGTACGTGAACAATGTTTTTTTCTTATCGTTTATAATCCAATCCTTTTCGTGTACTTCTTATATAAGAGCGTAATGAACAACAAGTTAATCACGATACCGATTAAGAAATAGACATAAGTGCTTAATAAGTAATCAGCAGGTATGAGTGAAATAGATACCATTCTGGCTACCCAAAACCCAGGGACAATACCCAGTAGTAACTCAGTCCAATTGGTAATGAATATGGCTGCGACTGGAATTAATAGAATTAATCCAGAACCCTTCATAACAACAAACCCTTCCACCTTATTCGATGCGAATGCATTGACGAGTAAGGCAACAATCGGTGCTTGAAGGCTCGAGAGGATTGCGATTAAGAAAATATCTTGGATACTTGCGTCTAAGAAGTTTGTAACAAATATAACCAACAAGGTTGCGGTTAAACCAAATAAATAGCTAATGCCAAGTTTGATTAAGATATAATTTGATACTTTAATCGGTGTAATCCTTAGGGAATAAAGGACTTGATCATCTTGATCGTCTAAGAGTGTAAACCCTGTCACCGCGCCATAAATGAAAGCTGTCATCATAATAAAGACTAATACAACGATGTTTGCGACTAACACTGAAGCATTTTCTTTTAAGTATGGGACTAGCCATAAAGATACCAAGACCAATATCAAAGGATAAAGCATGAAAAACATATACATCTTATCTCTTAAGATACCTTTAATCTCATGTAACAATATACGTTTAAGCATCATTACACCCCACTTTGCTTAACGGCATAGTGCTTGTATTTAGGATAAATATAGAAGAAATAACCTAATACCGTTAGGGTAATCAAGATACCAAATGACAGACCAGCTTCTAGTTTAAAGTCTTTAACTAACCCCGATTCAATCATATAAGTGGATGCTTGGGTTGGCGATATTAATAGGACATATCGCCAGAAATCAGCTTTAAACAAAATACCAAATTGAAACAATGCCGATGGGATGGTAAAGATGAAACTATAGGTCATCACCATCATTAGCATCGAGGTAAAATCCTTTGCATGGTATGAAAACACAAATCCCAATAAACTATGGCTAAAGATTGAAATCAATAACCCTAGTAATAAGAATAAGAAGTTCACTTCTATGCCTCTGACAAAGTAAAATACCAACACTACTAAGAGTGATGAAAAAAGCATATGGATGGTATTGGCAATCGCCTTAGACAAAATTTGTTCATGGTAGGTAGTTGGTGTCACTAAAATCGTTGAAATCGTTTGTTCCGATTTTTCAAAAAACATGATAGACCCAACGAATAACACACTCATCATGGTGGCATCCACCATTAAGATAAATGGCAACATTTGATTTAAGATGGTATCATCTTCAATGAAAAATAACACCAAAAACCATATGAAGGCAACCAAAATACTGATGGTGGTTACTTTGTACTTATTGAGTCTAATCAACTCACCCTTGGTTAAGAATAATAATCTACGCATGATTTAGTCCTACACCTGTGACCAATATGAATATTTCTTCTAGGGTCGTTTCACCAGTATGGATGGTTTCAATGTCTTTCTCTTTTAGTAGCTTGAAGAATGCTTCGTTGTCATTTAACCCATCCATTTCAAAGCTCGCTGTCTCAGTGTGGTTGTTTTCTTTATATTCTACTTTAATCGTTCTTTTACCATATTTAATTTTAAGATTTCTTGGACTATCAATCTCTTTAATCTGCCCATCGACGATGAAGGCTACCCTGTCACATAATTGATCGATATCGGCCATAATGTGTGACGTGATAAATACCGTACCACCTTGTTTTTGATAATTTTTGATGAGGTTTTTTAGAATCATCGCATTGGCAGGGTCTAAACCGTTCGTTGGTTCATCTAAGAATAACATCTTAGGGTTATTTAGCATCGCTCTCACGAAATTTAATCTAATCTTCATCCCTTTAGAGAACTCGCCTACCATCTTGTTTCTATCATCCCATAAACCGACACTTTTCATCAAAGCTTCAATATCTGCGTGATTTTTATATAACTTCAAAAAGAAGTCGATATTTTCCATTGCGGTTAGCTTAGAAAAGTGGATAGGCATTTCAAATGATACGCCAATGTCTTCATAAAATGATTCATTGAGTTCACTTAAACTTTTAGAGTCGTATAAAATACTACCTTGATAACGGTCTAAGAGTTTGATTAAGATCTTCTGCGTTGTACTTTTACCCGCACCAGAAGGTCCTAAAAAACCAAATATTTCGCCTTTATTAATCTCAAAGCTAATGCCTTTGATCGTTTCTGCTTGATTCTTTGGATACGTAAATCTTAGGTCTTTTACACTAAACATGATTTAATATTCCTTTCTTGAATATATCTAGTACTGCTTTTATACTGATTACCCATTCAGCCTCATCTAATTTATGATAAATGAATGAATCTATGGTTACCTTGTTTAAGAAATCCATGATGATTGTGGCTAATATCTTTGAATCAATATCCGCTCTAATTAAACCCTTTTCTTGGTCTTGTTTGATCCAAGACTCATAAATGCCTAAGATTTGTTCAAAACCATTTCTAACGGCATCACTATCTTGATATAAAGGCGATGACATCATAAACTCACCTGCTTTAACAAACTTGGGATAATCTCTTTTAAAATTAAGACCTGCTAAATATAACGCTTCTACTCTTTCAATGAATGACATATTGGTTGCCGTAAAGATGTCTTTAAAATAAACCATCTTGGTTTGTCCGATAAATGTCATAAAGTATTGATACATGTCGTCTTTATCGTTAAAGTACTGATAGAAAGACCCTCTTGGGATTAAAGCCTGTTTGATGATGTTTTGAATGTTGATGTTATCATAGGTTGTCCGTGATAATTCATCGGTAATCGCTTCAATGAGTTTTTCTTTTTTAGGTGCTTTTAAGTTGTGAAATGTTTGAGTTGGCATAATTCCTCCAAATATGACAAGGTTGTCACATTTATAGAATACGCCTTAATCTATGCTTTGTCAACAAAAAAAGAATCCGTTTGATGGGATTCTTTTGCGTTCATTAGTTTGTTTTAAGTAAAGCGATGCGTTTGGATACTTCTTCAGGGGATAATTGATGTTTAATCACATAACGGTTTCTTGGGTGGGTTGTGCATGCATAGGTACAGCCACCTAAGTGTTTGTCTTCATTTTCAATGCTGGTTAGGATTTGCTTATTACACTCAGGGTTTGCACAGTTGATTTGTCTTTCGCAAGGTGTCCCGTCAAAATGATCTTTACCCACAATCACGTGTTCCACCTGATTGATTGGCACACTTAGTCTCTTATCAAAGACATAACATTTACCATCCCATAACTGACCTTGGGCAACGGGGTCTTTCCCATATGTCACAATGCCGCCTTTTAGCTGTCCTACTTCTGTATGGCCTTCAGCCTTTAAAAAGCCTGACATCTTTTCACAGCGGATACCGCCTGTGCAATAAGTTAGTATCTTTTTGCCTCTTAAAATGGCTTCATGCTCTTTGATCCACTTTGGCAGTTCTCTAAAGTTTCTAATGTTTGGTTTAATGGCCCCTCTAAAATGACCCACTTCATGTTCATAATCATTTCTGGCATCGATGACAATCGTGTTTTCATCTTGCATCCTTTTGTAAAAATCTTTTGGTTCGACGTATTCACCAGTTAGTTTTTTAGGGTTGATGTCTTCTTCTAGCGAGAGGTTAACCAGTTCTTTTTTGATTCTCACATGCATTTTTTCAAACGCATGTTCACTTGCTTCATCGATCTTAAAAACAATATCTTTGAATCTATGATCAGCTCGCACATAATCCATATAGTCGTTAACATCTTGTTTTAAGCCTGATACAGTCCCGTTAATACCTTCTTTTGCGACATATATTCTACCCAGTAAGTTTTTACTATCACAAAATGCATGGTGCTCATTTCTAAAGGTTTCTAAATCCTCGATGGTGGCGTAGTGATAGTATAATAAAACGTAATAATCATTCATGTTAATTTAAAGCTCCTTATATATTTTTAATTACTTTAATGATATATAAAAAGGCTTCAATACGCAAAGAAATTGCTTGTTTAGAGGTTTTATAATATGCATAATAAAAACAGAATCCACGGATGGATTCTGTCTCTTGTTATAGGTTTATCGCGACTTGACGTTATTGACCATGGTGGTAATTTTATCTACCCAGGATTGATCAATATGCGCTAGTGGCACACCTTTATATTTAATTGGGTCTGTCTCTAGTGGCATTGGATAGTAAGTTAGGTTGGCATATGCCCATTGGTCTAACCACGTATCTTCATCGCCTAGATGGGCAACAATCATATCATACGCATTTTGAAGTGGGGTAGCATACCCAACGCTTGAGGCATTTAGGTAAGCCATCTCAGGTCTTAATAAGAAATCAATGAAGGCATGTGCTGCATCGACGTGTCTTGCCTTCTTAGGAATGACTAACATGTCCATAAAGGCAATCGTGTTTTGCGGAATATAAATGTCAAATGTGATGTCTTCTAAAGTATCACCTGCATCTAATCTGGTATAAAGCATATCCAAGAAATCCCCAGTATATGAGAAGGCCAAGTCTAAGTTATTGGCAACGATCCCTTTTTTCAAGGTATCAAAGCCCCATTCTGTGAACTCGGTGTTAGAAAGCGTATCATAGGCTAAATCAATCATTTCATCGGATACTTCATTCGGATTGTGGCCTTGATAAAGTAGTGCAGCTGAATAAGCAAATCTTGGGACATTGTACATGCCCACTCTGGTGCCTTCTGGTTGATAGTCACTATCAAAGTAAGCATTCCAACCATGTTCTAGGACCGCTTCTTCTAAGCCTGCTTTTTGCTTGTTATAAATGATCCCAAATGTGCCCCAGAAGTAAGGAATCGCGTAGTTTTCATTACCTTCAAACATTTCGGATTGAATGCCTAATACGCCTTCCATGTATGGGTTATTAACTGGATCATAATTCGTTAATTTTGAATAGTCAATTTGTTGTAGTAAATCTTTTTCATACATCTTGTGTACCATGTATTCAGATGGTACGACCAAATCATATGCGGTGGTACCGCTTTTGATTTTAGAATAAAATAGTTCGTTTGAATCGGCAATGTCTTGAACCACCACATAGCCGGTTTCTTTTTCAAACGCTTCAATGACTTCTTCATTTAAGTATTCGCCCCAGTTTAATAAGAGTAACTCGTTACCTCTATTACAACCGGATAGGATGGATAATCCTAATACTAGGATTGCCAAAAGATATAGTTTTTTTACATTAGCCATGTAGTTTAGCTCTCCTTTTTTGATAAAAATGATTGCCAAGTAATAAGCCTAATGTGACCAATGTCAATAAGGTTGAATAAGCGTATACTGAAGGCGTTAATGAACGTCTACCAATTGAACCATATACCCAGATGGATAAGTTATTAAAGCCGTTACCTGTTGTATAGTATGAAATCACGAAATCATCTAAACTCATGGTAAATGCGAGTAACATCCCTGAGAAGATCCCTGCTTTAATCGCTGGAATAACGATTTTAATTAAGGCTCTATAAGGTCTAACCCCTAAGTCTAGTGCCGCATCCATTAAGAATTTGTCTGTTTCTTTTAATTTTGGTAATACCGATAACACCACATAAGGGAGTGTAAAGAATAAATGAGCCAAAATCATCGTAAACGGGCCAAATAGATAAGGGAATATTGGGAGTAACATAGAGAAGATTAACATCAATGAAATACCAGTGATGATATCCGCATTTAGTACTGGGATATTATTTAGTAACATCAAGCGTTGTCTTTTCTTCTTTTCAAATGCGTTGATCCCAATCGCAATGAATGTCCCCAAGATGGTTGCGATGAAGGTTGCTGAGATACTGACAATAAATGTATTGATGATCGCATTTCTTAGCATGCGATTGGAAAACATATTAAAGTACCATTTTAAGGTGAAGGATTCAAATGAGGTAATATCTGTACTAGAATTGACCGATTGAACAGCTAAGGTGAAAATGGAGATATACATCATCGTTACCGTTAAGATGACAACGACATTACCAAAAATCGTGAAAGCTTTCTTTAAATGCTTTCTGTCTTTATAGCCATATTCTTCTAAGGTTGCTTTAGGATACGTCATAGTAAGGTTTCTCCTTCCTTATCGGTCTTGCTGATGATTAGGATAGAACCTAAAATGAAGACTAAGATGATAATCGATAATAATGAACCAAAGTTATAATTCATGTTTCTGAATGATTCTTCAATCACATTACCAATTAAGACAATGTTACCTTTACCTAATATTTGCGGAATCGCAAATCCAGATAAGGATGGTAAGAAGACTAAGATTGCTGCAGACACCACACCTTTAAGCGATAACGGGAATATGACCTTCCAAAACTTCTTAGTTTCAGTTAACCCTAAATCCAGAGCCGCTTCTTCTAAGCTATAACTGATCTTTTCTAATGCGGTATAAATCGGCAAGATTGCAAATGGTAGGTAAGTAAACACTAAGCCGATTAATACAGCTAAAGGTGTGCCTTTGATACCAATGGATAAGGTAATGCCGGTTCTACTTAACAAATCCGTTAGGATGTTATTGTGTTCCATGATGTTACCAAGTGCTTCTGTTCTTAACAATAGATTAGACCACATCGGTAAAATCAACATGGTTAACACTAAAAATTTGTTGTTAAACTTGGATTTAAAGATTCTATATGCAACAAAGTAGCCAATGACTAATGAAAATACTGTGGAAACGAATGCATAAAAGAAACTGTTTCTAAACGCAACAATGGTGCTTGGTTCAGTTAGTAAAGCGAAACTTTCAAGTGAAAAACCCATTTCATCGAAGGCAATCCCTTCTGATTTAACAAAAGCGAGGAAAACCATCACGAAAACAGGTAATAACGCTAATAAGTATAACCAGTATACATATGGCTTTGCCAGGTTTCTAAATGATTTATTGTTCATTGGCGGTAACCTTCATTAAATGGATTTCATAAGGGTCGACCTTCAATCCAATCGGTTCACCTACTTGATAGGTTTCGTAGGTATTAACCATCAGTTCAACCCCATCGACTAATACGGTTAATTCATTATGAACACCTTTAAAGATGGATGACGTTACAATCCCTTTTAGTTTCGCAACTTCAAGTGATACCACATCAAAGTCTTCAGGTCTGATGACTACATCAACGACTTCTTTATTCTCAAACGTATAACCTGTGCATTCAAAATCAACACCCATAAAGTTCACTAAGTCTTTCTTTAAGTAAGTGCCTCTAATGATATTGGACTCACCAATGAAGTTTGCTACGTAGCGATTGACTGGTTCGTTATAAATGTGTTTAGGTGTCCCCATTTGTTCGATTAGCCCATTTTTCATAACCACGATACGATCTGACATCGTCATCGCTTCTTCTTGGTCATGGGTAACAAAAATAAAGGTAATACCTAGTTTTCTTTGCATTTCTTTTAATTCATATTGCATGTTTTGACGTAGTTTTAAATCGAGGGCTGCTAGTGGTTCATCTAGTAACAAGATTTGTGGTTTATTGACAATCGCTCTAGCTAAGGCAACACGTTGTTGTTGACCCCCTGATAGTTGTGTGATTTTTCTAGTCTCAAATCCTTTTAGACTAACCATTTGAAGCGCTTCTTTGGAAGCTAAGTAAATTTTTTCGTTTACCTTTTGTTTGATTTGTTTTTTTGAAACAGTTTCTGATTTGGTTTCTAGCTTAATTTCATTGATGATTTTTTCCTCACCAAAAAAATGAAGTAAATAACTCATTGGACGGTTATTCAAACCGAATGCCACGTTATCGACCACGTTTAAATGTGGGAATAAGGCGTAGCTTTGGAAAACTGTATTGATTGGTCTTGCATAAGGTGGCAGTTCATTGAAGATTTTACCGTTGATGATAATATCCCCTGAATTGGCTTTTTCGAATCCACCAATCATACGAAGTGTTGTTGTTTTACCACAACCTGATGGTCCTAACAATGTGATAAATTCATTTTCAAAAATTTGTAAACTCAAGTCATTTACAATGATGTCATCATCAAACTTTTTGGTTACATGAGATAGTTCAATAATTACTTTTTTTTCCAACCCTGGATCCTCCGTTATTAATTTATTTTACGAGATATAATTATACGTCAAAAAAATATATTTGCAAGTGATTTTTTAAAACTTTTTTTCAGCGTTTTTTCATTTGTAAAAAAGTTAATAATTTTATGTCGATTTTGTCTCATTATAAAGCGATAAAGTCAATTTTGAATTTTTTTGTTTTTCACACGTGTTTTGAGGGAGTTTTTGGGGTCGTTTTCATGGTCGTTTTTTAGTATGTTTTCAAGTCCATTACTTTATATATTATATATATAAGAATCTGTTAAGGCTTTCTTAACTCTTAACAATCAAAAAAAAGAAGCCACTAGATAGTAGCTTCACCTTTTATGTAGTTTAGGACATCAGCCGCTGAATAAGAGAAATCTTTGATGAGTGGTCTCACCAAATTGATTTCATCACCGGATGTTATGAGTGGTAATTCTTTTTGATCGCCTCTTTGTTGAGGTAAGCCAATGGCAGATACTAAGCCGTTGCATAAGCACTTTCTACCGACCGTATCTTCTAGTTTCCCACCTTTTTTGATGTAGTCTTCCACTGGTTCTGATGGACATCTATAACCGACTGACCCATTTTCTTTTTGATATGGTTCTCTTAAGTAACCCAAGTCACAAATTCTGGTTCTTTGTTCGTAGATGTCTTTCTCAGACATGGTATTTAAGATATTGGCAACCTTAAACGGGAAGCCCGTCGGTGATGCTTTCGCATCTGTCAGGACGTCTACTTCACCTTCAACGATTTGTTTTAGCATTTGCTTTTTAAGGGTTGGTTCAAAACCGGATTCGTCCGATAAGGCAAAAATAGTACCAACTTGGACACCTTCTGCCCCGAAAGCCAAGGCTTCTTGGTAACGGGTTGGGTTGCCATAACCGCCAGCTAAATAAAATGGTAATCCGACTTTTTTAATGGCTTCTAAGTTGATTTCATCTCTTTCACCATAAATGGGCTCACCTTTTTCATTGATTAAGTAATCCCCTCTTGGTGGTGCATTATGGCCACCGGCCGTATGCTTTTCAACCACAAACGCATCTGGTGCACCAAAATCACTCTTATATAAGTAATTAGCCAGTGTATGAGATGAAATGATGGCGAAGAACTTTGGCCTTTTTAATGGTATATGCGATAAGTTTAATGTGCTTGGGTCAAATGTTAACTCCACATGGTTGGTGTCATTATAAACTTTGATTGGTAAAGACACTTTTTCGTGATTGGATAATTTATCAATCACATGTGGCATTCTAACCGGAATACCTGCGCCCATTAAAATGACATCGACGCCTGCTAAAATGGCCCCGTAAACTGAGTATAACGTTGGCATTTGAATTTTCTCTAAGAAGTTAATCCCAACTTGGCCTAGATGGCCTAATTTCGCGAGATAAACCTCGCAATAGGTTGAAACCACCATTAACTCAACAAAGTCTTGAGAAGGCTTTAAAGTAGGCATTTCAACCATTTTGTATGAGCCATCCGGATTCAGTTTGTTTAAATACTTGGCCTTCATCTTTTCTACGACATGTCGATCGAAGAAGGTTTCTAGTGCGGACACATAGTCTTTCGCACCTTTCATCAATCGTCTGGCGAATGTGAGTGCCAATGCTGTCCCTGAGACCACACCTAACTCACCTTTTCTTGAAACTGCATTGGCTAAAGTTGTAGATGATACACCTACACCCATGCCACCTTGTATAATTGTAAAACTCATAGTTTAATTCCTATCTGTTACTGTAGTAACGACCGTTTGGTGTTTAAATGAGATCTTCTGGTAGCCTTTTATAAATCGCATAGGCTAAGAAGGTCTTTAGGATATCAAGTGGAATAAACGGTAACATGATATAAAGTGCTTTTAGGTAATCTAAGGATAAACTGTAAGCTAACCAAATCGTAGCTAAAGGGTATAAAACCAAAATGGACCAGAGTAAAGCGGTCATGATATTTCTAATATGTTTATCTTTAGATTTAAAAAATGAGATACCATAGGCAACCAGTGGGAACAACAACAAGAATCCACCGGTTGGACCGATGATTCGATCAAATCCACCTTGGCCATAGGCAAAGATTGGTAAGCCGATTGAGCCTAATATTAAATATAGTATAATGGCTAAAAAGGCTTGATAAGGCTTAAACATAAAGGCGATTAAGACAATGACCATGGTCTGAAGTGTAAATGGTACTTGACTAAATGGCAACATCACTGGCGGTATCGCATAGACGGATATCGCTAGAAAGGCGGTTGCCATGCCTGTTTTAATATAATCTTTTAACATCATAGGTTATATCTCTTAAAGAACTGATTTAGTAAGGTTTGATAAACCATATCTATATCCAATAGTTGATTTTTTTCTAATGACATTGAGGTTGCATTTAAATCTTTAAAATCGGTTTGGTTGATATTTAAACCGATGCCAATGACCACATATAAATACATGTGTTCACTGGCTAGGTTTTCAATCAATATGCCACATATTTTCTTACCCGAGACATAAAGATCATTGGGTGCTTTAAATTGTGGATGGATGCCAAAAGATACTAAAGTATCCATGATTGAATTTAAGACGATACTTTTAAGGTCATCCATTTTTGCGATATTTATATCTTTTAATAAAATTGAGAACAGCAAGTTTTTACCAGATTCACTTTGCCATGTTCTGTCAAACTGACCTCTGCCTTTTTTTTGATGGTCCGTTCTAACAAATGTAAAATGTTGAAAATCTTGATACCTATTTTTTAAGAAATCAGAGGTTGAGTCTAACTCATGAAATTTGAGTTCAGTTCTTAGCATTAGTTAACAGCAAATGAAATGAGTGCCTCACACACTAATTCATCACCCACGTAGGCTTTCCCTTCACCAAACCCAAAATTACCGCGTAAACGGGTTATTTCGCACTTTAAGATGAGTGTGTCACCTGGTAAAACACTTTTTCTAAACTTCGCTTTTTCAATGCCAGTAAAGTAAGCAATCTTACCTTTATAGGCATCATCGGATAATAAAGCGATTGCCCCGACTTGGGCCAATGCTTCAATGATTAAAACGCCTGGCATGACTGGTTTGCCTGGAAAGTGGCCTTTAAAGAAATCCAAGTCTGGATGGATTAATTTAAGACCTACAGCTTTTTTGAGTGGCTCTAATTCTAAGACCTCATCGACAAATAAGAATGGGTCACGATGTGGCAAAATGGACTTAACATCGATTTTATTCATGGGTCACCTTCTTAAAGATTACGGCTGCGTTTTGACCACCAAAGCCAATGTTGATATTCATCCCATATTGGATGTCTTTTTGAACTGCTTTGTTTGGTGTATAGTTTAAGTCGCAATCTGGATCTGGGTTTTGGTAGTTAATGGTTGGCGGAATCAAGCCTGTTTGAAGGGCTTTAATCACCGCAATCGATTCAATCGCACCAGCTGCACCCAATGCATGACCTGTCATGGATTTGGTTGAGCTGATGTTAAGGTTGTAAGCATGTGTTTTCAATGCTTGTTTGATCCCTAACGTTTCATATTTATCATTGAGCACGGTCGATGTGCCGTGGGCGTTGATATAACCTAAGTCTTTCGGGTCCATCTTCGCATCTGCCAGTGCTTGTAAAATACAGTTGGTGATGCCTTTGGCTTCATCATCGGGTGCAGTCATATGGAATGCATCTGATGTGGTACCATAACCAACTACTTCCGCTAGGATATCGGCACCTCTATTTTTGGCATGTTCATATTCTTCTAAAATGATGATGCCTGCGCCTTCAGCGATAACAAATCCACTTCGGTCTAAATCGAAGGGAATGGAAGCACGTTTTGGATCATTGGATGTATTTAAAGCTTTCATGCTGGCAAAACCGCCAACACCAATGCCATTCACTGGTGCTTCTGCACCACCTGTAATGGCGATTTCTAGATAGCCATCTCTGATATATCTGAATGCTTCACCAATCGAGTTGGTTGCAGCACTACATGCAGTCACTTGTGGTAGATTAGGGCCATATGCTTGATACTTGATACCAATTTTCGCACCAATCAAATTGATGATTGAATTTGGAATAAAGAATGGCGACATACGGTCTTGACCACGGGTTGCAAAAGTCGACACTTCTTCTTCGATGGTTTTTAAGCCACCAATCCCGCTACCAATAAAAGTGCCTAACCTTGTGCGGTCAATCTCTGCCCCTTCTAGTTTCGATTGGGCGTAGGCTTCAATCATAGCAACCATCGCGAGATTCACCGAGCGGTCACTTCTTTTGACTTCTTTACGGTCTAAGAAATCTTCGAAATTGAGGTTTTTAACTTCACCTGCTAGTTTCACTTTCCAATTGGTGACATCTTCTAGTGTAATAAAATCGATGCCATTAACACCATTTACCATATTGTTAAATGATTCATCCACTGTATTACCAACAGGGCTAACTAAGCCCATGCCTGTTACGACAACTCTTCTTTTCATATCATCACCTACATCACTAACCCGCCATCTACCTCTAAGGTATGGCCAGTTATATATGCACCAAGTTCTGACGCTAAAAACGTCACGACTTCAGCAATTTCTTCTTTTTTACCAAAACGTTTAAGTGGAATCATGGCTTGCCATGCTTGTTTTTGTTCATCGTTTAACTTATCGGTCATGTCAGATTCGATAAAACCTGGGGCAACCGCATTCACAGTCACGCCACGTGCGGCAAACTCTTTCGCAACCGCTTTGGTCATCCCAATCACACCTGCTTTGGCAGCACTGTAATTGGATTGGCCTGCATTACCTAATACACCTGAGACGCTTGAGATATTGATCACTCTGCCGTAACCAGATTTTAATAAGGTTTTCGCAGCGACTTTTGTCATGTTCCATACACCCTTTAAGTTGGTGTTGATGACGTTATCAAATTGTTGTTCAGACATTCTTAGGATCAAGGCATCATCGGTGATGCCTGCATTATTTACTAATATATTGAGTGTCCCAAATGTATCGAGTGCAGTTTGCATTAGCTTTTCTGCATCTTGATATTGAGAAACATCGGCTTGAACGGCCACTGCTTTACCACCAAATGATTCAATTTCTGTGACTAAAGCATTTGCTTTATCCGCACTTCTGTTGTAGTTTACAACCACATTTGCGCCGTGCTTGGCAAGGCTTAGTGATATGGCTCTGCCAATCCCTGAAGCACCGCCTGTTACGATTGCTACTTTATTGGATAAATCCATGTGTTTTCAACCATCCTTTCAAGGTT
>CAKMJY010000126.1 GCA_927433595.1 uncultured Acholeplasmatales bacterium | reverse complement strand
CTAGAGAAGCTGGCTTGAAATTCTAAGGAGGGTAATCATGCGTAAACAAAGAGAAAAAGAAGTAGAATTATTTTAAGATCGCGTGATTACCCTCCTTATCATCTTCAACTGCTTTTTTGATTGCATCAGGTACTTCTTGTGCTTTGCCTAAACCAAAGCCAACGGTGCCATTATGGTCACCCACTACAACTAGTGCTGCAAATCTAAAGCGGCGTCCACCCTTAACAACTTTTGTTACGCGGTTAATGGAGACCACGCGATCTTCAAATAATTCTACTTCTTTTTCTCTTTGTTTACGCATGATTACCCTCCTTAGAATTTCAAGCCAGCTTCTCTAGCTGCCTCGGCTAATGCCTTAATACGTCCATGGTATAAATAACCACTTCTGTCGAATACTACTTCAGTTACACCACCAGCTAAGCCACGTTCAGCAATTAATTTGCCGACTGCTTTTGCTGCTTCTACGTTTGAACTTGTTAAGTTAAGTTCTTGGCTTCTTGCTGCAAATAAAGTTACTTGGTTGACGTCGTCAATTAGTTGTGCATAGAAAGCTGTATTAGAGCGATATACACTTAAACGAGGTCTTGCTGCTGTGCCAGAAAGATTCTTTCTAATACGAAGATGTCTCTTTTGGCGTGATACATTGCTTGATTGTTTATTGATCATATATGTGCCCTCCTACTACTTCTTAGCAGTTTTGCCTTCCTTGCGACGAACATTTTCATCTTTGTAACGAATCCCTTTACCTTTATATGGTTCTGGTTTACGAACTTGACGAATGTTAGCTGCAAATTCTCCAATAACTTGCTTATCAATACCTGTTAAGATAACATCGGTATTTTTAGGTAAGGTAACTGTTACGCCTTCAGGAATTTCTAAATTCACTAAGTGTGAATAACCTGCGTTGATAACTAATACTTTACCGTCTAATGATGCTCTATAACCGACACCACGGATTTCTAATTGCTTAGTGAACCCTGTTGTTACACCTGTTACCATGTTTGCAAGCACGGCTCTAGTTGTACCGTGTAGTTTACGGTCATTGTTTACATCTGATTTTCTAGTAATTGTAATTACTTGGTTTTCTTGATTAATTCCAACTCTATCTGTGAATTGAAATGAAAGTTCACCTTTTGGACCTTTTACTGTGACAAAGTTTGCTGCCGTAATATTTACAGTAACATCAGCAGGAACATTGATCACTTTATTACCTATACGTGACATTTATATTTCCTCCTTATATTACCAAACGTAGGCGAGAACTTCGCCACCGATTTGTTGTTTACGTGCATCTCTGTCTGTCATGATGCCTTTTGACGTCGAAATAATTGCAATCCCTAAACCGTTAAGTACAGTCGGTAATTGGCTAGCTTGTGCATAAACACGTAAGCCTGGTTTCGATATCCTCTTTAAGCCTTTAATAACACGTTCATTATTTGCGGCATATTTTAGGGTAACTACTGTTAAGTTAGCTACGCCCACTTGTTTTGTGGTGAAATCCACGATGAAGCCTTCTTGTTTAAGAACGCCTAACATATCTGTTTTTAGTCTAGATGTAGGGATTTCAACTTTCTCATGACGCATTGTGTTCGCGTTGCGGATACGAGTTAGTAAATCCGCGATTGGATCAGTCATAACCATATTATTTCCTCCTTCTTACCAGCTGGCTTTTTTAACGCCAGGCAGTTCGCCTTTATAGGCTAATTCACGAAAACAAATACGGCAAACTCCAAATTTTTGGTATACTGCGTGCGGACGGCCACAAACTGTGCATCTTGTATAAGCTCTGGTTGAGAACTTAGCTACACGTTGTTGCTTCGCAATCATAGATTTTTTAGCCATGTTTATTCTCCTTATTTTTTAAACGGTAAACCAAGTGAAGTTAGTAATGCTTTGCCTTCTTCATCTGATTGTGCCGTTGTTACGATGACAATGTCCATGCCACGTACTTTTTTCACTTTATCGAAATTGATTTCTGGGAAAATTAATTGTTCTTTAACGCCTAATGTGTAGTTACCGCGTCCGTCGAAGGCATCTTTTGAGATACCACGGAAGTCTCTAACACGTGGAAGTGAAATTGAAACTAATTTGTCCAAGAAATAATACATTCTTTCGCCACGTAATGTTACTTTGCAGCCGATTGGCATACCTTCACGAAGTTTGAAGTTCGCGATAGATTTTTTCGCTTTTGTAACAACTGGTTTTTGACCAGTGATTGTAGCTAATTCATCAACCGCGTCGTCAAGCGCTTTTGGGTTAGCAACAGCGTCGCCGATACCCATGTTCACAACGATTTTTTCAATCTTTGGTACTTGCATAACGGTAGTGTAGTTGAATGCTTTCATTAATTCGGGTTTGGTGAGGGTTTCGTATTTTTCTCTTAATCTACTCATAGTCAAACTCCTTCTTATTTATCAAGGCTAGCGCCTGATTTTTTCGCATAACGGACTTTCTTACCGTCTACGACTTTGTAACCAACGCGAGTTGGAACGTTTAATTTAGGGTCGAGAACCATAACATTCGATGCATGGATAGGTGCTTCTACTTCCAAGATTTGACCTTTTTCGTTTTGTTGAGTTGGTCTTTGGTGTTTTTTCACTTTGTTAACCCCTTCAACTAATAGACGGTCTTCACCAGGAAATGCTTTTAATACTTTACCAGTTGTTTTTGTCTTTTTGCCTTTTTTATCGACTGTGAATTTGTCTTTACCAGCGATGACTACAACTGTATCTCCAGCTTTAATATTCATGATGTCCTCCTTATAATACTTCCGGAGCAAGTGATACGATCTTCATAAAGTTCTTATCTCTTAGCTCTCTTGCCACTGGTCCGAAAATACGGGTACCACGTGGGTTTAAGTCTTCTTTAATGATTACTGCTGCATTGTCATCAAATTTGATGTATGAGCCATCAGCACGTCTTAAGCCTGAAACTGTTCTTACGATTACAGCCTTTGCAACGTCACCTTTTTTAACGATACCGCCTGGTGTTGCTTTTTTAACTGCAACGACTACGACATCACCGATATTTGCATAACGACGGCGGGTACCACCTAATACTTTGATGACTAAGACTTCACGTGCGCCGCTGTTATCAGCAACGTTTAATCTTGTTTCTTGTTGAATCATGATAGTCCCTCCTTATTTAGCTTCGGAAACAACTTCTACTAATCTAAAACGTTTAGTAGCTGAAAGTGGGCGAGTTTCCATAATAGTTACTACATCTCCAACCTTTGCAATGCTGTTTTCGTCATGCGCATGATATTTTTTGGAAACTTTTACGCGTTTCCCATATAAACTGTGTTTTTTGTAAGTGTCAACAACCACTGTGATCGTTTTTTCCATTTTGGTAGATACCACAGTACCTGTAAACACTTTTCTATTGTTTCTTTCCATAGTATCCTCCTTATTCGTTACGTTCACTAATGATTGTCTTCATTTGTGCGATTAATTTACGTACTTGACTTATACGTGCAGTGTTTTCTAATTGACCAACAGCAAGTTGAAAACGAAGATTGAATAATTCAATTTTTAATTCGTCAATACGTTTGTTTAAGTCAGCAGTGCTGATTTTACGAATTTCTATAGCCTTCATTATTGGTCACCCACCTTACGAATAATCTTAGTTGTAACAGGAAGCTTATGGGAAGCAAGTCTTAATGCTTCGTGTGCAACTTCATCTGTAACCCCAGCAACTTCAAACATAATTTTTCCAGTCTTAACAACTGCAACCCAAGAATCTGGTGCCCCTTTACCGGAACCCATACGTACTTCTAGTGGTTTTTTAGTTTTAGCTAAATGAGGGAAAATATTGATCCACACTTTACCTTGACGTTTCATGTGTCTTGTAATAGCGATACGTGCAGCTTCGATTTGGCGGTTGGTTACCCAAGCACCTTCTGTAGCTTGTAGCCCGTAAGTACCATTATTTAAAGTTAAATTTCCTTTCGCAAGACCTTCATAGCTCACGCGATGAGGACGGCGATATTTTGTTCTTTTTGGCATTAACATAATTACTTGCCTCCCTTACTGCGCTTTTCTCTTCTAGGTTGTGCTTCTGATCTAACTTTTTGACCAGGTAAAACTTCACCTTTATAGATCCACACTTTGACGCCTAACTTACCATAAGTAGTTGTCGCTTCTGCTGTTGCATAATCGATGTCAGCACGTAATGTGTGTAGTGGAACGCGTCCTTCTGAATAACCTTCGCTACGAGCGATTTCAGCACCACCAAGACGGCCAGAAACTAATGTTTTAACCCCTTTAGCGCCTGCTTTTAATGCTCTTTGCATAGCGATTTTTTGAACACGGCGGAATGAAGCACGGTTTTCTAATTGTTCAGCAATTGACTGTGCAACTAGTTCAGCGTTTGTTTCAACGCGTTTTACTTCAACCACATTTAGAATGATTTCTTTTTTAGTCATGAATTCTAATGTCTTAACGGCCTTGTTCTTATTTTCTGCGTCTCTACCGATGACAACACCAGGTTTACCAGTGTGTAATGTTACTTTTACTCTGTCCTTGGTTTTGCCTTTTAATCTTTCGATTTCGATTTGAGAAACTGCAGCATTTTTGAAAGTTGTTTTTAGGAACTTTCTGATATCAATATCTTCTTTTAATAGTGCCGGAACATTTTTCTTATCCGCGTACCATTTAGCATCCCAATTACGGATAACCCCTACGCGTAAGCCGACTGGACTAACTTTTTGACCCATCGTTTGTTCCCTCCTAAACTCTTTCTGCCACAACTACAGTAATGTGGCTTGTTCTTTTTTGAATGATATCGCCTTGGCCTTTAGCTCTAGGCATCATTCTCTTCATGCGAACGCCTTCGTTGATATATGCTTCTTTAACATATAAGTTTGAAGTGTTCATATTATAATTGTGATCTGCGTTTGCAACTGCGCTATTAAGGACTTTAAGAATAATAGGAGATGCAGCACGTGGTGTGTACTTTAAGACAGCTTGCGCTTCCTTAACATCCAATCCACGGATGAGATCAATAACTAGTCTTGCTTTTCTAGGTGTAACACGCACGGTTTTCGCAATAGCTTTAGATTCCATATTAACCTCCATCATTATTTCTTGTTCGCTTTTTTGTCAGCGCCATGACCACGGTAAGTACGAGTTGGTGCAAATTCACCAAGCTTGTGGCCTACCATATCTTCTGTTACGTACACAGGTACATGTTCTCTACCATTGTATACTGCAATTGTTAATCCTACAAAGTCAGGGAATATCGTTGAACGTCTAGACCAAGTTTGGATTACTTTGTTATCTTTTGCCTTTTTAGCTGTTTTCACTTTGTTTAATAAGTGATCATCACAAAAAGGACCTTTTTTAATTGAACGTGCCATGATTTTCCTCCTACTTCGTACGACGTCTTACGATTAGATCGTTAGATGCCTTCTTAGAATCTCTAGTCTTGATACCACGAGCAGGTTTGCCCCAAGGTGACATTGGTGATTTACGACCAATTGGTTGTTTACCTTCACCACCACCGTGTGGGTGGTCGTTAGGGTTCATAACCGAACCTCTGACTGTTGGACGAATGCCCATGTGTCTTGTTCTACCTGCTTTACCGATATTAACAAGTTCGAAAGTTTCATTACCAACTTCCCCAACTGTTGCACGGCAAGTACCTAATATTTTTCTAACTTCGCCTGAACTTAGTCTAACAAGAACATAACGTTCTTCACGACCTAAGATTTGAGCTGAAGTACCAGCTGAACGAACTAATTGTCCGCCTTTGCCAGGGTGTAATTCGATGTTGTGTACAACTGTACCAACAGGAATATTCATAATTGGTAATGCGTTACCAACTTTGATGTCTGAACCGATACCTGATTCAATTGACATGCCAACCACTAAGCCTTTAGGGGCAATGATGTAACGTTTTTCACCATCTACATAGTTAATTAACGCGATGTTAGCACTTCTGTTTGGATCATATTCGATTGTTGCAACTTTACCAACGATACCATCTTTATTTCTCTTAAAATCAATTACACGATATTTGCGCTTTGCGCCGCCACCTTGGTGACGAACCGTAATTTTACCTTGGTTATTACGGCCACCATTTTTATTTAATGGCTCAAGTAGTGATTTTAAGAGAAATAAAGATGGTATCGTTGGTAAAGTTGCAACAATCGAATATGATCCAAACAGAAGTGCTAACATCGCGTTAATTAACTATGTAGATGGTGAAAAACGTTACATCATTGCCCCTAA
>CAKMJY010000125.1 GCA_927433595.1 uncultured Acholeplasmatales bacterium | reverse complement strand
GCATCTAATTGTGCTGGTTCAACTTTTAGAATTGCTTCTTCCTTAGTTAATAAACCTTCGTTAACTAGGTCGATGGCTAATTTAACAGCAGCTTGTGCAGTTCTCTTACCGTTACGTGTTTGTAACATGTATAATTTACCTTTTTCAATGGTAAATTCCATATCTTGCATGTCTCTGTAATGTTTTTCTAATTTCTTAGAAATATCATGAAACTCGTTATAAAGCGCTTCGTTATCTGATTTTAATTCTGAAATTGGTTTTGGTGTACGAATACCAGCAACAACGTCTTCACCTTGTGCGTTAAATAAGTATTCCCCGTATAATACGTCTTCACCAGTTGCAGGGTTTCTTGAGAAAGCAACACCTGTACCTGAGTCTAGACCCATATTACCGAAAACCATGCCTTGAACGTTAACCGCTGTACCCCATTCATAAGGAATGTGGTTCAACATACGGTATGTATTCGCTCTTGGGTTGTCCCATGATCTGAATACTGCTGTGATCGCTTCGATTAATTGAACTTTTGGATCTTGTGGGAATGGTTCACCTTTTAATTCAGCATATCTCGCTTTAAATCTATTTACTAATTCTTTTAGATCATCTGCATCTAAATCAGTGTCTAAATGAACACCTTTAGCCTCTTTCATTTCTTCAAGTAGGTGTTCGAAATTTGCTTTTTCAATGTCCATAACGACATCGGCAAACATTTGAATGAATCTTCTATATGAGTCATAAGCAAAACGTGGGTTGTTAGTTAGTTTTGCTAAGCCTGCTACAGCCTCATCTGTTAAACCTAGGTTTAGGATAGTATCCATCATACCAGGCATAGATGCTCTTGCACCTGAACGCACTGATACAAGGAATGGATTTTCAGCGTCGCCGAATTTCTTACCGAATTCTTTTTCTGTTGCTTCTAAAGCGGTAAAAATTTGGTCAACAACCTCTTGTGTGATTACTTTACCATCGTGGTAGTACTTGTTGCAGGCTTCAGTTGTTACTGTAAATCCTTGAGGAACTGGTAAGCCTAAGCTTGACATTTCAGCAAGGTTTGCACCTTTACCACCAAGTAGGTTTTTCATGCTTGCTTGTCCTTCTTTGAACAAATATACGTACTTAGTCATTTTATCTTCCTTTCTAACGATTTTCATACATTCACATTATAGCAACAATTTATCGAAAATACAACGATTATCATGCGCGTGTGTGTAATTACGTACGATATTTCACTTTTATATGGCTGTTATTAATGGTATACTAATATAAGGCACCCCAATAAAAAAAAGCCTTACACACAGTAGAAAGGGTGGATATTTATATATGAATTATCAAAAAATATTAAGTAAAGTGATGAATCATCAAGTGATCATCATTCACAGACATTCAAAACCAGATTTTGATGCCATTGGCTCACAAGTTGGATGGAAGGAAATTTTAGTTGAAAATTTCCCAAATAAAGCAGTTTATGTGGTTGGTGATCAAAACCGATTTGATGTTGATAAAGACATGCAAGAAGTACCGGATGCGCTTTATGAAAACGCGTTGGTATTTATACTAGACGTTGCTGTTAAGCACATGGTATCAGATGAAAGATATAAATTAGCCAAAGACGTGATCGTCATCGATCACCATAAGAACGATTGTGACATCGATGAAGCCTCAATCGTTGTATCCGATTCAAGCTATTCTGCATGTGCAGAATTGATTACAGATATGGCTTTAGAACTGAATTTAAAGATTAATCAAAGGGCAGCCTCTTTTCTTTATGCAGGACTTGTAACCGATACAGGTAGATTCCAGTGGATGCATCAACCTGAACGTGTCTTTTTAGTCGCTTCAATCCTAACTGGATTAGGTGCTAAGACCACAGAACTATATGATTTCTTATATGTGGACACATTAGAGAATAAGCAATTAAAGACTTTCTTCCAAAATCGCTTTGTTTATGAAGATGGCGTCGCTTATTTAAAGAACGACAAAGACGTATTTGAAAAGTTTAATATCGATGTGTTTAGTGTATCAAGAGGCATGGTGAACTTAGCAGCAGGTATTGAAGAAATCAAGATTTGGTTAAACTTCACCTACGATGCTGAAAAAGACATTATTCTTGGTGAGTTTAGATCAAGAGGCATTAAAATTGTCGATATCGCTAAAAAGTATGGCGGTGGCGGCCATGAACAAGCTTGTGGCGCTAGCCTTAAGTCTTGGGCAGAAGTCGATAACGTCATCAGTGACTATAAAGCACTTTTAAAGGAGAATAAGTAATATGATTAACCCAATTATTTTAAAGAAGATTAAAGCATACAATAGAATCATTATCCACGGACACCAAAGACCAGATGGCGACTGCTATGGGGCTCAGTTCGGTTTAAAGAATATCATCCAAAGCTCATTTCCAGAAAAAGAAGTTTATGTGGTTGGTGAAACCTCTGACTTCGTGAGTTTTGTTGGTACACCAGATATCATCGAAGATAGTCTATATGAAGGTGCATTATCGATTGTTGTCGATACTGCAACAGAAGAAAGAATTTCTGACAAGCGCTATAAACTTGGTAAAGAAGTCATTAAAATTGACCACCACATTCCAATTAACCCTTACGGAGATTACATGTGGGTAGACACCAATTATCCATCTTGTGCACAAATGATTGCACACTTTTATACCCGTTATAAAAAGGAATTAAAGTTAACGCTTGAAGGCGCACTAGCAATGTATACTGGCATCCTAACAGATACAGGTAGATTCCGTTTTAGAGGCGTATCTAAATTAACCCACGAAATGGCGGGGATGCTCATTGAAAAGGGTGTCGATGTGGAATATGTGGATGGTAAATTATCTGTTGAAACATTGAACATGACACGCTTAAAAGGGTATATCTTATCACACTTTGTTACAACAGAAAAAGGCTTCATCTACGTAAAAGTCACAAGAGATGTCATCAATGAATTTGGTGTTACAGATGAACAAGCCGCATCCATGGTTTCTGTCATTGGCGGGATTGAAGGCTATCCAGTATGGGCCATCATTTTAGAATATCCAAACGACGAGATCAGAATTAGACTTCGCTCAAGAGGCCCAGTCATTTCCACACTTGCCAATGAATTTGGCGGCGGCGGTCATGCGAAGGCATCTGGTGCGAAACTAGAAAACTGGGATCAATTAGATGCATTCATTGCCCGTGTTGGCGATTACCTAGATGCATATAAAGCAGAACAATAATCATGGATATTAGAGAGGTTTGTGAACGCATTGTCGTCACAGAACCACTTCAATCATTAACACACATTGAAAGAAGTATCATCAAATCTTATCGTAAAGAGATTTGGGCAAAATTTATCAAAGCAGTTAAAGACTATAAACTCATTGAAGAAGGCGATAAAGTCGCGGTTGGCATTAGTGGCGGGAAAGACTCCTTGTTGCTAGCGAAACTCATTCAAGAGTTACATAAACATAGTATCGTTAAGTTTGATGTGGTCTATCTTGCGATGGACCCAGGGTTTAATCCAGTTAACTTAGAATTACTAGAAACCAACTGCAGGTATTTAAATATCCCGTTGGTGATTAAAAAATCAAATGTCTTTGCCGTCGCAGGTAAGATTGCTTCTGATAACCCTTGTTATATGTGTGCCAGAATGAGAAGAGGGTTCTTATATAACGCAGCACAAGAATTGGGCTGCAATAAACTAGCTTTAGGACATCATTTCGATGATGTGATTGAAACTACAATGTTAAATGTATTATATGGTGGTCAATTTAAGACCATGGTACCGAAGATTACAGCGGATAACTTTGATAACATTGAGTTAATCAGACCGATGTTTTACATCAAAGAACATGATATTATTAGATTTACACAATCAAGTGGGATTCAATCGATGAACTGCGGTTGTACCGTGGTTGCGAGCAGAACGTCTTCAAAAAGAAGAGAGATTAAAAATCTGATTGCGGATTTAAGAAAAATTCACCCAGAAGTGGATCAATCTATCTTTAAAGCAGCTGAAAACGTAAATTTGAATGCAGTACTCGGATATCAATACGAGGATAATAAATATGATTTTAATGAAATTTATGAAGAAAGGAATAAAGAAAAATGACACCGTTTGAAATAGAATTACAAGTGTTCCAAAGTGGTGATTTTTGGTATAAAATCATCTTACCTTTAGCGATTGCTTTATTTTTCAGTTTCTTAATCGGACTTGAAAGACAAAACATCGGTAAATCAGCTGGTATTTCAGCCCACATCTTGATTGCTGTATCAACAGCATTCATTGGTATCATTCAGCTTTATATGTTCGAACACCAAGGCGGCGATTCTGCGGCAGATAACCAAAGATTAATCGCACAAGTTTTACCGGGTGTTGGTTTCATTGGTGCTGGTGTAATCATGAAGGGCCAAAAGAATATCATCGGATTAACCACGGCAGCTACCATTTGGGCAACGGCAATGATGGGATTAGTTGCTGGTAGTGGTTATATTTTAACGTCATTAATTTTCGGCACATTCTTAGTATCATTCATCTATTTAAGAGATATGAAACGCGGTATAAATCCATTTATTCCGCACGTTCATCATGACTTCAACGATGAAGAAGATGCGAACGATGACGATATTAAGCGACACGCATAACCAATTAATTGGATGGCAAGTTAAGACGTAGGCAACTACGTTTTTTCTTTTTCTAAGGGGCAAAAAATGGTATAATATTATCTAGGACGTGATGTTATGATATTAGATACAATTGCGGCGATTGCGACCCCTTTTGGGACAGCAGGCATCTCTGTAATCAGGATTAGCGGTAGTGAGGCAATCACGAAAGCGAATGAGATCTTTAAAGGTAAAAACTTAACCAAGATGAAATCACATACGGTCACGTATGGTTTTATCATTGAGAAGACGGGAAAAACGATTGATGAAGTGTTAGTCACTATCATGAAAGCACCGAAAACATTTACCGCAGAAGACACCGTTGAAATCTCATGTCATGGTGGTATTTTAGTCACACAAAAAGTCTTAGAACGGATATTAGAAACCGGGGTTAAGTTAGCTGAACCTGGTGAATTTTCCAAACGTGCATTCGTCAATGGTCGTATCGATTTAACACAAGCAGAAGCGATCATGGACCTCATTCACGCAAAGAACGAAAACGCCATGAAATTGGCATTATCCGGTCTTTCAGGGGACATCAAGAAAGGCATTGAATCTGTTAGAGAGTCTGTCTTAAACTTGGTTGCCAAAATCGAAGTCAACATTGATTATCCTGAGTACGACGATGCTGAAGTGATGGGCAATGAAGTCATTAAACCATATGTTTTAGACATTAAAAATAAATTAGTTGAATTACTGAGTGATGCAGATAAAGGTAAGATCATTCGTGACGGTGTAAAGACTGCGATCATTGGCAAACCAAACGTTGGTAAAAGCAGTTTGCTAAATGCCCTTCTAAATGAGGAACGGGCCATTGTTACAGACATTGAAGGCACGACCAGAGACACCATTGAAGCTTATATCAACGTAGGCGGTATTACCCTCATTTTAATCGATACAGCAGGCATTAGAGAAACCAGTGACGTCGTTGAAAAGATCGGGGTCAATCGTTCTAAAAAAGCCATTGAAGAAGCTGAACTGGTTATCCTTGTCTTAGATCAAAGTAGAAAATTATCACAAGAAGATGAACTATTACTTGAACAAACCAAACATAAAAAGCGTATCATTGTTGGCAACAAGAATGATTTAAATAAAGCATTAGAACTAGACTTACACATGTTAAGTTTATCTACCTTAACAAAAGAAGGCTTAAAGGATTTAGAAAAAGAAATTGTAACGGTTTTAGGTATGTCTGACATCAAAGAAAAAGACTTCAACATTTTATCAAACGTCAGACACATCGATAAAATCAAACAAACCATACAAGCATTAGATGACGTTTTAAACGCCATTGAGATACATATGCCAATTGATATGACAGAAATCGATTTAAAGAAAGCCTGGCAGTATTTAGGTGAGATTACAGGTGATTATCACCCTGAAGATTTAATCAGTGAATTATTTTCTAAATTTTGTTTAGGTAAGTAACAAACCATATCATATATGATATAATACAAAAGCAAAGGAGTGTGTGCTATGTCCTATCAAGCGTTATATAGAACGTACAGACCAAGAAACTTCCAAGAAGTGGCCGGTCAAGAAGTCATCGTAAAAACTTTACAAAATGCACTAGTTCATGACAAGATTGCACATGCTTACCTTTTTTCTGGACCTCGTGGTACTGGTAAAACGAGTATCGCAAAAATCTTAGCAAAAGCAGTGAACTGTGAAAATGGTCCTACCAAAGATGCATGTGGCGAATGCGCGACATGTAGAGCGATTCAATCCGGTGTGATATCGGATGTTGTTGAAATCGATGCCGCATCCAATAACGGGGTCGATGAAATCAGAGACTTAAGAGAAAAAGTCAAATACTTACCAAGTATGGCTAAGTATAAAGTATATATCATCGACGAAGTTCATATGTTATCAACTGGGGCATTTAATGCCTTATTAAAGACATTAGAAGAACCACCAAAACACGTGATTTTTATTCTCGCAACCACTGAACCAAATAAAATACCAGCAACCATTTTATCGAGATGTCAACGATTTGACTTTAGAGGGATTGCCCCTAAAGACATCGAAAAGAAATTGTTCGATATCAAAGAAATGGAAAAAATCAAAATCACAGATGCAGCGATTAAAGAAATCGCCAGATATGCTGAAGGTGGTCTAAGAGACGCGCTAAGTTTATTAGATCAAGCAGTGTCATTCTCAGACGATGAAGTCACAGAAAGTGACGTCAACGCAGTCAGTGGGTCTGTATCTAAAGAAAACCTATTGAAGTTACTAGACTTTATCTTTAACAAAGAAACCACCCATGCATTCTCACTCTTGAATGACATGATTGAAGATGGGAAAGAAGTTGCCAAAATCGTATCCGACTTAATTTCAACCTTAAGAGACCTCTTAATTGAAAAGAACGTTGTATTTGACGCGATTAGACCAACCAAATATGTGGAAGAATTGTCAAAGAAATATTCAAACGACCGTATCTACTTCTATCTAGATATCCTAAATGGGACTCAAAATGATATTAAGTGGAGTAACCAAAAGCGTGCTTATCTAGAACTAGCCATCGTCAAGATGATCGACCACAAACAAGTAGACCGCATAGATTATCAAGACGATTTAGAAGTATTAAATAAACGCATTAGTGGGCTTGAGTTTGAAATATCAAAACTAAAGAAAAATCCACCACAACCAAAACAAAGTAATAGCCATGATAATATCCCACTCGAACAAAAAGAAGTCATGACAACCGATAAGAAGCCTTTGGTGACGGTATCTGATATCGAACGCATTTTGAACAATGGCGACGTCAATAAAAAGAACCTAATCCTAAAAGGTTGGGATAGATTACCACTCATTAAAGACCCTAGACTTGAAACAACTGCGATGTTGTTACATGAAGCAAAACTAGTGGCAGCAACCAGTGATGAATTATTATTGGTTTATCCAAGTAAGATTAACTGTCAGTTGATGATGAAATCAAAAACCAAACAATTGGTATTTGACATCTTAAATGCGAAGACAAAGCTCATTGAAAATTTCTATTGTATCGATGAAGAAACTTGGCGCGCGCTTTTTGAATCATTTATGACACAATGGCGTCAAGGGAACAAGAAACCTAAGCTACCACCAACTGATTTAGCATTATATGAAGAAACTGAAGACACTTGGCAACCGGGTTCGGTTGCACTAGCCATTGATTTCTTTGGCAAAGACAAAGTCATGATAAAGGAGTAGAACAATGAACCAAAATATGATTAGAAAATTACAAAAACTACAAAAAGAGATGCAAGAAACTCAAGAAAGACTACAAATGACTGAATTCACTGGGCAAGCCAGTGGCGTTAGAGTGGTCATGCTTGGGTCTCATCAAGTGGTTGACATCAAAGTTGATCCAGAATTATTAGAAGACATTGAGATGTTACAAGATGCAGTGCTTGCAGCGATTAATAACGCAGTTGCGGTGGTCGATAAGACGACTGCAGATGAAATGGGTCGCTTTACAGCAGGCATGCCAGGTATGGGATTTTAGATGAAATACCCAGAAAGTTTTTTAAAACTCATAGAAGATTTTAAAAAATTTCCAGGCATCGGGAGTAAAACAGCCGAACGCCTTGCCCTATTCACCTTATCTTCAATGGATAAAGAAGACGTCAATTTGTTTAGCACCCACTTGGTGGATGCGAAAACAAAGATTTCAACTTGTCCGATTTGTGGGGTATTGATGGAATCACACTGTGGCATTTGTGAAGATGAAACTAGAAGTCAAAAAGCCATTATGGTGGTTTCAGATGAAAAAGACGTCTTCATATTAGAAAAGAACCATATTTTCGATGGGTTATATCACGTATTGGGCGGATCAATCGACTTTTCAAGAGGTATTCAAGCCGAAGATTTAAATATTGATAGTCTATTTAAAAGACTTAATGGTGTAGAAGAAGTGATTTTATCACTATCGGGCACAGTTGAAGGCGAGCTAACTGCTCAATACTTAAAAGAATTATTGAAAAGATACAATTTAAAGGTCTCTAGGATTGCATATGGCATTCCTGTTGGTGCCGATCTGAGCTATGCGGATGATCAAACCCTTGAACGAGCCCTATTAAATAGACAGAAATACGAATAGGAGCTGAAGCTATGGAAATATTTGAACAAATCTGGGCATTCTTAATGAGTTTATTTGGCGATTTAGATAATATGCTAAAAGAACTGGTTAATTTTGACCAACTAGCCATTGATTTTTACACAGATGTTATTATGCCTTTTCCTGAATGGGTGAAAATTCTTGGAACCCTTGGATTAGCAGTTGTCATCATCTTTGGATTATTAGCAATCGCAAAGAAGATGTTGAAGTTATTAATCATCATCGTTGTTATCTTAGCAATCCTTGTATTAGCTAGAATATTGATGGCATGATTTTAGACATCACAACGGACGGGGTAAAAGAATCATACGAATTAACGTCCAGTTTTGAACCAGGCAAAATTACATTCAAAGACCCAAATAGAGACGCAACAGTGGTCGTCTATTTTAGACTGAATGAAGTATTGATTAGAAGAGAAGGCGAGATTGTTTCTCAAGAACCCTTCTTATTGAACCAAACCACAATGGGTTACTATCGTCAAGATGGGATAACATTCAAAACTGTGATTAAAACGAAACACCTCATAATCAATCAAGGTTTAATTAAAATTGAGTATGAGCACACGATTGAGGGCTTAAAAACCTGCAAAACCTTAGAATTAAGTTTATTTATCTAAAAGTCTTGCAAAAAAGGCACTCATCGTATACAATATTATAGTATTTTAGGAGGAAACTATGGCTAAACAAACATATGTAAATAAATCCATGGTTGAAATTGCAGAAGATATTTTAAGATCTGAAGGCAAAAAAAACATCTACGATTTAATTGAACAAGTGGCATCTTTAAAAGAAATCTCTTTAGAAGATACTGAAAGAATGACACAACTTTATATTGATATGACCCTTTCTGCAAAGTTTGTTTTTTGTGGAAATGATGAATGGGATTTAAAAGAAAACAACCTAGACTTATGGGACAAAGA
Source organism: uncultured Acholeplasmatales bacterium (assembly GCA_927433595.1). Classification (GTDB taxonomy): domain Bacteria; phylum Bacillota_I; class Bacilli_A; order Acholeplasmatales; family UBA5453; genus Paracholeplasma. Next base: position 594 of record CAKMJY010000125.1, on the reverse strand, counting down.
CGGTTCTTATTTCAACACGACAGAAGAAGTGGTGGAAGAAGAAGAGGATACATTAACAGTAGAAGATTACTACATCCCTGAAGAAGATGAATTAGAGCTTAAGGATGATGAAGACGATGAAGAAGCTGAAGATGAAGACGACGATGTCATCATCATTGACGAAGATGAATTAATCTTAACCGATGACGATGAAACCGTTAAGCCTACTAAAGTTAAGTTTATCGACGAAGACGATGACGACCTTGATTTCGATGATGAAGATTACAATGAAATCATGGACGACTACGAAGATATGTACGATAAGTAATATAGGATTGATTACCAAAAACTAATTTGATATAATTAAAAAGGGCAACTCATAAAAGGTCTCCTATATAGGGGACCTTTTTATTTTTATATATAGAAGAGGTGAAAACATGAAGACAAAGTTTATTTTCGTTACAGGAGGCGTCGTTTCCTCCCTTGGTAAAGGCATTATGGCTTCTACCGTTGGACAATTATTAAAGAGCAGGGGACTTAAGGTCTTCATGTTTTCACCTCTTCTATATATAAAAATAAAAAGGTCCCCTATATAGGAGACCTTTTATGAGTTGC
>CAKMJY010000124.1 GCA_927433595.1 uncultured Acholeplasmatales bacterium | reverse complement strand
GTATTTATATCCTGATTTGAATACATATCTGCTTCATCAATTCTGACAAAACCTTTTACGGATGAACCGTCAAACATAATGTCATTATCTAACGCTTTCGATAAGTTCGTCACAGGAATTTCAACATTCTTCACTGTACCTAGCATATCTGTAAACTGCAATCTTACATATCTCACATCTGATTCTTTAGCTAATTTTAAAATATCTTCTCTTGTGTACATATAATACCCTCTCTTATAGTTGAACATTTTTGCACAAAAAGAATGATTTTGCAACTGTTTTGTTACATATTTTACATTTTACTGACATTTTTTTATGTTTTTGTATTTTCTTAGCGATATTTTTTTGTTTTATTGATACATAACTGACTTTTTAAATAACCACAAACAAAAAACCATCCGTTATTAAAGATGGATGGTTTTTGATTAACGTTTTATATATTACGCTTCTTTCGATTGATGCACAACGATTTGATTGAATGGGATTTCGATGTTGTTTTCATCGAATATCAGTTTCATCTCACGGTTCAGTTGTCTTCTAACGCTATATTTATTTTCTTCATCACACTTAGAATAGATCCTTAATACCACAGAAGATTCTGCTAATGATTCAACCCCAAAGTAAAATGGCCCCTCAATGATATGCGGGATATTCTTTTTGATGCGGTCTAGATTCGCTTTAATGACATCCTCAACTGCCTTTAGGTTTGCCCCATAGGATACGGAGATATCACAAATCGCAGGTGATAACTTATTGGTGGTATTAATGGCACCTCTGATATCGCTGTTGTTGATGATTTTTATGTCGCCATTAACATCTTCAAACTTAGTGGTTCTTAAGCCAATCTCTGTTACCTTACCTCTAAATCCATCAATTTGAATGATGTCATTGATTTCAAATTGATCTTCAAAGATGATAAATAAACCTGCTAATATATCTTCAATTAGGTTTTGAGCACCGAAGGATATGGCTAACCCTAATATACCTAATGATGCGAGTAACGTTGGTGTTTCAACACCCCATGCTGATAAGACAAGAAATGCACCGATTAATAATAAGCCATATTTGATGGTAGATGAAATGATATTAGCAATCGTTTTCGACTTTTTACCTTCAACACTAATGAGTTTAAGTATAAACCCAATCGCCTTACCTAATAACCACAAGAACACTATGATCGCAAGTGTTTCAACAATGGCTGGCAGCTTCGTTTCAAAAAAATCAATGATATCAAAAAACTTACCAATACTCTCTACTGATAATTCATACATTAAAGTCCCAGGGTTAAATATGAATCTACCGAGTATGGCAATTAGTAAGAATAACCCACCTAGTGATAAAAATACAATTGACGTAATACTTTGTTTGTTTAGTTTGCCCATGTTTGTTCTAGTCCTCCTACTTCAACATATGCTTGATAGTACTGCTCAAATCCTTTGCCTAAATCGAGATAAACCGTTAATTCATAATAGCCTGGTTCTAATAAGGTAATGTTATCTTGAATCATTGGGTTAGTATCAATTGGATAAAGGGTTTCTGTTTCATAACCATTACCTTTTAATAGCACTTTTGCTTCAGGTCCTTTAATCTTCAATGCGAAATCATTGATATAAAGGTAATAACCAATATAGTCTAATCCACCAAAGACCTCCCCATCTATGGTTGGGTTGGTGGTTGTTAAAAAGTTCGTTTCATATAGAATCGCTTCACCACCACGGTAGTCATACTTAATGACGAACTGATAGGTGTAGCTATCAGCTTTAATTTCTAGTAATTCACCATAACCCGTTAAATACCTAGTTGGGTCTATCGTAAATGTATCTCTTCTAATAAAGGTGTTCTCTTCATACATATCCACATAGAATGTATCGGTTGGAATCATATTAAATAAGTCATAACCGCTTAACTGATAATAAATCGTATGTTGGTACTGTGAGAATGACATATCAACGGATATGGCTTTTCTTAAGTAATAGGTTTGTTCATAAAAGGTTTGTAAGCCATACCCAACATCGCCTTTGATTTTAATCTTATACGTTCTGCCGTATATCAAGTCTGTGAAATACCCGACTGAGTCCCCGACACTGATCGGCTGTTCTTGATAGGTCGAGGTACTTTCTAGCGTGACTTTTAATGTGCCTTGGATGAGGTCTTCATTTGGGATAACAAAGGTGCTCACATACATCTCAGCTTGTAAAAGTTCAATGTTGGTTATTTTCGCTTCTAGTGGTCTAAATAACCTAAAAGAAGCTACCACCACGACGGTGGTAATCACCAAGCTCGCTAGGTACCTCGATACGATATTTTGTTTTCTACGAAGCGTTTTAATTTCAAGACGTGATAATTTTCCCACATAATCACTTCCATTTATACCTTCATTATACCGCTAACTTTTTATAAATAAAGGTTTATTTTACAAAAATAGCAGCCGTTTTGGCTGCTATAAGTGTTTAGTGACTAACGATAGGTACTCAATGAATCTATATAAGTAATGCTTGTTGTGTTTATCTAATAATAAAGCGATATGGATTCGGTCATGTAAATAAGATAACTTGATATTGGCATTGGTTTCACTGGCGTATAAGAATAAGGATTCGCCGTTGATTTGACTCGATGCTTCTATCGATAAGACTAGGGTGACATCGGTGGTTGATTTGATGGTTTTTTCAACGCCTAGTTTAGCACATAATTTCTTAAATACTTTCTCATACATATAGATGACTAAGTCTTCATCCAGCTTACCAAATCGGTCTTCTAATTCCATCTTAAGGTTATCAATATCAACGAGTGTGTTGAGTTGTGCAATACGCTTATGGATGGCAACCCTGACTTCATCTGAATCGATGAAGTCTTTGGAGATGTGTCTATTCGATAGTGGTAACTCTTTCTCATCTTTGACTTCTTTCTTTTTGATGCCACGTTTTTCATCGATGGTTTCTTCTAGCAGTCTTAGATACATATCAATGCCGACTGTATCAATGAACCCACTTTGTTCGCCGCCTAAAATATCGCCTGCACCACGAATGGATAAATCTCGCATGGCTATCTTAAAGCCTGAGCCTAACTCGGTGAAGTCTTGAATGGTTTTTAACCGTTTCATCGCGTCTTCTGTCATGACTTTATGTTTTTGATACATCAAGTAGGCATAAGCAATCTTATCACTTCTACCAACGCGGCCTCTGATTTGATAAAGTTGTGATAACCCTAGGGTATCGGCATCGTGGATAATTAAGGTATTGGTGTTTGGAATATCAATGCCCGTTTCAATGATGGTGGTTGAGACTAACACATCGTATTTACGGTCAATGAAGTCTGTGATTACGTCTTCAATCTTGTCTTTGCTCATCTGACCATGTGCGAAGGTAATCTTCGCATCCGGCACTAACATCATGAGTTTTTTAACGATGAGTTCGATATCTGAGACTTTATTGTATAAATAGAAGACTTGTCCGGCTCTGGATAACTCACGTTCAATCGCTTCTTTGATGATGGCATCATGTCTTTCAACGACATAGGTTTGAATTGGATAACGGTTAACTGGTGGTGTTTCAATCATCGATAGGTCTTTGATACCCATTAATGCCATTTGAAGCGTTCTTGGGATCGGGGTGGCAGATAAGGATAAACAGTCGATGTTAACTTTCATTTCTTTAATGCGTTCTTTATGTTCTACCCCAAAGCGTTGTTCCTCATCGATGATGAGTAACCCAAGGTCATTGAACTTAATATCTTTAGATAGTAACCGGTGTGTCCCAATCACAATATCCACTAACCCTTTTTCTAAGCGTTTTAAAATATCGGTTTGTTCACGAACTGTAACAAACCTGCTTAATAACTCTACGGTTACCCCAAAGGATTCAAAACGTTTTTTGAATGCGTAGAAGTGTTGTCTGGCTAAGACAGTGGTTGGGACTAAATAAGCGACTTGTTTATCAGACATCACTGCTTTAAAGGCTGCACGCATCGCCACCTCTGTTTTGCCATAACCAACGTCACCAATTAAGAGTCTATCCATTGGTTTTTTAGATTCCATATCAGCCTTAATGGCTTTAACGGACTTTAATTGGTCTGGTGTTTCATCGTATTCGAAATTCGCTTCAAATTGAAGTTGCATCTCGTTATCTTTGAGAAACTGATGCCCAACGGCTTGTTCGCGTTCTTTATATAATAGGAGTAGTTTATCTGAAATGTCATTTAACTTACTCTTTACTTTCTTCTTGGTGTTTGCCCATTGGGTGGTGCCTAATTTGGTTAATTTTGGTTCATGGCCATCTTTGGATGAGTATTTTAATACTTTGTCGATTTGATCGACTGGAATATATAAATAGTCATTTCCATCATAAGCAATATGAAGATAGTCTCTGATATTACCAGATAGTTCCATTTCCTTTAAGCCGATATACTTACCAATCCCATAGTCATAGTGTACGACATAGTCGCCCACTTTGAGTTCTGAAATATCAGAAATCTTAACCATCTCAGACATAACGGATTTATATCTGATTCTTCTTTTATTGTTTTTATAATCGAAGATATCCGATTCCGTTAAGACATGTAGCCCGTATTTCACTAAATCAAATGAGATATGTTGATATGGGTAATAGATATTGACCATATCTTCGATGACATCTGTTGGGTTTAATACATAACTGATGTTTTTAGCTTCTAGGAGTTCTTTTAATTTATCCAATCGAGCCGGTTGACTCATCGATAAAATATAAGTTTCAGGTTCTTTCAATAACCGGTCAATGAATGCTTCATAATTTCCTTGGTATGTAATTGGGTCTCTGGCATGAATCACTAACTCGTCTTGTGAACCGATTTTGGTAAAGCCGCTAATCTCAATGTGTGGGTAACTATAAATCTCATCTAACTTGAAATAAAAAGGAATATCCAAAAGGGTTCTGCCTTTATAGGTTTTAATATACTCTTCTAAATCTAACTGCATTCGATCATCGTTTTTGGCCATCTTGTATTTGTCGATGATATAGATTTTCTTATCCTCTACAAAATCAAATAAGGCATGATTGGAGTCTTTAAAGAAAGGCATGTAAAAAGATAGACCATCTAGGTTTTGTCTATTATAAAGTTGATCTAAATCTTGGTTATACTTTTTAACCTCTAGATCGGATAAGGTATGTTTATGAAAATACGCTTCTATGTCATCTATGACGATTTCCTTTTCTTCGTCTGTGAAAAATAGTTCGTTCATTGGTAAGACTTTGATTTCATTGACTTCACCAAAGGTTACTTGGGTGTCAGGTTTAAAGATTTTGATTCTCTCAATTTCATCGAATCCAACGTATAAACGGTATGGTGCTTCGCTGCCAATTGGGAAGATATCTAGGATTTCACCACGGATACCAAACTCGCCAGTCTTTAACACCGTATATTCACGCTTATAACCATGCTCAACTAAGTAGGTAACCACGTCATTCATGTTAAAGGCATCCCCTACTTTGAAGGTTTTAGTCGCACTCTGCCAAATGGCTTTAGAACGGTTTTTCCTAATGATACCAGTCTGATGTGTTACGACAATTTTCTTACTCTTTTCAAGTAAGGTCCCAAGTGTGTAAATGCGTTCGATTTTGAACTCGATTGAGGTCAAAGCCAATAGTGAGGTTAAAACCTCATCGGATGGGTAGAATAAAACATCGTTTTGATCGAGGAGAAGCGATAATCCATCATAATACACTTGAGCTAAATATAGATTAGGTAACACGACAAAGATGGTGTCATCATTCGCCAAAAAATCACTGGCAATCAGTGTCATATTATAGGCATCGTTGGTTTGACTGAGCGTCAAATGATCATGCGTTTTAATGATCGTTGGATGTGGATTTAGTTTTTGAAAATACCGATAGAAAGCGTCCATTTTGTCACCTCAGGATATGAAAACCCGGACGATAATTTATATCGCCGGGGTGTTATATTTGGTCATAATATTTGAATAAGGTTGATTGGAGATAAAATCGATGACCGCATCTTTTGCGTATTGATACGCAATTTTCATCTCTGTCGTTTCTGCTTTTGAAAACTTTCCTAAGACGTGTGCACATAGTGCTTTATCGGTCCCAGATATACCAACTCGAATGCGTTTGAACTCACTTGAACTTAAATGCTTGATGATGTCTTTCATCCCATTATGGCCACCAGCTGAACCAGATAATCTGAGTCTAAGTCTACCTAAGTCTAAGGCAATATCATCGTAGACTACGATGATATCTTCTAATTCGACTTTATAAAATGTTTTGACCTGAATCACGGATTCACCAGATAAATTCATGAAGGTTGCTGGTTTTAAGAAAATGACTTTCTCTAAACCAACTTGCGTGGTTGCAACCTCACCTTTAAATTGTTTATCTAGTTTGAACTGAACTTGATAATGGTTTGCTAATAAGTCTAAGACTTCGAAACCGACATTGTGTCTTGTGTGTTGGTACTGTTTGCCTGGGTTGCCGAGTCCGACAACGAGTTTCATTCTTTATGAACTTCGTAAATATTTTCAAAGATTTGGCTAATTGGTTCGTCATCAATGATATGGATGATGGCTTTACCTAATAATTGGCCAATCGAAAGTTGGACAATCTTTGGATAGTTTTCAACGTTATCTAATACCACTGTGTTTGTCACAACGACTTCTTTGATCGCTGAGTTGCTTAAACGTTCAATGGCGTTATTTGAGAATAATGCATGGGTTGCTGCCGCGTATACGCAGCATGCGCCTTCAGCGATTAATGCTTCTGCGCCGGCCATTAATGTACCACCTGTATCGATGATGTCATCGACCATGATACACGTTCTACCCTTTACATCACCAATGATATTCATGACTTCAGCTTTGTTAGCCTCAGGTCTACGTTTATCGATGATGGCAATTGGTGCATTAAAGAATTTTGCGAAGCTTCTGGCACGTGTCACACCACCATGGTCCGGTGATACGATTGTGACATTTTCTAAGTTTTGATTTAAGAAGTGGGTTGCGAGTAATGGCATCCCTGGGAAATTGTCAATCGGAATATTGAAGAACCCTTGAATCTGTGCCGCATGTAGATCGATACAAATAACACGGTCAACACCAGATACTTGAAGTAAGTCTGCGACTAACTTCGCTGTGATTGGTTGACGTGATTTTGCTTTTCTATCTTGTCTTGAATACCCATAATAAGGCATTAAGATGGTGATGCTTGCAGCACTGGCTCTTTTAAGTGCATCTGCAAATATTAAAACTTCCATTAAGTGTTCATTCACTGGTTTTGACGTTGGTTGAACGACAAACACGTGATGACCTCTAACTGATTCGGTGATATTTACCCCAATTTCACCATCAGCAAATCGTGAGATATCACATATAGACAATGGAATCCCGGATGATTGACTAATCTCATCTGCGAGTGGTTTATTCGCAGATAATGAAAATAATTTTACTTTTTTACCGTCGACGATAGACATTGAAAATTCCCCCTTAACAATTTAATTATAACAAGTTTCATCGTTGTTTTGTACGAATGATTTTTAAATCTTTGAATTCATTTACGATCTTTAAATCCATTTCTGTTGGGTATAGGATGTAAAACGTTGACCCACTACCGGATAGATGGATGTTTAAACCTTTACTAAGCAGTTGTTGATATAAGTCATGATATGCTTGATTGCTTGCTAGTGCGGCATCGAGTAAATCATTATACAACAAACTATAATCTTTTCTCATGACTTGGTTAAAAGCCATGTCAAAGTCGTGTGAATCCTTTTTATCAAATGCCTTAAAGACATCTTTGGTTAACAGTGAGATATTAGGTAGAATGAGTAAGATATCTTCGATTTTTTCTGTCATCTCCACTAATGATATTTCATCACCTCTACCGGTGATGATGCCTGGTTCACTATATAAGGTGAACAAGGTATCCGATCCAAATCGATTGGCAATGTGTTCTTTTTCTTTACTAGATAGATTTAATCCCCATAAGCGGTCTAAGCCCCTGATGGTTGCAGTCATATCCGAAGACCCGCCCGCAAGGCCAGCGCCGATTGGTATGTGTTTATCTAAATGAATGTGTGCACCTGTTTTAACCTGGTAGGTTTCTTTCATATACTGCATCACTTTAGTAATACCATTATCTTCAATCTCAATATTTGAAGTAAGCGTGAGTTTATCAGATGGTTTAAACTCGAGAATGTCATAATAATCAATCGGAATCATGAAACTCTTGAGTTCATGGTATCCGTCTGGTCTTTTGCCTTTAATATCCAGGATAAGGTTAATTTTTGCATAAGCATGTTCAATCATATTACCACCTGTTAGACATCAAGATGAAGTCGTCTAAGGATAGGCTCTCTGCACGTGTGAACTGATCATATTTAGGATCAATCGCTTGTAGTTTTAATAAGAGCTGTTCCTTCTTCATGTCTGACATCTCTTCTAAATTATTCAAAAGGGTCTTACGTTTTTGTTTGAAAGACGCTTTGACTAGTTTTGTAAATAATGGGACATCAACAATGAGACCATTTAAATCTTTTTTGGTCAATTTGATGACTGTAGAATCGACATTCGGTGCAGGATAAAATGATGTCCTTTTGACTTGAATGAGCTTTTCAACTTTAGCCATCGCTTGAATGATAACTGTGATGCCTGAATAGTCTTTTGAATTAGGTTTGCTTGCGAGACGGTCGGCCACTTCTTTTTGAATTAAAAGGGTCATTTCCGATACGCGCTTTGTCTCTAATAACTTAAAGATAATGGGTGACGTGATGTAATAAGGGATATTCGCAATCACTTTAACATCACCGGTGATATTTTTTTCAATAAAGTCGTCTAAATCCACTTCTAGTATGTCTTGATAGGTAACCAATAAGTTTGGATTGAATTGTTCTAGTGGTGATAAATACGCCTTTAAGCCTAAATCAATTTCAAACGCGAAGACGTTTTTTGCGCTACCGACTAGGTACTTAGTCAGTGCGCCTCTACCTGGTCCAATTTCAATGACGGTATCTGATTTTGTTACACCACTATCTTTGATGATCCGTTTCAAAACGACATCACTGTTTAAAAAGTTCTGTCCGAATTTCTTTTTAGGTTTGTTTGAATCCATCGAGAACCTCCTCTATGTCTTTTTGATGATACCCAAATAGTAATAGTCTTTTCAAAAGACCTTTACCATTGACGTAGCCTATCCCTAATTGTTCACAGAGATATAACCTTCTAATGCTTGCGTTATAATCACCGATTAACCCGAAATCAATTAACATATCGTTGGTTAAATCGGACGTTTCTTTTGGTGATTTGATATCTTGTAAAGCTTGTTCAATGATGCTAATTGAGGCGTGTTCCACGCCTACTTTTTTTAAGTTTTTTGACATCGAGTCTTCTTTTTTTATGAAGGCATGTCTAACCGTTGGCACGCGTTTTGAAATGATTCTTCTTAAACGTTCCCCTGCATTATCGGCATCGAAGAATAGAATAATGTCATGCTCAATTGCTAGTCTTTCTAGTTGATCGAGCAGTTCATTTGAAATCGCTGCCCCATTGGTGATTAAGATGTCAAAACTCGGATTTACTTCTTTTAATCGGTTATAATCATGCATACCTTCTACAACAAATATACTACGCATGTTTTGACCTATAATAAAGTTTCTTATCTGTTTTCATGCCTGAGGTAGATAAACCTTTGATGATTGGTGAGATTTGATCGAGTGATGTCAAAGACCCATCCTTCTTTAAAATGATGATGTTAGAAGCTAAGATATCGAACTCTTCCACTAAGTATGTTCGCTGTGTAATTTGATCGATTTTATAGTCATAATCCGATAAGTTTTCTTTAAAAACGTATTCACTCATTTTCTTTTCTTCATCGCTATTTAAGTCAATAAATTTAAAGAGGTCTCTTTTCAAAAATGATTGGCATAAGTCTTTTAGTATGTCGTCATCACTGTGTGAAAAACGCTTAATTAAGCCGTTTACATAATAGTCATCTAGTTCGAAATAAGCCTGTTCTTCAAACCCATTTTCGATGATGTCTTTTAAATAGATGGCATAATCATCTTGGTCTAATTCACCCATTTTATAAAGGTCTAAAATGCGTTTATAAATTTTTTCTAGCATGATTTCATAACTACGTGCAACTGGGTGATAATAGACTTGCCAGTACATATGATATCTACTCATGAGATAGTTTTCAATTGCGTGAATAGCCCCTTCTTTAAAGACAACTTGATCACCTTTGATGTCTAGCATTCTTAAAATGCGGTCTTTGTCTAACCTACCATAAGATGCCCCTGTATGATACGCATCTCGTTCTAAATAATCTAAGCGGTCAATATCTAATTGAGAAGAAATCAACTGTTCAACGATTTTGAACTTATTCATTTTTAAAATGATGCTTGCGATATCTTTTGGTAGACTACTATTAGCTTGTTTTAATACTTGATTGATTTCGGTATGGCCTTCAATGATTTTAGCACTAGAGATTTCATGTCCTAACATAAAGACATGTTCGAACGCATGAGAATAAGGGCCATGACCAACATCGTGCAGTAATGCCGATGTTAAGAATAGC
>CAKMJY010000123.1 GCA_927433595.1 uncultured Acholeplasmatales bacterium | reverse complement strand
TTCTTTACGTTCGTTGTATTCACGTCCGAACTTAATTATTAATAAGTATTTGATAGCATTAAAATCGGGTAGAGCTTTTTTCTTGGTTTTCACAAGTCGCTTCTTAGTTCCCGATGATGTTTCTTCAATGATGGTTTGCACTTCCTCATACTCCATCCCAACAGCTCGTTGGAACAAGGCATCCATGAGCTTATACTTAAGTTCATCATCACCGTTGATAAATGCTTGATTTAGTCTGGGATGAGATCGTTTTAATTTGATAAGTGTGTTCTCACTTAGGTTCATGGCTTTTGCGATATCCTTTTGGATAATCCGCCTTGCTACCATGTCTTGAATACTTTTTATTCGTTCATCAAGTACTCCATCAGCCTCCCATTGCTGATATGTATCCAGTACCTTTGGCACATCGATTCCAACCTTTCAGGGTTCAGTAAATTTATCAAAAACTGAAGTTATCCAAGGGTTGAATACTACATATTTTTCTGCAAAAGAAAAGAAACCCTCGTTTTTGAGAGTTCCTATCTTCTAGGCTTCATCTAAAGCCAGTATTCCACGCTAATTGTAGTATATGAAATATGTCAATTTTTGTCTACATGCCAGTGGCACAATAAATCTTACACATGATTTCATTTCGTTATATTTCACTGTCTAAAAGAGAATAAAAAGAAAGATTATCAGTTTAGTATGCATTTATAAAATTGATATGATTTTACTAAGGATTTTAGAATATGTTTTTTCCTTTTTAATTGAAAGTGGTCTTTCCCTCATTATTTTTCTCTGCGCTGTACAAACCTCTAATGGGTAGTTTTTGTTACCATGCTCTATGAAATAAAAATACTTATATACCTCATTAATGATTTTATTATCATAAATTGGTAGTTTTTCTAAAAAAATGCCATTAGAATCAATCCATGTTTTTGATATCTGATTCGGTTTAAAATGCTTCAATAACTCATCGCTTGTCAGTTTATCTAATTTTAAAAACTTTTCGTAGCTTGTTTGAGTACTACATTCAATGCTTTTATTACAAATAGGACAGTAAAATTTTTTCCACTCAACTTTAAAATCTCCAGAACCTTCATAATTATAGGATTTTGCATCTCCTGAGTCTTTAGCAATTAACCTGTTGTAACTCTTAAGTTGAAGCTGGTTACCACAAGTTATGCAATAATGTTTGCCAAAAATTGCTTTTATAGGCGTTCCCATATATAATTTACCATTCATTTTCCTTTACCTCACAAAGTAACACTCTTAAGTATTCCCTACTGCGATCTAAATCAGCTTTGAATTAGTTGTTTTTAATCTATTAATAATAAGCAATGATACTCACTGAATCATATTATTCATTTATCGAATTTTGAGCTTGATAATCCAATAGTAACTTTTTGTTCACAATTTTAGCCTTATCACTTGATAACCACTTGCCGACCACTTGAACGATAGTTGTTGCCTATTTGTCAACCACTTGGCATTACTGTTCACAAGTATTATCGGTAAAAGTATAGAGAAAAATAATTTTTATTTTCATATTTACTCAATCCAAATGTTAAAATTGTTATCACTCAATTCTTTTATCTTTATATACAAATTCTTCAGTTTATATGGATCAATATCTATCAATGGCTCATACATGAAGGAGTTTACGTGAATAAATTCTGGTGTTATTAGACATACTTCATCGCATAATTCCACAAATTCATTAACCATTATATCTCTATATTTATCAATTAACACAACTGTTTGATTCTCATTAATATCTTCAATTTTGGAATAGTCATCTTTGATTATAAGTTTTTCTAGAAGCAATCTTATTCCAATTGATAAAACAATCTTTGCCTCAATATCGAATGAATCAAATTCTGCTTGTGAATAGCTATTGCATAATGTTATAAGTTTAATAAAGTAGTTTTCTGCAGAAACATTCTCAATTATAGCATTTGCAAATATTGAATTTACTGCTAAATATAGATCAGACATTAACTTTTGGGATGTTTCTTGCTTATAGTGAAGGTAAGGCAAGAATAGGTTTTCAGGTTTGCCAGTCAATATAGAGATTTCTCGAGCAAATGGAACAGCAAATATTAATCTATCCATGCTTTGTGCTTCGCTTGAAATATATGGATTAAATAGAAGTTTCTTGTTTTTTGTAATGTAAACTGTTTTATTACTTCTGTTCAAAGTAGCAACCAATGGAGATAGATTGCATCTTTTAATACTTGATCTGTAGAACTCATAATTGTGTGATAAAAGTATAACATTCGCTTTATCTTTTATCATATCGTTGATATATTGCATGAAGGCATACCTATTGGCATAATCAAAAGTTTCGATTATGTCATCAAGGATAATAATTGGGTTTTTGTTTTTGATAAGCTCATATTCAACGATAAATTTTATTATATTTAATGTCGTTTTCTCACCAGATGATAAAATACTGCTTAATTTAGATTCTTCAACATCAATGCTTGGTTCACTATCATGAGTAAAAATGAGTGTCGGTGCTCTCATACCTAAAACTGTTAAACCCTTATCTTTAATAGAAACAGTAAAGATTGAATTGAACCTGTTCCTAAAAATTTTTAGAGCCGATTCAAAGTTTGTAATCCTCGATTCAGAAGCAGCAATAACTTTGTCTATTTCATCCCTTAGTTGCACTAACATCTGAATATCATTATCTATTTCACTTGTTAAGAATTGTTTAATTGACGCCAAAACAAGTGGTTTTCTCCCTAAAGAATAGAGTTTAGCAATTTCAGTATCTTCTCTTATCTGAATTTTAATATCGTTGGCAGGTTGTGAGGTTCCTAAATCCTTTTCAAACTCAGTTATCATTTCTTTTATTTGGGGATCATCTATGATTTCTTTAAGCTTATTATCAACTACTGTTTTGAATGACTCAAGACTGTGATATGGAACATCATTTACAACAATGAAGCGTTTCTTTTCTGCATTGATAAAGTTAGTTGATTCTAATGATTTTACAAATCCAAATACAGTATTATCATTGAATTTATCATCAAAAAATATGCTCGATAATTTTTTGTTTATGTAATCTGAATACGATTTAAACTTTTTTTGTATGTCGCTTTTGTCAAGAGCATCTCCTACTTTTGAAGTTAATGTCTTAGATTTAAGTTTATCGACACCCGGTATTACATCAGATTTACTGAGTTTAATCAGGAACTCAATAAATGAACTAATATTTCTATCTGGATCTTGAACTTCAAATAGATTATAAATAAAATCCGGAGTATACCCGCTACTTTTGATTGTCTTTTCAAAATCACTCTTGTATTCTTTGTATTTTTTTTCAATGTTTAATAACCTATTAATATCTTCATTATTTGCTGTAAGTTTGGTCAATGGGTTACTCATATCGGTGAGATTTATGATATCATAGATGTCTTTAGAAAATACCAGTATACTAGAGAAATGATTGTCTATACTTTCATCTCCAACCTGAATATCGTATGAAAATTTAACACCAGTTAGCCTATCTTCGATACTGTCAATGTTTCCTTTTGCTAGAAAATCGAAAGTACGTGAAAAGGAGGTTTTAAAAACTCCATTTGAGGCATAAATTGAGCAGTTTTTCAATATATGGTTACTACCAGGTAGATTTACTTTCAAACTTTTTATACCAAATGCATTATGGAATTTTAACAACCTAATATAATTTTGTTCTGACATTAAAATTCACTCCCAACTAAAGTCAAAATAAGAACTGTTCATTTAAATTTAAACTCATTAAATCATGAATCAATTGATACTGTTTGAAATTTCTCAAATTAAATGACGTTAAATTTAAAAAAAGAAAAGTGCTACCTTATTATCTATTATAGCACTTAATATGACTAACATCTTATCTAGTTGTATCTGCTGATAACCGTAAATGATTTATACAAGAAATAGTAGGTGATCGATAGAAGATCATTTTGTATTGCTTTTCACAAAAATCAATGTAATCAAATGAGGTTACTTTTCTATTACTGAAAGTCTAGTCGTGTGCATCGACAAAAGCGAACTCTTTATACTTTCATAAAAACGAGCAATATCAAATGCTTCAAAAACAACTTGATCAAATGCAAGCCTGTCTTCTGATCTTAACTCTTCATCAAGATCTAAAGGTTGTCTTAATTTTAATACTTTAAAATGCTGTACTATATTATCTTTTTGTTCAGTTGTTAACAAGTCACAATTTAACATTAAAATATTCGAAAAAGATTTGCTGTTTATGTCAAGAACACCTAATCCTCTACCAAACCCAACAGCCTCAATATAAAACATACCGACTAATGAATTCAACAATGCATGATTCAATTCAACTTCAGAATTCTTCATATCTGTAATTGGATTAATTGAGATGAAACGTTGATCAATAAAAGTAGGTTGGCTGAATCTGCTAACAAAAAGACGTCGATTGGGATTTAAAATGGTAGTCATCACTGCTTTTTCATTATCTTCCATTGCATACCACAATGATGCATCACTTTTTTTCAAGACTATAGGCAGTAAAACACCTTTCTCATTTGTAACTTGGCTAAAATGTTCTATCCATTTCTGTGCTTTAATGTGCCCCTTTTGAAATAACTCATCCGGAGTCGCATTACAACAAAATGCAACAACATCAGTTTCTGCATCAAAGCTCTTCAAGTTTCGTGGATTTTTTAGTGCTGGAACTAGATATTCATCTTCTGAAGCAAAACTAGGATGAACAGGATAAAACATATCGTTCCATCCTCTTCTACTTCCTCGTGCAATTTTAAACTTCGTCGTTATAGGGATTAATTTGCTAAATAATTGCTGTAGCCATGTTACACCATGAAATAGTGTATTGAATGATACTCCCATTGAACTAATAATTTCAATTAATGGATAGCTATAAATCGAAGTCTTCAGATAATCATTATCAATATTTGATTTTAGAACAATATTGTTAGAAACTTGATCAAATATTTCTGTTTTCTCCACTATGGTTGAGAGTTTATCTTTAATTATCACAAATGATGAATTAGTAGCAGTTGAGTGATCATTTCTTTTTGTTAAAATAAAAATGGTTGTTACAATATCAGCATTTTGAAACCAACGACCTTTCCCACTAATAATGACATTTTCAACGTTAAAATAATAATTTAGAGTTTTGTAAAAATTTCTTCCCCAGTCAGTTCCAAGCCAAGAATTAGAGGTAATCACACCAATTCTGCCCTTTTCAGATATCAGCGATCTGAGTTTAAATATTATGAAAGTATATAAATCACTTTTCTGGCTAAGTTTTGTACCTGTTTCGAGTTCGATCTGCTTTATAAGACTGTCAATTGATTGCTTTTCATCATCACTAATCAATTCAAATGGTACAAATGGAAGATTACTCACAATAGTGTCAAAAAACGGAATAGAATATGACACAGTTCCGCCATCATTTGGATCAATTATCTGGATTACATCTCCGACATTTAAGTTAAATACATTACATTGAAAAACTTTTATGGGATTTCTATCATCAAGATCCTTAATAATCGACATGTGGGTCAGTTGTAAAGGAATGGAGTACTTATCTGAAGCCCAAATTGATTTGTATGGAACAACATTGGATTCTCGTTTTGTATTAAAAACTTCTTTAATTATTGTACCTGTCCCAACACAGGTATCTATTGCATCAGCATTGATATCACTCAAGCTAATTTTGACAAGGAATTTAGCAAGAAATCCAGGAGTAGCGAACTGTCCACCTATAGCTCTTTTACTAGCATTGATTGTTTTTTCCATGATTTGATGGAAAACTGAATGATCCAGTAATATTTCATCACTATCACCAACAAACATGCTGAATGAAATCAAATCCAATAAGCATTCGGGTGACAATATTGATTCACTATGTTCAATCATGAAGATTGAATAGAAATCTATTTTTGAAGAAATTTGTTTGAAAATATCTGATAGATACTCTGCACTTGTTTCATATGTAATGGTATCAATTGATCTTGCAGCCTCAAATTTGTGTTTGATAATATGAGCAAACAAGATCCTATTCGTCCATTTCAATATTTGAATCTTCGCATATGCATTATATGGGTTATCTTCATCATTTTGAAAATCTGCCTTCATCGATAACCACCATTGACTTATAAACGATCTAAAAACGATATCTGAATTTGCTTTTAATAACAAAAAAGCTCCTTGAGTTATTTTGTGATCTTCAATAATATCAAGTGGAATATTCTCCGATAGCAACAGTTCTTTTGAAACTTTATTTATATGACCAGATAATATATAATCATTTATTTCGAGAATTATGCTCTTTAAAATAGATAACCAGTTTCCCTTGTTTATGTTGACATCTTCCCTGTTTTTTATAGATGGTATTGACCACTGTTTTATTACTATAAAATCATCATTTTCCTTTATGTATAATTTCCCAAAGCTGAAATTCCATATAAAAAAACTGTTTAAACCTAATATATTTGCTTTACTCTTTGCATCTGCAACGAATTCTTGATCAATGATAGACACATCAGGCATTTTAATTTCCCATGTTTGTAGAACTGTTTTTCTAATTTCATCACCATATAGAATAACATCTGGAAATTTTCTGTTTTTCTGACCAGTATGTAATGAAGATTCTCCGCCCAATTTTCTAATTGAAATATCAATGCTAGATAAAAATTGATTTACATCAGATATTAAATCAATTACTGTACTTCTTTCATTGTCATTTAGATATGCCATTTGGTTTCTCCATTAACTCAGTTATAAGTTTTGAATTATACAAATTACTCTTAGTTTTACGATCAAGGCTAATAAGTGCAAGGTGTAATCTTCTTTTGGCAACATCGATGTAATCAATAGTCTCCTTCTTGAAGAGTGAAACATTTTCATTTAATTCGATACCTATGAAATTACGTCCTTCAAGTAGTGCTGCAACTAAAAAGGAACCACTACCAAATGTGTTGTCAAGAACAATATCTCCAGGATTTGTATATGTTCTAATTAAATATCTACCTAACTCAACTGGCTTCTGTGTAGGATGAATTACTTCACCTTCAGCTTCTGCAGTTTTAATGTAAATTATGTCTGTTGGATATCTTTTTCCTTCACTTGTCACATGAACTGGTTCAAAATCCCCATAGCTTCCAGTGAGTTGGTCTTTTCGAATACCTTTATCATATGGTGTACTATCAGTCATTTGTGGAATGTATGTTGGTTGTTTTTTGTAAAAAATGCAAATGTCTTCATATTTTCTAAGTGGTTGTTTTCTAACGTTCAGAAAATTTGTTGCTTTAGATTTTTCCCAAATCCATTTGTACTTGAATAAGTTGGGTTGACTCATAATTAATTTTGCTGTAAATAATCCACTTGATGTCAATACAATTGCTCCATTAGGCTTAATAACTCTTGTATATTGTTTCCATAACTCATCGAGAGGAATATAACTATCCCAATCATTTTGAGTCATACCATATGGAAGATCACATAAAATCATGTCAACTGATTCGTCAGGGATTCTGTTCATTTCAACAAGACAATCGCCTTGATAAAGCATATTGATGTAGTTTTGATTTTGTTCAACTTTTTTCATAGAATCCTCCATTTTTATAAAACATGTATATTTTACCATATTCATAGCTTTTTATGAACAAGCATTGTGATAAAAGTCATTATTTATGTTTCAATCAGATACATTGGTAAAATCAATTAATCTTGTCCACTTTAATACAATTCTGTTAATGACTTGATGACGATAAGTTTTTGTTAGTAGTTGATAATCAATGGCTTTTACATGCCTTGAGATAAGGTCATTATATACTGAAACTTCAATAGTATTAAGGTTATTTAGTAACAGTCTATGCTCATTTACAACTTGTCTGAATGAGGTGATTGCATGCTCGACTTTATCAATCTTATCCAACCAATACAACAACTCACTATCACCTGATGAACGTGAACCAGATGATCCAATTCGATCATAAGAAACACCTTTATATCTAATAAGCTTCATATTATAGAACTCTAGTTTTTCCTGGAGTTCCTTTTCTTTTCTCATCGCTCTTCTTACATCGTCAATCCACCTGTAAAAGGGTTCGTTTAATCCACGATTCGAATGACTCATTGGCTGTTTTCCTCCTATGTTCAAATTGCTTTAAATTTGTTTGAACTGATTCTCTCATGAAAGCGAACTTATCTTCTATAGGTGGATTTGGGTTCTTAGAATACTTAACCACATAATCTACCGCGGATAAGACATCTTCAAATCCATACCCATGGATTAAATCTTCAAACAAGATATTAAATTTGATGATGTCAAGAGATGACTCATCGATGTATTTGTTTTTGATTAAAGAATTGGTAATAAAATGTAATTTAGGGAGGCCGTACGGCCCTTTATCTTCTTTATCCTCTTTATCATTTTTTGTTTGTTTTTTCTTTTCTTTTTGTTTTTGT
>CAKMJY010000122.1 GCA_927433595.1 uncultured Acholeplasmatales bacterium | reverse complement strand
TTGATTTATGACAAAAATGCATTTGAAATCAAACATATTATAGAAAAACAGGATTTACAAAGTAATTTTCTGGTTTATTTACCATGTGCTAAACCTAGAGATATTGATAACTGGCTAATTGATATACTCCTTTATAGTAGTGAATACTACGCGGATACAGTTGCATTAACAATGAGAAGACTAAACATCAGTGATTCTAATTTACGAAATGTTATTGAACGACATTCAAAGTTTTTTGATAGCGAACAACGAATAAATAAACTGACCTCTTTGGTAACTATCAAAAATAACATGAACGAAGAAGAGCTAAAAAATGGCATGATAGCTGTTTTAGTTAAGTCAAAATATACTTCGATTGACTCCATACTACGAGAGCTTGTTTTTGATTATGAGATTCAAGAAAAGTATCAAGAAATTTTAAAATATGGATTTGAAGAGTATCTATGGGATAAGATTTCTGAATATGCTAATTATTCTGGGCAACAAGATATTAATGCACTTATTAAAAAGTTTATGATGACCTCAATCAATCGAAGTACACATTTTACAAATCTATCTGCTTTTTATACTCAGTTTATCATTGATGAAAATAAGGAAAAAGGTAGTGAAGATGCTGAAATATTTGTTAATTCTATTAAATCAGATTCTAGGTATAGTGAATTACAGTTAACCATATCAAACGAACTTCGTATCGATGAACTCCTTAAAACAAGAGGCATCGATGATTTCAATTCGTGTGATGTATTAGAAAACTTTGACAAACGTATTGTTGAATCGATTTCTGAAAGTTTACACTCAGGTAGCCTTGATTATGATTTCTTTGAAAGAATCATCGAAAATAGAGTGAACTCTATATGGTATTTGCAGTACAAAGAACACTATTCATTCTTAGTAAACGTGATTGGATTTCATAGAGCAATTGACTCCCTTGGAATTAAAAATGGTTCAAGTGAGGATTTAATTAAAGAGTATGTCGATGACTTATCAATGGTTGACTATTTTTATCGCAAAACGATATCGACATTTAAGACTTTAGATTTAAATACGGAAATTGCAAGTGAAATTGCTACAAAAGTAGATAGCATTTATGAAACCAAATATCTATCAAAAATAGGTGATCAGTTCACAAAATCGCTAAAAAACAAAAATAACTGGGAATTTCCTGGGTTTTTAACCACTCGTGAATTCTACATGCATGTGCAAAAAAACCAGGCAAAAAAAATGTTTGTCATTATTTCAGATGCGATGCGATATGAAATAGGATATGAATTGCTTGAGATGATTAAAACCGATCCTATTTTAAAAGGGAATGCTAAGTTGTCTCCAATGATATCATCCATTCCGAGTGAAACTAGATTTGGGATGGCTTCATTACTTCCCAATCGAGACATAACTTATAAGGATAAGACGTTGTTCGTCAACAGAATATCATCAGTTGGGACCGACAACCGAGATAAAATTCTTAAAACAAAAAATAGTTCATTTGCAGCGATTCAATTTGAAACCATAGATGCTATGAATAGAAATGAACTTAGACAATATATGCAAGATAAATCACTTGTATACATTTATCATAATGTCATTGATAATGCAGGTGAGAACAACGAGAATAAAGTTTTTGATGTAGTGAATGAAGCACTCAATGAAATCCTTAAACTTGTAAAAAATCTCTACAATACACTTCAAATCGCTAACTACTACATCACTGCAGATCATGGATTTGTTTATAGAAGACGTACTGTTGATGAATCTCAAAAATATAGTGATATCGTAGGTCTAAAACCAATTGAGGCTTCTAAACGTTATTTAATTACAAACGATGAAATGGATATACCCTATACACTATCATTCGGTTTAGACTATTTAGGATCTAATACACAAAGAGTCATTGTGCCATACAGTTATGATTTCTTTAAAACACCAGGTGGTGGAATTCAATTCATTCATGGAGGGACAAGTCTTCATGAGATTGTAGTCCCACTTATTCATATCTCTGAATTGCGTTCAGACCGACAAAAAGAAGCATTTGGTCCTGTTGGAATCCGAATTAAGAGTGTACAACGAAAAGTGAAAGAAAGAAGCTTTAACCTTGAGTTTGAACAGTATGAAAAAGTAGAAGATAAGAAAAGAGAACGTAATATTTTAGTATACTTTGAAGATGAACAAGGAGAAAAAGTATCTGGTGAGTATCGATTTATTGCAAACTCGAGTTCAGACGATCTTTCACTAAGAATCACCAAGATTCGTTTTTCACTAAAAAATATTGATTTTGATCGAAATAAGAGATACTTCTTAATTGTTAAAGATTCCGATAAAGATGAAGTTATTGAAAAAGAACAGTTTGTTATAGATATTTTAGGCTTTAAGCCAATCATATAGAGGGGAGCACATAAAATATGGATCAACTTGATAAAAAAGTATACGAGTTATTTAGTGGTAGAGTCGTTCAAAAAGGTGCTACTAAAAAGATTAAAAACAGTGCGAATGTCCCCACCTATGTTTTAGAATATTTGCTTGGAACATACTGTACATCAGATGATGATGAAGAAATTAAAAAAGGCATTACACAAGTTAAGAAAATACTGCAAGATAATTATGTCAGAGCAGACGAAGCTGAGTTAGTTAAGTCAAAGATTAGGAGTACTGGATCATATACCATTATTGATCGTGTTTCTGCACGGCTCGATATAAAGAAGAACAATTATAAAGGTTTCATGCATGCACTTGGTGTTGAAGTCACTATACCTGATCATTACATCAAAGATTACGAAAAGTTACTTAGTGATGGTATTTGGTGTATTGTAACACTCTCATATTTTTACAATGAAGATGAACCAGTTTCACCTTTCATATTAAGTGAACTAACTCCTATCCAAATGCCTAACATGGATATTCATGAAGTCATTGATGCTAGAAAAGAATTCACAAAGGATGAATGGATTGATTTCTTACTACGTTCGACTGGCATGGAACCAACACAATTTGAATATCGTGCTAAATGGCATCTTTTAGCAAGACTTATTCCTTTGGTGGAAAACAATGTCAATCTTTGTGAATTAGGTCCTAGAGGTACAGGGAAGTCACACATTTACAAAGAAATATCACCCAATTCAATTCTGATCAGTGGTGGTCAAACAACAGTTGCTAATCTATTCTATAACTTAAGCAAAAGGGCTCCAGGACTCGTTTCAATGTGGGATACAGTCGCTTTTGATGAAGTGGCAGGCATCGAGTTCAAAGATAAAGGTGGCATCCAGATTATGAAAGACTATATGGCATCTGGATCTTTTGCACGTGGTAAAGAAATGATTCCAGCAAATGCATCAATGGTATTTGTTGGTAATATCAATCAAAGTGTTGACTCATTATTAAAGACTTCACATTTGTTTGAACCATTTCCAGAAGCGATGATTGATAGTGCCTTTTTTGACAGAATGCATATTTATATTCCTGGTTGGGAAATTCCAAAGATGAGACCAGAGTATTTCACAGATAATTACGGATTCATCAGTGATTATGTAGCTGAGTACTTACGTGAAATGAGAAAATTTCCTATGACTGATGCTTTTGACAAGTATTTTAAGTTGGGACATTGTCTCAATCAGCGTGACACCATTGCTGTTAGAAAAGTCGTATCCGGAATGACCAAATTACTTTACCCAGATGGAAACTTTACTGAAAAACAAATTGAAGAGATCCTACGCTATGCACTAGAGAGTCGTAGAAGAGTAAAAGAACAATTGAAACGCATCGGTGGTATGGAGTTTTATGATGTACAGTTTTCCTATATTCGAATTGCTAATATGGAAGAAGTTTTTGTTCCAGTACTTGAACAAGGTGGAGGAAAACTGATTCCTGAAGGTCCAGGTAAACCAGGTCATATTTTTACCATAGCACACGGTTCAAATGGTATGATGGGACTCTTTAAATTTGAGACACAAATAACGAACGGTAATGGAAAGTTTGATGTGACAGGGCTGAGTAATTCGAAAGAAGCAAAAGACTCTGTAAAGACAGCTCAAAGCTATTTTAAAGCGAACGCAAAACAAATCAGTGCAACTATCTCAGTTGATAGTAAAGACTATGTTATGCATGTCCAAGACTACCAAGGTGTCGGATTAGATTCGAGTATTGCACTTGCAACCCTTATTGCATATTGTAGCGTAGCTTTGAATAAGTCCACATTAAGTCAACTATGTGTCTTAGGTTCAATGAGCATTGGTGGAACAATCATGAAGGTGAATGAATTGGCTTCTACACTGCAGGTTTGTTTTGATTCTGGAGCAAAAAGAGTATTACTACCAATGAGTTCAGCTGCAGATATAGCGACAGTTCCAAGCGACTTGTTCGCTAAATTCCAAATATCATTTTATAGTAGTCCAGAAGATGCAGTTGTTAAAGCATTAGGTATAGAGTAATATTGATAAAAAGGAGAAATCTATGAACAATAAAAATCCGTATGAGTATATGAGTGGGGTTTTGCAAGCTCTTGCCTCTGACAAGAAGCGAATTGGTTTTCTATGTGGTGCTGGCACTTCATTTGCCAAAAAAGATGAGACTGCTTTATTTGTTCCAAACATACTGAAAATGTCCGACATAATAATTGAAAAAATTAAGTCGATAAATTCCAAGTTAAATGAAGCAATACTCAGTATACAACATGAGTTGGGAACACCTAATATTGAAAAAATACTTGATTTAATTGAGAAGAAAATTGAAGCGGTAGGTTCAAGTACATTGAATGGTTTAAATATTGTCGAGTTTAAAGACTTGAAAGCCATTATAGAGACTAGTATTTTTGATATTGTATCAGTTGTATCGTCTAATACACCTCTATCCGAACTTCAAAAACTACCTCATTATTCTTTCGCTAAATGGATTGGCAAAGTCGATAGAAAATACCCGATTGAGATATTTACCACAAACTATGATTATATGTTTGAAAGTTGTCTAGAAGTAAACAACATACCATATTATGACGGGTTTACTGGTAGTCTAACTCCATTTTTCCATTCACTTTCTGTTGAAGATTTTACGTATTTATCGCATGAGACTAAATTGTGGAAGATACATGGGTCTTTAGGTTGGAAAATGTCTGAGAAGAAAGTTGTAAGATGTAAAACAGATCCGCTAAACAAAGAATTACTCATATATCCATCATCTTTAAAATATTCAAATTCAAAAAAAATGCCATATATTTCCTTAATTGATAGATTGTGTAATTTTATTCAACAAGAAGACTCAATATTAATAATACTTGGTTATTCATTTGGTGATGAACATATTAACGAAAGAATTATTACTTCATTAAAGAAAGCTAATAGTTCTCATGTTTTCGCATTTGTATACGATAAGTATTTAAAAGATGGTGTGACAAACTATCAATTATTTGAAGATGAAAAATATGAATTTTTGGCAAATCAATCTTCAAGATTATCTTTTATTGGAATGAAATCAGCGTTTATAGGAGGTATGAAGTATAATTGGTTATTTAATGCTAGTAATTCGGAAATCAACGAAGATTTTAGGAAATTTGTTAAAATTAACCAAGATAATTCATTTAATGAGTTGCTTCTTCCTGACTTTGTACAATTCATCAATTTTATTACTTCAATGATGAATCAAATTGATTTAAAGGAAACGAATCATGAAAGACTATAATACGAAAATTGGTGAAGTAAAAAGTGTAAGCGGTAGTTTAGTAACTGTTCAATTAAGTGATAACGTGAAATCAAATTTACCAGTCATTGATGGAGAAGTATATAAAATTGGGCAAATAGGATCATTTCTAAAAATACCGTTGGGATATTCTGTGCTATATGGCATTATTACTCAAATTGGTGCATCAGCAATACCTAATAATATTATTGAAAATGCAAAATCTTTTAGTGAATTGGAAAATAGTCAGTGGGTTACTCTTTCACTTGTTGGAGAACAGATAGGTAATAAATTTGAAAGAGGAATATCACAATCTCCAACCACGGGAGATTTAGTTCACTTGGTTACTTTGAACGATTTATCAATTGTATATAATAGTGATAACATAGATTCATCCATACATATTGGAAACATTAGTTCTTCGACAAGCTTGCCAGCCTTACTAGACTTAAATAGATTGATATCGAGACATTTTTCTATTTTAGGTTCAACTGGAAGTGGTAAGTCAAATGCTGTAGGTGTGATTGTAAACTCGATAGAAGCAAAAGAATTTAAAAACTCAAGAGTAATCATAGTCGATCCACATGGTGAATATGCAGAATCAATAATTAACTCGAGAGTATTTCAATTGAGACCAAGTACAGGAAGGAATAAATTAACAATTCCATTTTGGGCACTACCTTTCGATGAATTGATGTTAATTTTTGGTCACAATTTGGGTGATGCAAATTACGAATATATTAGAGAAAAAATAGTTCAAGAGAAAATCTTATCAAACGATAAGAATAATTATGGTGTCCCCCAAGAATTAGTTACTGCTGATACACCTATACCTTTTAGCATAAAAAAATTATGGTTTGATCTTGATGATTTTGAGAGAAAAACGTATAAGAATAACACTCTCAAAGAAGACGAACTTGAGCTAGAGATAAAGGGAGATATCGAGAAATTAATATCAAACAAATATAAATCTGCAGGTTTAGGAGCAGGAGGACCTTTTTTAAATAGATTTGCAAAAGGCATTTTGAAATTTTTGGAGTCTATGCGAATTAAAATTAAGGATCAAAGATATAAATTCCTTTTTGAGCCAGATGATTATAATCCTAATATTGATGGAAAAATAATTAAGGATATAGATTCATTGGTTTTTGCTTGGATAGGGGAATCTGGGATATCGATATTTGACTTATCTGATGTACCTAGTGAAATCATGGTATCAATTACAGGAACATTACTTAAAATAATATACGACACCATGTACTGGGGCCAAGAAACAGCGGTAGGCGGGAAGAAGCAACCCATTTTGATAATTTTAGAAGAAGCTCACAACTATCTATATTCAAATAGCAAAACTATATCTGCCAAAACTGTACAAAAAATAGCAAAAGAAGGCCGCAAATATGGCGTTGGATTGTGCTTGGTTAGCCAAAGACCTTCAGAACTTGACGAGACAATACTGAGTCAATGTGGAACAGTCATCAGTTTGAGGATGAATAATTATACTGATCGTAATTTTGTGAAAGGTGCTATTCAAGACGAACTCCAGGGATTACTAGATATCTTGCCAAGTTTAAGAACAGGTGAAGCAATTATCTCTGGTGAAGGTGTAAAAATACCTGCTAGAATTCAATTTTATAAACTTAACAATGCTGTAAAAGGGAGCAATCCTATGGCCTCTGAGCGCTGGAAAGATGACAAAGTACACTCAAAAGATGAATATAGTGATGTTATTAAACGATGGCGGAATCAAAGTTTTTATAAGGAGGGAAAATAAATGTATGATTTAAACTGGATTTTTGTTAGTTCTAGTAATTTAAGTAGAATAGCATATGATGAATTAGCTCAATGTTTATATGTAGAATTTACAAATAGTAGTATTTATTTATACAAGAATGTTCCTATTTATGAATATGAGCAATTACTAAGAGCAGGATCACCGGGTGGATACTTAAACGCGTATATCAAGCCCTCATATCCATGTGAAAAGATTGGCTAAACCTGATGATAGATATAAATAATTATATTATTTAGAGTCTTTTACATGGTGGATTTTGAACTGATTGATTTTAGGAATGAGGTAATATTATAATCAATAACTACCTGTACCCAAACATTTTAATTAAAGTATCGAAGAGAGAGTATCTCGAGGATATCATAAATGGTAGAATCTATTTTAACTATGCAGAATATTTTAGAAAAATCGAGAATGATAACTCAAAAGATTCAAGAGAAGGTAAGGTTGCAATTGATACAAATTATCCCGTTGATTTAAATGATGTGGTTCTTAATCTTCTACATTTGCTTAATCCTGAAGAACTCAATATGTCATATATTTCTTCGGCTAAAACTCCAATATTTTGTTGCTCATTACTTGAAAGTCATATGCTTGTTCCAACAGGAGATAATACATTTGACTTATCGAATGAATATCTTCAAGAAATGAGTTGTTGGGGTAGTAGCGTTCTAGTTTTCTCATTGGATGAATTTTGTCGTAAAATATATAAAAAGTGCACTTCAATTGGTATAATTCCACTTATGGATAAAGTTGAATATGATCAAGATAATAAAAAATTGTCGTTCTCAGATTTCAAAAAAATGATGATAACCAATAAATATGACCCCTTTTTTCACAAAACCAAGAGATTCGTCAGCCAAAATGAATTTAGAGTTGTACTTGGTGGTAAAAACACAGTAACCAATTCTGATCATTATATTCTTGAAATAGGGCGACTTGAATCGGCGCAAATTTTTGATTTAAAATCTTTTAGTGATTTGGGATTTAGAGTTATTAAGAACAGCCGAGAGTAATCTCTTAATTGATGTCTGGAGGAATATGTGTTATGTTTACAATTAGGAAGTATATAATTGGGATTATAATAGGAACAATGATATTTAGTGGAATTGCTATTGTCGATGAACTGATAATCAAATTATCGATGGGAGTAGCAGCTTCACTCGCATTTAGCATCGTTGGGGCTTTGTATACTGCTGGAATTATTTCATCGAGAGCAGATGGTGGAAAAGCTAGATTATTCATATTTATATTATTGTTGGCTTTTTTCTTATATGTGTTTACACAGATTGCTAAGGGAATTATTTGGTTGTTCTCTTTTCCAATGTGGACATATATTGTTTTGATCTCTGTCGGAGCGATATCTCTTATAGTGATAATGATTTTAAATAACAAAAGAGCTAAGAAGAGATACTTAAAGGAACTAACAGTTCTTGAGTCACCTAAACCC
>CAKMJY010000121.1 GCA_927433595.1 uncultured Acholeplasmatales bacterium | reverse complement strand
TTGGTGGGAACATCGAATCTTGGTAGTGATCCCAGTGTCCTGATGTCTTATACAACTCAATGTTTGCCATAATCGGTGTGTAGACGTGTTCATAGCCTAGATCGATGTCATCTTTGGTATCGGATAATAATTTGTGTAAATCTTTCATGCGGTAGTTAGAGGATACCAATAGTGGTAAGCCCATAGATAAACGGTACTGCAAGATTGGTCCAAATATTTCATCTCTAAACCAAGCAGTCATGTATTCGCCACCTAAATCATCTAACACCAATAAATCACACGTCTTTAAGTGTTTGATTTTCTTTTCTAGTGTGTGATCCCCAATCGCAGCTTTCATGTTTCTCACCAAATCTGGGAAATAGGTAAACACAATTTGAATGTTTTTCTCAATTAAAGCATTCGCAATCGCTGATAATAAGAATGTTTTACCGGTTCTATATTTACCATACAAGTATAACCCTTTGATGAACTGACCTTTTTGAAATTGTTCGACAAATTGGTTGGCTTCTAACAATGCTTCTTTCCGTTCCTCATTGGATAATTTAAACTCTGGTAATTTGGCATCGATCAAATAATCGTTATGATAAAAGGTATCAATTTGGTTGATTTTATCTTTCTTGATTTGATAAGCCATATACGCATCTGAGACTTTATATTCAATATGGACATAAGGCTCTAATGCCAAATAAGGTTCATATTTTTGGTTGATGTCCGTTGGGTCAAATGCCTTTTTTAATTCGATATATTGAAGGACACTCAATAAGTCTTTGTCTTCTAACTTTAGATTTTTTGTCTCTTCAAACGCTTCAATTTCTTGACGCATTAATAGATAATCTGGCATCTAATCATTCCCTTCTAGTAGTGCTTCAAACTCACTCATCCACTCAGGGACAAATCGTTCGGTTTTTTGTTTATTGTATGACTTCACTTTTGGTTTTTCTTGTTCCCGCATGATATAGTCATACGCTAAGCTTTCGGTTGTAATGCCTTTTTGTAATAAAGTCGAAAGCACTTTTTCTAAGTAATTAAGACTTGGTAGCTCATTTTTAATGCGTAGACAAATGATAATGACGGCATTAATGACTCCAACCTCGACGGCATTTCTTTCCACAAATTGACGAATCGTTTGTAAGGCAAAGGATGAATTCGTCATTTTTGGTGCATAGGTATGGATGATTTCTTGTGGGGTAATATGCGATAGATTAGGTCGTTCATCGGTTGATTTAACATCAATTTCGATTGACTCGTTGCCATTTTGTCTTTCATATAGCTTTTGAGCAGATAGACCAATGCGTTCATAAAACAATGACGCATGATTTTCATCATAGGCATCGCTTAAGATGTCAATCATATCATCGATTTGAAATCCGTACACATAAGCGATGGATGCGATTTGTGATTGGATGCGTTTGGTAAAAATACGCTTTTTATGCAATCTAGCTGGTAATGCATTAAATAGGGTATCAAAGTCAAAATCCGTATTGATGATGACACCTTTCCCATTTTTCCTGTCGATGATGTAATTGGTGGTTTTGAGTTGATCGGTTGACTTCACTTGGAATACTTGGTCAAACGACTTGGTTTGATTGATATAACCGTCTTTTCTGACTTCTTTAAATGAGAATCGGTTGAAAAGGACTTGAAAGTTCTTCTCGCCAATCTCACTTTTTAAGAAACTACCTAATATGCCATCTAAAAAAAATTGTCTAGGTGATAAAGGCATTGATAACTTAAACATATATAAATCGTCTTTTAGATATGTTGACATTAATCCGATTGCTTCTAATTTATCCAAAGACGCCTTTAATTCTGATTCTTTGAAATTAAGCATGTCTAAAAGAAATCTAGTCGTATAGATGTCTGATTGATACGTTTTACAGTCTAACAGATGATTAAAAACCATATATAGACCATAGGCGTTTGGTGCCAATAATGGTTGATATAATAAGGCCAATGTGGATAGGTCATCTTGTGATAAAGCGCCACTACCGATGACCCAAAAAGATGTAGTTTTCAAGTGGTGCCTCCTATACGAACTTTCGTTGTGTTAAGATTTTGTCTAAGCGTTGGTAAAGTTCATTGATCACTTGTTTACCTCTGCCAAAGTCAAAGAAATTAGACACATTGAAATTAAAATCGATTGCCGTTTGTCTTCTTTGTAAAGAGATGACTCTGACATCCAGTGTATCGCCTTTTCTTTCGAAAATAAATTCGCCGAAGTTGTCATCTTGGTGTTTGAGTGTAAACCCAAAATTCTTGAGTGTGGTCATCACGGCAGCAACTGATTCCTTGTAGTCATTTTGATACCATTTGGTTTGTAGTTTTGGGTCCTTGTGTGAATCTTGTGTACGATAAATTGGCATATTGTCCTCCTAAATAAATGTCT
This sequence comes from uncultured Acholeplasmatales bacterium, assembly GCA_927433595.1. GTDB lineage: Bacteria > Bacillota_I > Bacilli_A > Acholeplasmatales > UBA5453 > Paracholeplasma. The sequence goes on along the minus strand of CAKMJY010000121.1, from coordinate 4,190 downwards.
CTAAGATTTTGTCTAAGCGCTTTTGAGTGCTTTGTTTATCTTGTGTGTTGTCTATCACAATATCTGCCTTTTCAATCTTTTCAGATAGTGGCATCTGTGCATTGATTCTAGCTAATGCTTCTTTTTCAGTTAACTGGTCTCTTGTCATCAACCGTTTTAATTGGGTTAGATGGTCAACGTAGATGACCATGACCATGTCATATAAATCTGCTTGATAGGTTTCATATAATAAAGGCACATCTAGAATCACAAATGGTTCATCTAGATATAAAGTTAGTGCCTGTCTCATTGCTTGGTAAACACGTGGGTGTATGATTGCTTCTAGTGTTCTCTTTTTGGATGAATCACTAAAAATCAAATCCGCTAAGGCTTTTTTGTCTAATTGGTCATGTTGAAAAACAGTTGGAAATGACGCTTTAATCTCTGAAAGGACTATATCATCTTTCAACAGTGTTTTGGTGATTAAATCCGCATCAATGACACGATAACCTTTACTTTTAATGTAGTCTGCTGCAAAGCTTTTACCACTCGCGATGCCCCCTGTTAAACCAATTTTCTTCATATGATCACCTTTTTTGACATGTGTCACAATAAAAGCTTGAACGACCACCAACCACTACTTTTCTAATTTGGTCGCCACAAATATAACATTGTTCGTCTAAACGTTGATGAACCATCAAAGTCAGTTGAAACCGGCCAGTCACACCTAAACTAGATACATACGTTCTAATCGTCGTGCCACCTGCTTCAATCGCACTTTCTAATATACCTCTACCACGTTCAATCAACCATGTCGCTTCTTTTTTAGTCACTTTGTCAGCGCGTCTTAATGGGTGCACATGGCTAGCAAATAAGATTTCATCTGCATAAATATTGCCAATCCCAGCAACGATGGTTTGATCCAGTAACGCTGTTTTAATTGGTTTTTTTGATTTTTTTAGTCTATGATAGAAATCCATTGGGTCCATTTGAAATGGTTCTAATCCAAGTTTACTTAATGGTGGGACTAGATAGGTTTCATGTTTTTCTCTAACATCAAATGTACCAAACTTTCTGGTATCATGATACCGCAATGTTTGACCATTTGATAGATGAAAAACAATGTGTTCGTGTTTTAAGATGGGTTCATCTGCTTTGATGAAGTATCTACCTTCCATACGCAAATGACTGATAAAATCTAGGTCAGTTAGGTTAAAAATAATGTATTTACCTAATCGGTTCATATCGATGATTTGTTGGCCAACCAAACGATCTGATGTCGCTTTTGACATCATTTTGTCGTAATAGACATCGACTTTTTGGATGGACAGACCAACAATTTTGTTTTTTAAGGTCTCTTTGACCGTTTCGACTTCTGGTAACTCAGGCATTATTTTAGGTCATACCAGTTATCACCGATGTCACACGATGATACTAGTTTTACTTTCAGTTTAGCGGCTTTACTCATGATGTCAGGTACGACTTTCATCATCTCTTCTTTTTCTTTTTCTGGTACTTCTAAGATGAGTTCATCGTGTACTTGCAAGATGAGTCTAGATTGTTTTTTATGTTGTTCAATGTAATTATACAGGTCAATCATCGCAATCTTTAAGATATCCGCAGCAGACCCTTGAATTGGCGCATTCATGGCTGTTCTCTTACCAAATTCTCGGACTGAGAAGATAGGACTAGATAGTTCTTGAATGTATCTTCTTCTGTTAAACATGGTTTTAACAAATCCTTTTTGTTTGGCAAATTCAATGGTATCATCCATATATTGCTTGATTTCAGGATAAATCGATAAATACTTGTCAATGAACGCTTGTGCTTCTCTTGGTGAGACACCAATATCTTCAGATAAGCTCCACGCGCCAATGCCATAAATGATACCGAAGTTAACTGCTTTGGCTTTTCTACGGTCATCTTTGGTTTGACTACCAAACACTTCTTTGGCTGTTTCTGTATGAATGTCTAAATCTTGGTTAAACGCATGAATCAAGTTTTTGACATTGGCCATATCTGCTAAGACACGCAGTTCAATTTGTGAGTAGTCAGCAGCAAGCATGATGGTATCTTTTTTAGATGGGATGAAGAATTTTCTGATTTGTCTGCCTTCTTCAGTTCTAATAGGAATGTTTTGAAGGTTTGGTTCTAATGAACTTAAACGCCCAGTTGCGGTTAATGCTTGTGCATAAATGGTATGGACTTTCCCATCTTCAAATAACGATTTCTCAATGCCTTCGATGTAGGTCGAATACAGTTTTGTCAATTGACGATAATCTAGGATATATTCGATGACTGGGTGTTTGTCTTTTAACGTATTTAATACTTCGACATTGGTCGATAAATTCTTGGTTTTGGTTTTCTTAGATGGGTCTAATCCTAAATCGACGAATAAAATTTCAGCGAGTTGTTTCGGACTGGATATATTAAACTGTTTACCAACCGATTCATAAATTTGTGATTCTAATCTGTCGATGCGTTGTTTTAGGTCTTGTTTTTGTTGTTGTAATTCAGTTTGATCGACTTTAACGCCTGTATACTCCATGTCGGATAAGACATAAGCAAGTGGCATTTCAACATCACTAAATAAACTGGTTAACTCAAATGCTTCTAATTGTGCTAATAATGTTTGTCTTAATTCAAAGATGGCTTTTGCCTTTTTAGCGATGTGAGCTTGATAAATTGCTTTTTCTGGTAAGCCTTTTTTAGCTCCTTTGCCGTAAATGAGTTCATCGTATTCGATGTCTTCATAGTCAAATGCCATACAAATGACTTTAAAATCGTCTTTGGCGATCTTTTGATTAATGAGATAGGCAGCCAGTAAAAGGTCGAAATTTGCCCCTTTAAGGTCATAACCTTGCCACTTGAGTGCCACTCTAAACGCTTTTAAATCGTATGTGAACTTCTTGATAGCAGGATCAGTTAAGTATAATTGAAAATCAATGGATGCGAGGGCATCTTCTTTGCCAATGAAATAGTGCTTTTTACCATCGGATAAACCGAATCCAATGATGTCAGATGTATGATAATTGTGGTTTTCTAGTTCCATATGAATGGCTAAATCTGATTTTAACAAAGCAGCGATTTTATCATGGTCTTCTAAAACTTCATAGGTAAACGTATCTATTTTGGTTTCTTTCTTATCTAACTTTTTAATGAAATGGTGTAAGTCCATGTCATTATAAAAAGAGACTAATCCATCATAATTTATGTCCTTACGCTTGGTATCTTCTAATTTAAAATCTAGTGGGACATTTAAATCAATGGTTGCTAGGTCTTTTGAAATAATGGCAAGGCCTTCATGTTCAACGAGTTTTTCACCTAGCTTACCTTTGATGTCATCTTTATGTGCCAATAGGTTTTCTAAGGTTTCATAGGTTTGAAGTAATTTGACAGCTGTCTTTTCGCCTACACCAGGTATGCCTGGGATATTATCGGATGTATCACCCATTAACGCTTTTAAATCAATCATTTGCAGGTGATTTAAGCCGTATTTTTCTTTGAATGTTTGAGGTGTCATATCCTCAATATCGGTTACACCTTTTTTAAGGAGATGAATTGTTACATTGTCATCGATTAATTGTAGTAAGTCACGGTCTGAGGAATAAATGCTCACCTCAAAGCCTTTTTGGGATGCTTGTTTAGAGAGTGTACCGATGATGTCATCGGCTTCATAGCCTGCTAGTGCTTCATCTTTAATGCTTAAGTATTTTAAATAGTTGTGAATGAGTGGAATTTGTTCTGCCATTTCTGCTGGCATTGGCGGTCTACCCGCTTTATAGTTTTCAAACGCTAGATGACGTTTGGTTTTTTCTTTGGTATCGAAAGCGACTAAAACGTGGGTATAGTCTTGGGTTAATATTTTATCCACCATGTTGATAAAACCGAAAAGAGCGTTGGTGTAAACGCCTTGTTTGTTTTGCATCATGTTACCGCTAAATGCGGTTGCATAGTAAGCTCTAAAGAATAAAGAGTTACCGTCAATCAGTATGAGTTTTGACATAAATGTACTCCTTTACAGTATCATTTTAACACACGATAATTAAATAGTTTTCCACCACATTTGTGGGAAACTAAGGAAAAAAAGGCCAATTAGGCTTAAAATGAACAGCCTCTTGTCAAGTAGACACGGTAAATAAAATAAATAGTTAGATAGCCATATACCTATATTCTAAAGGTGTATGGCTTTTTAATTTGCGTTGAATTCT
>CAKMJY010000120.1 GCA_927433595.1 uncultured Acholeplasmatales bacterium | reverse complement strand
TTTATTTATCCCTATTTATGAACACACTTAAAAACCAGATTTGAAATCTAGTATTCTAAGTAGTATAATGAAATAGGGATAAATAAAACTTAAACTAGTGTTGACTTCCTTTATCTAATTTTTTTCGTTCATCTTGTTGTTTTTTAATGACTTTTTGTCTGGTGAATGCTTCTCTTTCTTTTTCTTCCAAGGCTTCAGTGATGAACTTAATGTTCGCTTCAAACCTTGGAATCACAATGTTTTCTAATGCATTCGCCCGTTTTTGACTTTTTCTAATGGCATTGGCTAAGCGGTAAGTTGCATTGTCAATTTCCGCTAGTTTTACCGTTAGTTCACGTACCTTTTGAAAGGATTTATAGGCAAAGTCAAACTTGGTATTGGTATGGCCAATCCCATAGGTGATTTTAACTTGTTCATATTCATGGGTTACTTCTGGAATTTCAACGCCCATGACTGAACGATAACTCACTGATACATTTTGATCCAGTGGAATGGATTTGGCAATGTCAGAGACAATCCCTAATGTGATATTCGCTTCTTGTAAGGCTTGATAAGCTTGTTCATATGTCTTACTCAATTCAGCTCTTACAATTCTAACGTCTTCAATCAGTGTCATCATTTCTCGAATCAAGATATTTCTTTTACGGTCCATTAACTCATAGCCTTTTTTGGCTAATTCGTTTGATTTTTGAAGTGCGATCAAATTCCCTTTGGTAGGAAAAACTTGATTACTCATGACGCATGTCCTTTATGCCTTTAATATAAGTCTTATTGGCTAAATGGAATCGTTCAATCGCACGTTCATGGCTGTAATATTGTGTTAATAATTTTTGGTCAACACGGTGTAATTCATCTTTAGGTAATACGGATAATAAATCCCAACCTAAATCTAGGGTATCTGTCATTTGACGGTTTGTCTCAAAGCCTTGGTTTAAGAAGTGCTTTTCAAAGAGTTTACCGAACTCGATATATTGACGGTCAATTGGACTTAACTCATCTTCACCAATAACCGATGCTAAACTTCTCGCATCTTGGACTTGGGCATATGAGGCAAATAACTGATTGGCCACACTGGAGTGGTCAATTCTGGTGTACCCGTCGCCAATCCCATCTTTCATTAAGCGGGATAAAGATGGTAAGACACCGACTGGTGGAAACACTGAAATCTGGTTTAAGTCTCTGCTTAAAACGATTTGTCCTTCTGTGATATAACCGGTTAAGTCAGGTACTGGGTGTGTGATGTCATCGTTTGGCATCGTCAGAATTGGAATTTGTGTGACTGAGCCTTTGGCGCAAGTGACAATCCCTGCTCTTTCATAGATAGATGCTAAATCAGAGTATAAATACCCTGGATACCCTTTTCTACCTGGAATTTCACCCTTACTGCTAGAAAACTCACGTAGTGCTTCACAATAAGCCGTGATGTCCGTCAAAATAACTAAGACATGCATGTCGTGTTTATACGCTAAATATTCAGCGGCAGTTAATGCAAACCTTGGGGTTAGAGTACGTTCGATGATCGGTTCATTGGATAAGTTTAAGAACATCACGACTTTATGCATGACGCCTGCTTCTTCAAATGATTTTCTAAAATAGTCGGCAACGTCGTTTTTAACGCCCATCGCAGCGAACACGATACAGAAATTATCGTTGTTGCTATCGGCAATTTTAGCTTGTTTTACGATTTGGACGGCTAGTTCATTGTGTGGCATCCCTGACCCTGAGAAGATCGGTAATTTTTGACCTCTAATGAGGGTGGTTAATGCATCAATTGAACTGACACCTGTTTGGATATAGTTTCTTGGGTAGACACGGGCAACTGGATTAAGTGGTAAGCCGTTGATGTCCTTACGTTCATCGACAAAGATTTCACCTAAACCGTCAATTGGTCTACCTGAACCATTGAATGTTCTACCTAAAATTTCTTTGGATAAAGACATTTCAACTGGTTTACCAGAAAACTTAATGATGGTGTTATTTAAAGAAATATCATGGGTCCCTTCAAATACTTGAATGGCGACTTTATCGCCTTCAATTTGAACGACTTTACCATATCTGGTTGAGCCATTCTTAAGTTTGATTTCAACCATTTCTTCAAAGCCAACATCACTGGTTTTTTCTAAGAAAATAAGTGGGCCGTTAATTTCATCCAAACCTATATATTGTAGATTCATAACTTGCCTCCTTAGTGTATTTGTTTGATGGCTTCATCAATCATATCTGAATAGCCATCTAATAATTCGATTTGATCGTTTGGTACATCGTATTTCATTTTAATGACTTTATCAAATATGCCTGACTCAATCAATAAGTTCAATGATTTACCACGTTCGATGAATACTTTTGACTTCTTTTCAAGGTATAAAATGACGTCCATCATTTTTAACTGTTTATTAAGTGGTACATAGGTATCATCTTTATGGAAAGCATTTTGTTGTAGATAACCTAAACGAATGACTTTACCCATTTCAATGATCAGTTTTTGATCATCTGGTAAGACGTCACTACCAATCAGCTTAACGATTTCAAGTAATTTGTTTTCCTCAGCTAAAATAGACATGATTTGTTTACGGTATAGTAAGAAATTAGGGTCTACTTCTTTATCAAACCATTTGGTTAAATCGTTGATATATTCTGAGTAGCTTAAATTCCAGTTGATAGCAGCGTAGTGTCTCATATAAGCTAACTGCTTATCCAGTGCCCAGAAGCTTCTAACGAAACGCTTGGTGTTTTGTGTGACTGGTTCTGAGAAGTCTGCGCCTTGTGGGGAGACGGCACCAATGATGGAGACTGACCCTTCTTGGTTGTTTAGCGTTCTAACATAACCAGCACGTTCATAGAATTGTGAAATTCTACTTGGTAGATAGGCTGGGAAGCCTTCTTCAGCTGGCATTTCTTCTAGACGGCCTGAGATTTCTCTTAAAGCCTCTGCCCATCTTGATGTAGAATCGGCCATTACAGCGACATGGTAACCCATATCTCGGTAGTATTCTGCAATCGCAACGCCTGTATAAATAGACGCTTCTCTGGCAGCTACCGGCATGTTTGATGTGTTCGCAATTAATACGGTTCTTTCTAATAATGGTTTATTGGTTCTTGGATCAATTAAGTCTGAGAATTCTTCTAATACTTGTGTCATCTCATTCCCACGTTCACCACAGCCAACGTAAACGATTAAATCGGCATCGCACCATTTCGCAAATTGGTGCTGCATCATCGTTTTACCTGTACCGAATCCACCTGGGACTGCGGCAGTCCCACCCTTAGCGATTGGGAATAACGTGTCAATGACGCGTTGTCCTGAGACCAATGGGATAGACATTGGTAATCGTTTAGAAACGGGTCTTGGTGTTTTGATTGGCCATTTTTGAACCAAGGTTAATTCGTGTATTTTTTTGTTATCATCTTCGATTTTTAAAATCACATCTTTGAGTGCATAAGTGCCATTTTCAGCAACAAACGTGACTCTACCACTTAGTCCGATTGGGACCATCAAGCGGTGTTCAATAGAGGTGGTTTCTGGAATGGTGGCGTAAATATCGCCAGCTTTTAAGAAGTCACCTGTTTTCACTTTGAGTGTCACTGCCCAAGTGGATGTCATATCCAGTGGGGATACATCTGAACCCGTTGGAATATAAATCCCTTCAGCGGCGTGAATGGTCTTTAAAGGGCGTTCAATCCCGTCAAAGATATTCTTTAGTAGACCTGGCCCTAAAAGCGCAGAAATCGGTTCGCCTGTACCAAATACAGGGTCACCTATCTTTAAGCCAGTAGTTGATTCATAAACTTGAATCGTTGTTTTGGTTTTTGAGATTGAAATGACTTCACCAAGCAAACGGAGTTTGCCGACATAAACCATTTCAAGCATCGCAAAACTAGTCGAATTTTGGACGGTAACGACTGGACCATTGATTGAATAAATCTCGTTTGTCATATTACCCTCCTATTGTTTAATGAACAGTTTCGCGTTTTCATAGAACCATTTCTTACGTTCTTCTAGTTTGTTGTCAATGGTTTCATCCATGCCGATGTTCTTTTCTTTAATCGATGCGATGAATCCACCAAAATGGATGGCATCGGAAATGATAAATGCTTGTTTTTGTCTTTCAAAGTACGCTTGAAGTAATTGGTCTTGAGCCCCTACTTCAACTTCAATGGACAAGTTTTTCGCATAGGTCTTAATGGATTCGTATTTTGAGGCCATTTTTTTAACATATGCATCGGTTTGTCTGTAAATATATAGTTTCTTATAAACAGCCTCAAAAACGTTATTGATCATGACTTTACGCTCTTTAATAAGCTGTTCATCATAGCCAACCCCGATTTGATTGATTTTGTCTTGATATTCGATTTGTAAATCACGCAATGCTTTATTGGTTTCTAGTTTCTTCTTTAAATCGAGTTCAGCGTTAACTTTGCTCATCTCTTTACTATAAAGATAGTCTATTTCCTTGCGTAATTTCTCAATACGTATTTCAGATTCGCGTAAAATCGCTTTTTCAAAATAGCGTTTGAGTTGGTCTTCGTTATAATATGCCATTTAGCCACCTCACAGCTTGACCCCAATGGCTTCACTCACATATCGGTCAATTGCTTCACCGATTGATGAGGACCCATGGCGGTCTGGTATTTCGACAATGAGCTTACGGGATTCTCTTAGTTTAATTTCCGAAATGACATTCGGCGCTAATTCAACTAACTTGGTCGTCACTAAAATAATGGCGATTTCTGGGTCTTCTAGTGCGTCTTCTAAGGCGATTAAAAATTCGTCTTTTTCATGCACAACTACCCCATCAATCCCAACTAGTCTCATGCCAACTTCCGTATCTACATTATCGCTAATTAAGAAAAATCTCATGAAGATGCCTTCTTCCTAAATTATAGTTTGTTGATAATTAGAATTGAAATAAGTAACCCGTAGATCGCAACCCCTTCTCCAAGGGCAACGAAGATTAATGATTTACCAAAGTTCTTTTCATTTTCAGAGAATGCACCGATTGCGGCTGGTGCTGCTGCTGCTACGGCAATACCGGCACCAAGTGCTGACATCCCTGTAGAAAGTGCTGCAGACAAGAAGCCTAAGCCTTGAGCCATGGTCCCTGAAATAGATGCAACCACAGAATCCCCTTCAGCTGCTGCTAAAGCTGGGCTTGTGAATAATTGCACAACGAATACAAATACAATGACCGCGAAGAATCCAGTAACGTGGAAAAACATTCTATTTCTTGCAGCCTCAACGGTTGTTTTACCTCTGAATACTTTGATTAAAGGTAATGTGATTAAAACGATTAAAATAAGTGGTAATACTAATTCCATAAAATTTAACATGTTTATATGCCTCCTAATGATTTATTGATTTAACGCGTTAAACGCAACGCCATTACCTGAGTAATAACGTGAAAACATTTCGTAAAATTGAAGTCTTAATACTTGGATACCAACGATCATCCCTTCAAGTGCCATAACAAATATGTTACCGAAGATCATCACCAATAACCCAGCGTCGCCCACCATGCTCATTAAGCTGGTAACAACTAGCATCATCCCTGCATGGGATAAAATGAATCCCCCAACACGCAAGAATGACATGGTATTGGTTAAGTAAGATAAGATGATTTCAAATAATTCAAAGAACGCTTCGACGAAGAATCCGCCAAATCCAGCTGGGAACATCTTGTGGTGATGGACCTTTCTATGGATTGGTTCTTTTAAGAATATTAATAATAATGGGATGGCAACGAATGGTATGATGGTCAATATATTAAATACCGGAATGCCTAATCCAAGTTGTAATGCTGCGCCAACGCCAATGTAACCATAAAGCATTAAGCCGGCTATACCGTTATGTGAACAAACCACTTCCACATATTCTTTTTTCTTTAATTGGATGATGATATTTAGAATCATCGTGATGATGATTAATACCGCACCAATCGCAATCGCACTGATTAACAATGTCATGGTAAAATCCCCATCCATGACGTGGATTGGTTTACCAGGCAAGCCTAGTATGTCTGTGAAAAATGGTGTTAGGATTTCTTCATCGCCGAAGAATGACCCATATAATAAACCAAAGATCGCAGATGATAACCCAATTCTAATACCGATTGCCCCAAGTCTCATCTTCTTGAACTTATAAGCCAAGAAGCCGATTAGCATTAATACTAGCCCTTGTCCTAAGTCACCGAACATCATCCCAAACAGTAATGAATAGGTGATGGCAACAAATGGGGTTGGGTCCATTTCGTTATAACCAGGTAGACCATACATTTCAACAAACATCCCAAATGGTCTTGAGAACCAGCCATTTTTCAATTTAGTTGGTGGTGTGATACGTCTATCTGTGTCTGCTTCATTGATTTCAATGTCGACTTCTTCTAAGCCTTCGAACGCTTTAGAAAACAAATCCACATCGTTTTCTTGCATGAAGCCGGTAATGGTAAATTTATCCCCTAAGCCGACTACATACTTTTTCGCTTCAAATAGTCTGTTTAAGAATAATAATTGGCCTTTGATGTGTGCCAAGTTGTTATGGCAACCATCGGTAATCGAACAAATATCATCTTTATAACTCGCGATTTTAGCTCTTGCATGTGAAATCTCAACTTCGATGTCTTCAATGGCTTGTTTAGGTGTTCCATGAACAAACTCAGGAATAAAGCTTCTTTCAAAGAATAGTGAGGAGAAAATGTTGTCCACTTCTCGTTTGTATTCTTGTGTGGTGAAATACATACACCAAACATAGTTTTGATCTGTGTTGAATGATTTGAACACAAATGGTCTATTTTGGAAGAATCTTAACTTATCGACTGAATCATTTGGTAATCTACCAAAACGCATGAATACGTATTCGCAGGCAAATAGGTCATCCAGCGGGACATCCAAACTTTGAATGTTCTTAACCTGGATTAAGGCATTTTCATGCTTTTCAATGTACTCTTCTAATTCCTTAATATGCGCTACTTCAACCTCTAGAGATGCCTTTAAATCCGTGATGTATTCATACATTTGATTTAAGTTATAATTCTCATCTCGATATTCTTCATTAGGTAAGTTTAAATCGTACTTGGTTTCAATATCAACGATATCTTGTAACATCGCTTGACATGGATTCTCTGAGATAAATGAGGTAAGACCTGACACCTTTTCAACAATTTCACTTGCTAAAACAGGGTGGAAGTTCTTTAAGTCAATGAATCTCATTAACACACGATCTAAATTACTAACATTTGAGGTCAAGTCAATTAGCTTAACTTTTGCTATACCCATAATGCCTCCTAGTAAATTAGCATTTGCTTAATTTCATTTTCTTCTACTTGATAACGAATGCCTTCAATCACATTCGTTAGATTTTCTATTTCAATTTCACTTAGCGTGATAAACGCTAAGAATACTTTGGGTACATCTGTTGAGAAATACATAAACTTCTTGGCCAAATCGTAACGGATTTTACCAGCATAGTACTCAACATAGACGTAATCCTTATCACTCTTAAAACGTGAAAATTCGGATGTCGATAAATACTTAAGAATCGCATCTGGGTCTTTAATCGCGATGATTTCATCCATTTTCTTTTCACTGATGCGTGTATGTTTTTTAATCAATACACTCTTGATGGTAAGGGCGTTTGCTTGATAGAACTTCTTCAAACGATACACCTTGATGATATTGCCAAGTTCAATACGCGTTTCAAAAATACTCCTTAAGTCTTTTGCTAAAGACCCACTGTAGTATTTTTCAATGCGTGCAAATACTTCATCATAATAATAAGATTCTAAGGCATGTTCGATGTCTAAATAACGAATCATATCATTATTTTTTGTATAATATGGTTTTAAAATACTGTGGTAAGGTGATTTTGAAACGGCTTCTAGTAACTCATCAAAATTCGTTGTCTTCAAGAGTTTTTCAACGCTGATCGATGTATGCGTTTCAAAGAAATACGGAATCTTCCCTTTCATTTCCTCAAACTCTTGTGAGATGATGGTTCTTAATACTGAAAGGATCAGTTCGTTTTCTTGGGCAACGATATTGATTTTATAAAAGGATTCATCTTTAGAAAATACTTGCTTGGTCAATCGTTCGATTTGATTAAATGAATTTCGTTTAATCAACGCTTCGAGTTGACCTCTGTGGACCGCATTTTCAGAGACGTCTTTTAAGATGTTTTGGTAGTTCGGGTGTTTCTTCAAAAATCCAACCAAATCAGGTAGTGACCTAAACTTAACGATACGTTCATAGTCATCTTCTTTTAAAAAGTTACCGTATATGGATTTTGATTTCGTGATGATTGCGTTATTGGCAAACCCCATATGGCATGTCCCCTTTTTTATTCGATGCAAAATGCATAAATGGATTCAATCCATTCTGCTTCTTTTTCTTCGAATGCTTTTTTGATTTCATCACACATTTTATCAAACTTGATGCGCTCATTGATGTGTTTAGATTCAATTTCTGCTTCGTATGTTTGTTTGGTATCTAATATCAGTTTTTCTATATCTTGCTTATGTTTTAAAACGATGGCTTTTTCATCTGTTTTAATTCGTGCTTCAAGATTTTCTTTTTCTTTGTTTAATGCTTCGACTTTTTCTCTTGCATTTTTATCCAGTTGGATGGTTTCTCTAATTAGTGCTGTATGCATAGTTTCACCTTCTTTGTGTTTTCGATCAGTTCAATCATGTTCACATGCATCATACTCTTTAAGAACGCACGCACGTGAAGAAATAAAGCGCGTCTTATCACATGTATTATACACGCTTATTTGTACTTTCGCAAAGTTGATTTGGTCTGAATTG
>CAKMJY010000119.1 GCA_927433595.1 uncultured Acholeplasmatales bacterium | reverse complement strand
GAGATATCTATATTTTTACTTTCCTGTTGTTATCTCTATTAAGCCATGAAGTAACTATTCTTTGGGGTAAGATAAGTATTGAATTGTATATTCCTCTAAAAAGCGTTAAAAAAGACAAGAATTCATCTTGTCTCTTATGAAAATCATAATTTTTCTTGTCTAGGGTGACACACGCTTCATAACAACATACAAAGGACAGACAGTCACACCTTAAGGGTCAGCGTGTTTTTGTTACTTGGATTTTTCAACTTAAAGATATGATGTAAAGGGCGGTTGTAAAATGTAGATAGTTAGGCAATTTCATATCGCCATTTCTACATTTTTAAAACACGCTTTACATCTATAATGCGTCTTTAACAATGAGACAATCATACTAAAGTTCTATCCTTAATAACTTTAAAAACCCTTTTTGCATAAAGAAGTATACAGTATATAAACCTGAAACAATCATGCAGTAATATGGACTGAACCCAAATACGATCCTACCATAATCCGTAGGTCCAATATTCTCTAAAGCGTAAATTAAGAAGTATATTGTAAATAGATACATAAACCCCATATGTGTAACTACTGTATAACGCTTTGGGTCTGGCCTGAAGTAAGTATAAAACATCGAAATGATGGAGATTGCTACAAATACTAATAAGTAGGTATTACCATCATCCATTGACATAATACTTAGAGGCATTCTAAAGAAGCTATCCTCAATAAATATAGGAATATAAAACCCTATCACAAATAAAGCTGTAAAAAGTGCTTGCATCAAAAGATCAATTGCGTGCTTAATCATATTTATAACCCTCTTTCCTATACTATAAGCTTAGTTCAATTACCTTGATATCGGATGCTTCATCGAAGTATCCGATATAGGTTAAGCCTACTTCTTGTTCATACTTAAACAACATCGTATATAGTCTATCTACAAATAACATGGCAGATTCATCATGGGTAATACCAATATAAAAACTATATTCATTGATATAGTGATACTCTGTGAAGTAAAGATATAGTGGGTTATCCAAATCTAATAGTACTAATTCTGTTAGGATTGGGACCACAATAACAGCACCTTCAAGTTTCAACGTCAAATGGCCAATCATAATCTCATCATGAGAAAGAATTGGTTTACTATATTGGTTTTGATAGAAAATCATACCAACGGTTTCTACATAGGCATTATAATCATCGCTTGTTACCTCAGTAGTCGTGTTTAAATCAAATACTTTAGAAACATGCCCGCTTTGAAATAACACCAAATAAGGATATGTTATATCTACTTCTTCTGAAGGTTCACTGATTGTATGATTGGTTTCTGTAAGGTCATTTAGATTCCATACCGTCAACCTATTATCTTTATAGATATAGAGGATACCATCCTGATAATCAAATGACTTACCTAAAGATAAATCCAGTGTAACTTCATATAAGTCTTCATCTGTTTTGATATTCGTTATCTTTATTGTGTTTCTTTCGATGAAAACATAATAAGTGTCATCTAGTAATCCGAGAATCGTTCTTGTATTGTCACCAGGGATATCTGTAAACGTCTTTAAGAGTTCATATTCGTTTGTCGTTAAGTCGATCACGACTAACGACTGATCATGTGCAGCAGTTTCGCCTTTGCAATCTGGTGTCTGGTAGTGTATAAACTGAAAATACAGTTTATTACCCAGGACATACTGATTATTGACATAAGCTCTACTATTAGATCTCAAATCATGTGATTCAACCAGTTGATCCGCGATATCCTCAAACTGGTATTCAATCCCTTGTTTGATGTATTTATCACGGTCGTAAAAAACATAGTTATCGGGTGATTCATAATCTTTGATGAAGTCATTGTATTTCTCACTTTTGTTTTTACAACTAGATAGTGTGGATATCAATAAAACGATCAAAATAAGTGATAACCATTTTTTCATATGATCCCTCATTTCTGTTTAAACTGATTTAAAGCATCATCGTAAATATAGCCATCTTTGGCTAATTTACCGATGATGTCATCCTGATTGACATCTAGGTCGTCACAAAGACTTTCTAAGCTGTCGTAGTCATTTCTGAGTTTGGTGTTTAAGATTGAAGCTAGTAATTGACTTGGTATATCTATATTCATAATTACTTACCTTCTTTTACTTTTTTTATCTTTTCCTTGCGATTATTTGATGAACTAAATAACCATATAATGGCTGGGATTAGTATCATAAAAATCATAGCAGCAATCGTTGAAAGCATTAAAATTGCACCTATATTTGGTTGATAATACTTAGACAGTTGATCAGACTGAAATAGTAAGAACATCCCCAATGAAACCTCTATGAATGTATACCACCTAGCCCTTGGACGGTACAACTTTTTATATTGTTGGTTTTCTTTTAATATTCTTAATAGCATTTTGTGGAATATGTATAACCCAAACAAAGCGAATAGTTCTGTCGAGTTTATCAAACTAAAAATGTCATCTAGATGAGTCAGTACCAAAGGGGTGATATTATCAAACACCCATCTTATCACATAGCCAATGAATACTAGATCAATGATTGAGAGACTGCCAAAGATTTTAACAGACTGCTTCGTTTCTTCCCAGTCGCCTTTAAGTAACTCACCTAAATAGGTGACAATTTCTCTTAATTTCTTTGTGTCTACCGTTTTTGTATCATTTTCAATATAAAGCTCATCAAGCATAGCAAACAGCTTTTGATCATCATACGGATTCACTCGACCTTTGATATCGTTTAATAGCGAATTGATGATGATTCTTTCTTCAGTTCTTTTTTGAATATCTTGCGTTGTATTGAATGTTTCAATATGCGTTGTTGTTTCCTTCACCCATGTACGAATATAATGTCGCCATTCTAATCTCTGTGTTGTTACATACTTAGACTTATCATTATTCTTTCCAGCTATAAAACCAACAATTGCCGTAATACATACAGTTGCAACCCCGATGATTGCAATCACTACCTCGTTATTCATCGTTTTCTCCTCCATATTTTTATCATCTACTTAACGAATATAGCCTACATCATATACATTATCTCTTGTTTGATGATGAATCGATAAAATAGCCTATACTAAATAAGACGTAAATTCTATTGTTTTTTTGCCGTTTTTTTAGATCAAATTTCATATTTGCTTCATTTTTAAGAAAAATGGTTGATTTTTTGCAAAATTAGTCAATGAATTGCCCAAAAATGCTAAAATATAAATGGTGATAACATGAAAGATATTAAGCTTAAGCACTACCCATTAAACAGTTACGATAAAATTAGATATCAAGATACGGATAAACAAGGACATGTAAATAATGCGATATTTCCTGTATACTTTGAAACTGGTAGATTAGAATTACTCTATAATCCTAATGACTTATTACATGATGAAGGCTATTCTTATGTGTTAGCTAATATCAATATCGATTTAATCAAGGAAATCCATTATCCTGGTATAGTCCATGTCGGAACTAGAATCAAAAAGATTGGTAATAGCAGCATCCATTTTGAACAAGCCTTATTTCAAGGTGAGTCATTGGTTGCTACATCAACTTCTATTGTGGTACATGTATCAAATCAAACCAAGAAATCTCATCCACTACCTGAAAAGACAAAATCAAAAATAAGTCAATACCTATAAGTAAAGCCGATATCGCGAGATATCGGCTTTGTTTTATTTTTTATTCTTAATCGCATCAATTGGCTTTTTAGACGCAATAAAGAACACTGGTAGTGCGGTTGTGATGACGGATATTGAAACACTATATAACAATATTAATAAGAACTGTCTTGGTTTTAGATATAAGATGGAAACTATTAACCCGTAGTCAGTTCTAAACATATTGGAGAAATAGCTAACTAAAACAATAGATAGTATACCTGCTATCAGTGTATTAATCATGGCAATGATTAGATTTTCCATCAAGAAGATTTTAAAGACATCTATTTTTCTAGCGCCTAATGCTCTTAATATCCCGATTTCAGTCTTTCTACTATTAATACCAGCACTAATGTAATTGAATAGTAAAAGTGCTGCAAACACGACAAAGAATAGGGCAACATAGAAGAGTAATGTATTCAGCATTATAATGATTTCACTTGCCATACTTATGACATAGGTAATGTCATTATAAAGGACATAGCGCACTGGTAAAGATTCATCCATATGATTTGATATGAGTTGATCTAAATCCTCTTCATGGGCTTTAACACTCATGATAAAATAATCAAACTCTGTTTGTGTGTTGATGAGTGAACTTTGATATACGGGGTCTTCTATCGAAATGACATAAGACTCATAAAGATCAGTCAAATAGAAACCAACAATATTTTGTTCACCGATATCTTCTTGCTTGTTATAATATGTAACCGTCATGTTTGTTGAGACTTCATCGAGATAATGGTCATAAACCTTTGATATCGCTTGAAAATAACTATCTCGATAAGAAATCACACCTAAGAATGGTTCTGAATACGTATAACCCATCTTATTTCTTAAAAAATAATATGGCATTAAAGGATCACTGATATCCAAAAACGCTTCGAATGTTAAATCTGTTTGATGGGTTTGATTATATAAGATGCGTTGTCGTTCAATGTTTTGACTTACGGATGGGACATTTAAAGCTGTTTCAATATCATAATGGCTTTCTATTTCTTTTATTTGATAATAGGCACTTAACCTATCTAACAATATAGCACTGTTATATGAAAATGAATCGTACATTTCATCCAATGACGAATCGATGATGTTTTGAAAGATAACCTCATCTGTATGGGTTGCATAATCAGGGTATTTTATTCTGTAATCTGTATTTTGCATAATATCTTGATATAGGTTAGGGTAATCTAATTCAAAGATGGATTTTGAAGCCAGTATAAGAGGAAGATATAAATCTACTGTGGTTTGATATCCATTACCTAAGTCTCTATTGATCAAATAGTTAATGTTTCGATCACTCACGATGATATCTTTTGTCTCTAAACTCGAAAGAGACAGTCCATCCTTTAAATGGTAATCCAAATCATTTATATCACTAATTGACTTATAGTCACTAATGTATAACCCCTCTGCAGGATTGCCTAGGTAGTACACATATCCACCTCGGTTATCTTGCATCAAAGGGATTGCGCCGGGTTTAATAAAAGCCAGTGCATGTAATCCTTTATAGATGACATCATTGAACTCTTGAAAGAGCAAATTAGGTGCATATTGTTGTTTAACTAACACACCATATCGTGCTTCATCTAGATGCGTATCCACAATGCCTGATATTGTTTTATTATGGAATCTTTTACCAATTAATTCGCTCATATGGCTA
>CAKMJY010000118.1 GCA_927433595.1 uncultured Acholeplasmatales bacterium | reverse complement strand
CAATTCTTTAATATTTTACCACAAGACACGCCAAACTTATTATACGATATGTCCGTTTTATAGGATGTGTGTTTCCCTTATATATGTATATAAGTTTGGCGTGTCTTGTGGTAAAATATTAAAGAATTGAGGTTTTATGATGACAAGACATACATTAAGAATTGAAGCGATGACGCTTCTATACCAAAAGGATTTAAGAGAAGACTTTATTGTTGAACCATTTAAAGAAGGGTTCGACTTATTTCAAGGTGTGATGGACAACCTAAGTGAGATCGATGATTTGATCAGATTGAGTCTTACAAACTATACCATCGAACGCTTATCTTTTATGGATCGAGCAATCATTAGACTGGCGACTTATGAACTGAAATATACAGACACACCTAAACCAGTTGTGATCAACGAAGCCGTCAAGTTAACCAAAGCGTATTGTAACTTAGATGATGAAAAACAAAGTGCTTTTACCAACCGCGTACTAGAAAACATAGCCAAGAGACTAGGGTGATTTTATGCAAGATGTTAGATATTTAACGGTTACCGCATTAACCAAGTATCTAAAAAGTATCTTAGAAAATAACGACCACTTGAAACAAATCTACATCAAAGGTGAAATATCCAACTTGACCAAGCATTCAAGAGGTCATTTTTATTTCACATTAAAAGACGAATCGGCTCAAATCAGAGTAACGATGTTTTCGAATTATGCGAGTAAGCTAACATTCAGTCCTAAAGATGGCGATAAGATCAGATTGTTTGGCAGTATCTCACTTTATGAAGCAGGTGGGTCATATAACATCAATGCCTATCAATTAGAACCTGATGGCGTTGGGTCATTATATTTGGCTTATGAAAAGTTAAAAAAAGAATTAGAAAGTCTGGGGTACTTTAAACCAGAAAACAAAAAACCAATCCCAAGTTATCCGAAGGCGATTGGTGTGGTGACCTCACCAACTGGTGCGGCCATCAGAGATATCATCCATACCATTGAAAGAAGATACCCACTCGCAACGGTTTATTTATACCCAGCATTGGTTCAAGGTGAAGGGGCTAAAAAGTCGATTAGTGATCAAATTATTAAAGCAAATAAAGATAAACTCGTCGACATTTTAATCGTCGGTAGAGGTGGTGGGTCAATTGAAGATTTATGGGGATTTAATGAGATAGAGGTTGTGATGGCTATCTATCAATCAAAAATCCCAGTCATATCAGCCGTTGGACACGAAACAGACTTTACCTTGAGTGATTTTGTTTCAGATCTAAGGGCACCAACCCCAACGGCAGCCGCAGAACTTGCAACACCGTCTAAACTTGAGTTATTAGAATTGGTCAAATCTTATCAAAATCGCTTATTTAAAGCATTTGATGGTTACTATAAAGAAAAAAGCATGATGCTCATGCATTTAGATGAAAGGCTCATGCAGGCATCCCCTGCTGAAAAGATCAAAAAACTGAAATCTGCGTACGAGCAGTACCGGTATTTATTAGACCGTAACTATCAATTGGTGATTAGAGAGAAAAAAACAAATTTAAAGTATTTAAATCAACAAGTAATTGCCTATGATTTTAATCATTTGATTGCACTCAAGAAAGAAAAGCTCGACTTAAATAGCCAACGGTTATTTGATTTAACGAAAAGGCTTTTAGAGCGTAAACAAGAACAGTTTGACAGAAACCTAGACAAACTAAAACTCTTGAATCCGTTGTCATTAATGGATAAAGGGTATACCTATACATCTAAGGATAATCACCGTATCGAATCCGTTAGTGATATCAATATGAATGACCAAATCCAAACTAGATTAAAGGATGGTATCATCACATCAGTCGTTACAAACAAGGAGGCACTCACATGGAAAAAATGAGTTTTGAACAAGCGATTCAAGCGCTAGAAAAGACAGTCAAAGCACTTGAGAATAAAGACATCGCTTTAGATGAAGCGGTTAAACTATATAACGAAGGCTTGAAGTTATCTAAACTTTGTTATGAACTATTAACCGAATCAGAAAAATTAGTTGTAAAGGAAATGAAGGCAGAAGGTTCAACCGACTTTAGCCTCGAATAAGATTATGACATTAGAAGAGATCAAAGACCCTAGTTTTATCAAACAACTTTCGATCAAAGAACTAGAAGCCCTGGCAGAAGATATCCGGGTCTTTTTGGTTGAACATATCTCAAAAACAGGGGGACACCTAGCATCTAACTTAGGTGTCGTAGAATTAACACTGGCAATGCACTATGTGTTTGATAGTCCAGAAGATGCATTTATATTTGATGTCGGCCATCAAGCATACACACATAAGATTTTAACTGGACGTGCAAAAGATTTTGACACGCTCAGAAAGCATAATGGGCTATCAGGTTATATTAATTACGATGA
>CAKMJY010000117.1 GCA_927433595.1 uncultured Acholeplasmatales bacterium | reverse complement strand
AATTTACCGTTTGTGCCAATGCAAAGCATCCTAGATGGGTATTTAGATACCTATCAACCTGAGGCAATATTAGGTGATGGTGTACATCCAACTGAATTAGGTCATCAGTTGATGGGTATCAAAATATTGATCATTGAACCATTCGTCTTTAAGTGTGGTTTCTATGAACCCTCTTGGATGCCGTTTTTAAATGATTTACAAGTGCTTGCAAGACGCATCAGCAATGAGTATAATTTACCGTTTGTGCCAATGCAAAGCATCCTAGATGGGTATTTAGATACCTATCAACCTGAGGCAATATTAGGTGATGGTGTACATCCAACTGAATTAGGTCATCAGTTGATGGCGAAACATATTTTGACTTATCTAAAAGAGATGATGGAGGAGTAATATGAAAAAAGAATTAGGTATACTTTATTTTGGCTTAATGGGTGCCATTTTACTTGCAGGTGGCACGATCGCAGATGCAATCTCTGGTGGCAGCGAAAGCTTTTATCCACTATTGGTGATATTTGGCGCACTATTTTTGGTGGTATCACTTGCCATGTATTTTTACGAAGACAAAAAGAATATCTAAGGCATCACTATCGCCTATTGAAGTGGGTTCCGATTTATTCTTTAGTATAGTTTACATCGAGTATTGATTAATAATATTAGTTTTGTTACAATTAATTTAGATTAATACGAAAGGTAACATTACATTATGTCAAGAGAAGCAAAAATATTTACTGTGCCTCAAAAAGGAATGGTTTCAAGAAGAGTAAAAGAATATGAATCATTTGGGTGGGAACTACTTTCCATAAATAATCTTGATGTCTCGATGTCTAGAGAGACTCAAAATCCTAAATATGCAGAACTAATCAAATTTGAGTATCAATACGAAGATTTAATTGATCAACAAAGGGCTATTCGTTATCCAATCACTCCGTATAGACTAGATACATTTACAGCTTTCATATTATTTGTTTTATTTATATTTCCAGGCATTTTTTATGTCACATATAAAAACAAAGAAATGCGAGTTTATAATGAACAACTTGCTACTGCTCAAGCTATATATCGTAGATTAGATGCGGAAATCAAGAAAGTTTGTGAAACTTCAAGAGCGACTTTTTTCTCGAGAAACCAATAATTATAAAGTAAAAGCACTAAATTTTAGTGCTTTTTTCTTCGAATGATAGGGTTGTTTTGTTGTGATAAAGCACACCTTTTTTAAGTAAAGGCATCTTAATCTTTGACTCATGAATGCCACCAGGTGCATACTGACACTCAATCGCTATCCCTGAATGTAAGCCCCCATCTGGATAATCATCTATCAATGCTTGACTCTTTAGGTTATGTGTATAGATAACGACAGCAGGATAAGTCGTTTTAAACTTAATTTGATAAGGACTAGTAGGTTCAGTTAATACGAGTTCTTTTTTTGAATCGATGAATAAGGTATCATCGAATCCTTGATCCATATTTACTTTGATTGCTTCACCCAAGGTTCTATCTTTCGTGAAGTCAAAGGCGTCATTCAGTGGGACAACATCGATGAAATCGAAATTATCATGCCTTTTTAAGTAAGACGTTGCAGGTATCTGTAATTGATGACTTAACACATGATTATTTTTACCCAACAAATTGAAATACGTGTGATTGGTGATATTGAGATAAGTATCCTTAGTAGAAGTTGCTTTAAACTCAATATCAAGTTGGTTGTCCTCATAAAGCGTATAGATGACATAAAGATCAATTTCTCCAGGAAAACCTTCTGCCATATCTGGACTAATCATATGAAATATCGCCTGCGCATGTGTGTGATAATCATGAAGTTCAAAAAGTTCAAAGTTTTGTTTAGAGAAACCTTGATAGCCGCCATGGAGTTGATATTGACTGTTGATATTCGATATCAGTTGATAGGTTTCGCTACCTATGACAAAAGGTTTAATGCTTGTTCTACCAGACATCCTGCCAATGGTTTTACCATAGTTCATGTTCGTCTTAATGAAGGTTTCAATGTCTGTTGGCGATACCGTTAACGTTTGACCGTTTAGGTTGATGTCATAGATCGATGCGGCATAACTTAGTAAGGTTAGACGTAACTTTCTTTTAGTGGTTAAGGTCACTTTAACAACCGGACCAACCGATGTTTTTAAGGTTTCTTGATGAATGATCATATATATCCTCGTTTTCAAGTTTATTCTCCATGATTATATCATAAACGCCAAATCCGTATTCGTAAAAAGCGGCTAATTATAATGATTATATAAAATAGACTACAGCGCCATTATAAAACAAAATAGACCATAAAAATAGTAAAAATCACTTGTAATTTACGAAAATACGAAAACGATATCGTAAATAAATATCTAGTTATTGTGATAGCCAAGCCAAAAGCCCCGTTTATATGAAAAAAGCGTTTTCATTTTCATTGATTAAGTCTATTGACAGTGAAAAATCCAAGTGCTAAGATGAATTACGTAAACGATTTCGTACGAATGAAATGTAGGTGTTAAACAAATGGTAAAGTTAAAAGATATCGCTGATACACTAAACGTATCCGTCGGTACAGTCAGTAAAGCATTAAGACATAGCCATGAAATTAGTGATGAAGTAACTGACCTCATTATTAGAACCGCTAATGAGATGGGTTATATCGCTAACTCGTCTGCTAGAAACTTGAAAACCAACAAATCCTATAATATTGGGGTGGTGTTTGTTGATAAGTCTAGAGCTGGTCTTGGCCATGATTATTTTTCAACCATGCTCAATAGTATCAGAGATGAACTATCGATTCATGGGTATGATTTTACCTTTGTCTCAAATGTCATCGGTGAGAACCGCTTGAGTTATTTAAACCATGCCAGATATAGACGCTGTGATGGTGTCATCATTGTGACGGCAGACTTTAAGGATCAAGAAATCACTGAACTGGTTGAATCAGAAATACCGGTTGTGACGATCGACCATGTGTTTAATAATAGAACAGCGATTTTATCCGATAACCAAGAAGGCTTAAGAACCATTGTCCATCATCTACATGAAAATGGACACAGTAAAATAGCGTTTATTCATGGTGAAGATACATCCGTTACAGAACAACGCATTGCATCATTCTATCAAGCGTGTGAAGAATTAGGCATTAAAGTACCTAAAGATTACATCAAAGATGCTTTATACCATTTTCCTAAACAAGCAGGATTAAAAACAAGAGAATTGCTTGCACTAAAAGATAGACCCACTTGTATCATATACCCAGATGATTATGCGTATATGGGTGGTTTAACAGAAATTGAAAAGCATGGGTTAAAGATTCCAGAAGATATATCAGTCGTCGGTTATGATGGCATATTCTTAAGTCGAATCTTAAGACCAATGTTAACAACCTATGTCCAAAATAGTGTTGAGATTGGCAAACAAGCTGTACTAAGACTGATTGAACAAATTGAAAAACCACGCTCATTTATGGCTAAACAAGTCAAAATAGGTGGGAACTTACAAGTTGGACAAACGGTTAAGAAAATTGGTTAATACTAAACATAGTTAAGTCTATGAAGGGAGAAATATATAATAATGAAGAAAGTATTTGCGTTAATTACTGTAATCGCACTAGCGCTTACACTTGTAGCATGTGGGAACAATACTACAACCACTCTAACAGAAGAAGGTAAAGTCCTTAATATTAGAGTTTGGAACACTGAATTTAAAGACCGTTTTAGAGCGTATTATCCTGGCTATTTAGAAACCAAATCAAATGGCGATGATTTACTAGATGACGGTACAATCGTTAAATGGATTGAAGTTGCTAATGATAACAATGGTTACCAAAATGCACTAGATGCAGCACTTCAAAACCAATCTAAAGCAGCTGCAGACAATAAGATTGATATCTTCTTGATTGAAGCAGACTATGCTAAAAAGTATGCAAATGACAAGTATGCCCTTGACGTCATTGAAGACTTAATGATTCCAGAATACTCATTAAGCCAACAATACCAATACACCAAAGACATCGTCACCGATGAAGATGGCGCGATTCGTGGTGTATCATGGCAAGCAACCCCTGGTCTATTTGCTTATAGAGCCGATATCGCAAGAGAGGTTCTAGGAACAGATGACCCTGAATTAGTACAAGCAGAACTAGACACATGGGCAAAATTCGATGCAGTAGCTGCAGACATGAAAGCTGAAAACTACTTAATGTTATCCGGTTTTGATGATGCATACCGTACATTCTCAAATAACACATCAGCACCTTGGGTGGATGAAGATGGTAAAGTCGTTGTTGACCAACAAATCTTAAATTGGATCAAACAAACCAAGACGTATGCCAACAATGGTTATAACCATGGATCAAAGCTTTGGGATTCACAATGGCAAGCAGACCAAGGTCCTACTGGTAATGTATTTGGATTCTTCTATTCAACTTGGGGCATCAACTTCACATTACTTGGTAACTCTTTAGCAGATGCCAATGCACCAAAAGAAGTCGGTAACGGTTTATTTGGTGAATGGCGTGTTGTTCAAGGCCCTGCATCCTACTATTGGGGCGGTACTTGGATTGTTGGTGCTAAAGGCACAGACAACCCAACATTAGTCAGAGACGTGATGTTAAAATTAACAGCCAATGAAAAGATCATGAAACAAGTGACATTAGACGTTGAAGATTATACCAATAATCAAAATGCGATGGATGAAATCGCCAATGATCCAAACTATGGTTCAGCATTCTTAGGTGGTCAAAACCACGTTGAATTATTCAATGCATCAGCAGCGAATATCGATATGTCTAATATCTCACCTTATGACCAAGGTCTAAATGAAGCCATTCAAACAGCATTCAGAGATTACTTCCTTGGTGAATCAACCTTTGCACAAGCTTGGGATGCATTTAAAACATTAGTTAGTACTAAATATCCAGAACTAACTTTCCCAGCTATGCCAGCAGAACCAACCATCAATTAATTAAAAAAAAGCGTGTCCTAGGGGGTCTAAAAACCCCCTAAAGCACGATTATAAGGAGTCATACATTATGAGTAGAAAATCAAAAATAAATTATAATAAGTGGGGTATGCGCTTTATTATGCCATTTATTATCATCTATGTTTTATTTTCATTGGTGCCACTTTTATCCACTTTCTTTTATAGTTTCTTCGAATACTATTTTAGATATGGTGGCTTAGAACAGGTAGGTCCGAACTTTAACGGGCTAGATAACTATATCAAAGTATTTACTGAAGGTAAATTCTTCACGTACTTCGGCAATACGATTATCATGTGGGTCATGGGATTTGTGCCACAGTTAATCATCTCGTTACTACTAGCGTTATGGTTTACCTCAACCAGATTAAACATCAAAGGTCAACATACGTATAAAACCGTCATGTATATGCCTAACTTAGTCATGGCATCGGCATTTTCATTGTTATTCTTAAGATTATTTGCCAATAATGGGCCAGTGACCAATATGTTGTTTGAATCAGGATTGGTGCCAGATACATTCTCATTTGTCGATAAAGCGTGGTCTACTAGAGGCTTAATCGCATCGATGAACTTCTTAATGTGGTTCGGGAATACCACCATCTTATTAATGGCCGGTATCATGGGCATTGATCAAACGGTGATTGAATCTGCGCAAGTGGATGGGGCATCTAGTGTGCAAACATTCTTTAGGATAATCTTACCTCTATTAAAACCAATACTACTATTTGTGATGGTAACCTCACTTGTAGGCGGTGTTCAGATGTTCGATATTCCGACCATCTTCACTGGTGGTTCGGGTGGTCCTAAACAAAGTGCGATGACCATCATGATGTATATCTCTGATTTACTGTCAATCAGTAAACAATATGGCCTTGCCGGTGCGGTATCGACGATATTATTCGTGATTACGGCATCGATCAGCTTAACATTCTTCTATTTCTTTAATAGAGATGAATTCAGGAAGAAGGTGGCTTAAGATGAAAAAAGGCAAAATCGATTTAATATTACAACGTATCTTGATTTATGTCACACTATCACTGTTGGTTTCAATCATCGTGTTCTTGTTTTATATCATGATTGTAAATGCATCTAGACCACATGCGGATATTCAAAAAGGATTCGCCATTTGGTTTAGTGATTACTTTGGGATTAACTTAGATAACTTACTGGTAAATAAAAATATCAATGTATTGAATGCGATGAAAAATAGTTTAATCATCGCATCCATCACAGCGACTTTCACGACTTATGTATCTGCACTAACCGCATATGGGATTCATCTATACAGATTTAAAGGGAGACAATTTGTTTACATGTTTATCCTAGCGGTGATGATGATTCCATCACAAATCGCGAACATCGGTTTAGTCACGATACTTTATAGCTTAGGTCTAGTGGATAACTACTGGGTCATCATTCTACCAAGTTTAGCAGCCCCAGCCACGTTCTTTTTCATCAAGCAATACTTGGATAGCATCTTACCTTATGAGGTCGTTGAATCCGGTAGAACCGATGGTGCCAGTGAACTCAGAATCTTCCATAGAATCGTCTTACCAATGATTAAACCAGCGCTGGCTGTTCAGTTTATATTCGCATTTGTCGCATCTTGGAACAATTTCTTCTTACCAAGTTTGGTCATCCAATCACCAGACAAAAGAACCATTCCAATTGTCATTTCATTACTGAAGAACTCTAGTCCAGATACCTTTGATTTAGGACCTGTATTTATGTTTATGGTACTAGCGATTGTACCGATGTTAATCGTTTACTTGATTTTCTCAAGACAAATAATTAAAGGCGTTACACTAGGCAGTGTAAAAGGCTAGAAAGAGGATTTTATGCAAAAAGGCTATTTTGATGATGCCAACAGGGAGTATGTAATCAAAACACCATATACCCCTTATCCTTGGATCAATTACCTTGGGTTGGATGATTACTTTGTGTTATTTTCTAATACCGCAGGCGGCTATAGTTTCTATAAGGATGCAAGAGCCAGACGTATTACAAGATTTAGATATAACAATCAACCAATCGATAATGAAGGCAAGTACTTTTATATCAAAGAAGGCGATAGCCTTTGGAATATAGGGGTAAAACCAACTCAAACAACAGTAGATATATATGAAGCTAGAGTTGGGATGAGCTATTCAACGATTAAAAGCACCAAAAATAAGTTAAGTGCGACTCAAACCGCATTCGTACCGATTGGGTATAAAGGTGAAATTCACCACATTACCCTTAAAAATGAATCACCATCGACAAAAGAAATTAAACTATTTTCATATATTGAGTTCGCCCTTTGGGATGCCTATGATGATATGACCAATTTTCAAAGAAACTTCTCATGTGGAGAAGTTGAGATTGAAAATAGTGTCATCTATCATAAGACTGAGTATAGAGAAAGACGAAATCATTATGCATTTTTCTCAGTTAATCAAAAGGTGGATGGCTACGATACCGACAGAACCAGTATGGTTGGCTTACACAATAGCGTAGCCAAACCAGAAGCCATCATCGATGGCCAATTAACCAACAGTAAAGCTGACGGTTGGGCTCCCATCGGGGCACATCAAATCAACCTCACCTTAAAACCAAATGAAACAAAAACGTACATCTTTATCATAGGGTATGTCGAAAATGATCCAGCGGATAAATTTATTGCACTAGATGTAATCAATAAGCAAAAAGCCTACGAGATGATAAAAGCATTTAGCACCGATGAACAGGTCGATGATGCCCTAAAAGCCATAAAAGCTTATTGGGATGAAAAGTTGTCTCACTATCATATTGAATCGAGTGACCCTAAGTTAAACCGAATGGTCAATATTTGGAATCAATATCAAACCATGACCTGTTATAACCTATCAAGAAGTGCATCCTATTTTGAATCGGGTGTTGGTAGAGGGATGGGCTTTAGGGATTCTAATCAAGACCTACTCGGTTTTATGCACATGGATTATGATAAAACAAGAACAAGAATCCTCGATTTAGCATCCACACTGCTACTAGATGGTGGTGCTTATCACCAATACTCACCGCTGACCAAAAAAGGCAATGCCGATATTGGTGGTGGATTCAACGATGACCCAAACTGGCTCATCTTATCCACCGTCAACTACATCAAAGAAACAGGCGATTATGGCATACTAGATGAAGTTATCCCTTATGAATCTGGTGATATTAAGGGGACCCTCTTAGAACACTTAGATAAGTGTTTCTATAAAGTTGCAAACAACCTAGGCAGTCATGGGTTACCACTCATTGGTAGAGCAGACTGGAACGATTGTCTAAACCTTAACTGTTTTTCTGAAGAACCAGGTCAAAGCTTCCAAACCGCTCAAAACAAGGGTGATGGATTGGTCGCTGAAAGTATCTTCATTGCAGGCTTATTCGTCTATGTCGCGAGACCTTATATTGAATTACTCGACCGTCTTGGTAAAAATACAGAAAGCATCATTAAAACCCATGTGGTTGAACAAATGGAAAAAGCCGTGTTAGAACATGGTTATGATGAAAACTGGTTCTTAAGAGCCTATGATGCATTTGGCAATAAAGTTGGTTCAAATGAGAATTCTGAAGGTAAAATCTTCATTGAACCACAAGGCATGTGCGTCATGGCCAAAATAGGGCTAGAAGACGGAAAAGCACTACGTGCCCTCAATAGCGCACATGCATTACTAGATACCAAATATGGCATGGTATTAAACTACCCTGCTTATAAAACATATAGACTTGAATTGGGTGAAATCTCATCCTACCCACCAGGGTATAAAGAAAATGGCGGTATTTTCTGCCACAACAACCCATGGGTGATGTGTGCAGAAGCAACCCTAGGTAGAGCAGATGAAGCATTCTTGATGTATCAAAAGATTGCACCAGCATACTTAGAAGATATCATCGATCTACACAAAACAGAACCATATGTCTATTCACAAATGATTGCTGGTAAAGAGGCATCTAGGCACGGTGAAGCCAAGAACTCTTGGTTAACAGGTACCTCCGCATGGAATTTTGTTGCCATCTCGCAATATATCTTGGGTATACATCCTGATTTTGATGGCCTAAGGGTAGAACCAGTCATTCCAAAACACCTAAAAGATGTCGTCATTACTCGTAAATACCGTGATAACACTTATATCATTGACATCAAACATGGCAATGACAAAGGGATTTATTTAGCTGGTAAGAAGTTAAAAAGTCCAGTCATTCCTTATCAAGCTTCAAAAGAACTAATACAAGTGAAAGTCATCATATAATTATCCCCCTATTGGAAAAGTCACCACGGACTATGGTGACTTTTCATTTTCTTAATTAATTATTACTTACAAACATTGTATATTTATAAATACTAATATGATAAAATATAGATAAACGACGCTGGAGGTATATATGAAAAAAAGTATATGGGTTTTGTTTGCACTTATGCTGCTTTTAAGTGGGTGCCAACAACAAGAAAAAGAAGTATTGACGTATGGTTTATCCAAATCGAGTTTCGAATCTTATTATGACGTTTATTATCAAATCAAACCGGTAGATGAGACATCAGCTGTATCTTTTAGAGTATCTCCAAAACATGAGTATCAAACCGATAATGCCATGGTCAATGTTTCAGTCTACATTGAATATGTCTTTAATTATGAACTAGTTCAAGAAGTCATGTCAGGCATCATCAATATCACTGAAACAGATGAAATGATCAAACCGTTATTAGTTGGTAGTAACCACCAAATCGTTGGGTATACGATTGACCAAGCCGTGGGTTTTATCAATACAACAGAAACCATTATGGCAGACTCAAAAACCTATAGCAAGCCATTTGATGAAACGAATGGGATTAAAATTGATGATAAACAAGACAGTTTATTACAATATCAAACGCTCGTTGAAAAGTTAGATGAACAAAAAGTAATATTTTCTAATGGCTTTAAATTAACCCAAACCATGGACATGACCTTAAGCATAGGTTCATCCGTTGAAACAACGACCGAAAGTATGGTAGAAGTATATGAAGAAAGTAGTAAGTACTATTACCTCACAGCCAATCATAACGAACTCATTGTCGATGGTAATCGACTTTATAGCTTTGAAGGTGATTATTATAATCTAAAAAGATTACTAGAAACAGAACCCATCACTGCTGCAGAGTTTGGTCTACAAACACTGCACTTAAAAGAAGCCTTTGAGTATGAAACACAGTTGAAGAATACATATTTGTATCAACGAACAAATGACATCTTTAAAGTCACGGCAGCATTAAAAGATATGTTGGATGTGGAGACTTATTTGAGTTTAGTTGCACTCTATGATAGCCTTGGTTTAGATAGCAGTTTAATTGAAAACTCCAGGATTTTCATTGTGTTTGATTTTACCGATGGCTTTAGCATTGAAACGTCTTATTCACTGGTTTATCCTGAACAAAGTATGGTTATCACATCAAGCGTCTTACAGGACTTCAGTCATGAATATGAGAAAATTGATCCAATCACCGATGAACGATACGTGATTGCGCATCCAGATACCATGGCAGAAGTAAATCAATTAACGGATTTAGAATCGACTACCTTTCAACAAGCACCTGGTGGCATACATTACTATAAAGGCTATCTAGAAAGTGGCGTTTATGAGTTCAATATCTCCAATAGCTATTATGAATATGCACTTTATAATGAAGACGGCTATATGCTAATGCTTACATATCCAGAAATCAATGGGGTGTCACGATATATCACCATTGACCAACCAGGTTACTATTATGTAAAGATTGATAGAACAGAAGCCCCAGTTAAAAACGACTACAGTTTCTTTATGTATAAAACCGTATTAAGTGATTACCTAAATACGATTGATTTATCTACTAATAACACATTTGATTTTGTATTAGAAACTGAAACAGATATGATTCAGTTGGTGTTTCCATATAGTGGTTATAAAGTCATAGATATTGAATTGGACTCGACTGCACCTATTACCATTTACTATGAAGATATAACCGGCTATAAAGCAGTCACTGTGACAGATTCATTTAGACACTTACTTAAAACAGGCTTAAATAAACTCTATGTAAAAGGGGTATCCACTGTTACCTTAGAGTATTCATTAGAAAACCTTAACCATAGTTTATATGAAGCTTACTATGACGTGATGGTACCGCTTGGAACGACTTACTTGGCAAATGATTTCTTCTTTGGCAATGAACCAGGCTATGTTTACCTCAGATTTGAAGTGGTCAATGCTGGTGATTATCAATTCTTTATCAAAGGTGATGCCGGTGCAACGGTGTTTAGACAAGAAGGCTATTCATCCTTCTCTGAAGGTATGGTTTTTAACCAAAATATCAGATACTTAGAAGCTGGTCTTTATTACGTTGAATTTAGAAATGATGAGCTAATGTCTTCAAATATTTTTTATCTACCTCAGAAGTAATCATTTATCATAAGATTTATTGATTTTATCTCATTAAGACTGGAATATATTTCTGGTCTTTTCTATTTAACAATCCAATCACGAACTCCCCTTCCTCTACAGGTAGTGGGATGAATTGATTTTTTTGTTTTTTATATTGATTATT
>CAKMJY010000116.1 GCA_927433595.1 uncultured Acholeplasmatales bacterium | reverse complement strand
CAATACCCTGTTATTCCTACCTTATATATTGTTTTTTGAAGACTATATTAGTGGCACCATATTTGAACAACTATTCTATGGTCATAGTATTTTAACGACGCTTTTATTCTTAGTCGTTTCTTTTATTGTGTTCAAAAAAGGGATATTCTCCAAAAACCATTATCACTTATTCATTAAGTCGATTAAGGCGACAAAATGGAATGCCTATTATGTGGTTGACCATAAAGGTAGAATCAAAGAAATGTCAGATAGCATTGCTGAAGAACTCGGATTTACGCAAGAACAAATCATTGGCAAGCAATTGTTCGATGTTTTAAATAGAAGCATTAGAATCAAAACGTTTGATGGTGTGGACACAAACAACAGAGCCATGGAAACGTATTATGAAAATTATCAAACGACCACTAAGCCTAAACAACAAGAAGAACACGAATTACTGTTCCAAAACTATCAAGGCAAGTCTGTCATTTTACACACCATGGAACAACCCATCTTTATCTTAGGTAAATATAGAGGCAGAATCAATATTGGTGAAAAGCGTTCAGACTTTGATTTATTATCGGTTGAAAAATCCTTAAAAGAAGTTGAAAATCAATTAGAGAGCATGAGATTAAAGTTTATCGCGACCTTAGAATTATCCGAAGAAGGGTTATTCTATATTGATTTAGACCAACGCTTTATTTGGGGTAATGATAAGTTTGTAGAAATAACCGGTATGGACTCAAACACAGTCGATATCGATAGTTTTCACACCTATATTAAGTCAGAAGATATTCAAACTTACTTGGGCATCTTAAGTAGTTTGACACTCAAAAAACAAGCATATAAAACGACATATCGATTCTTAAAGAACGGTCATTATATTTGGATTAAAGAATCTGGGAAACGTATATTTGAAGACAAAAACTCAAATATCATCATGGGTTCTATGGGTATCGTTACAACGAGCAGCTATCAAAAAACTGGCATTGAAGAGTTGGACAATCTTGAATATGATGCAGCCCTTCAAGTACACCTTGAAAAGCTGCTTAACCAAAAGAAACACTTCCAACTTATTTTATTTGAATTAAACAATATTCCAACCATCAATGAGACCTATGGTAGAGACATAGGCAACATGTTGATGGGTGAGTATTTAAAGAAGGTTAGAATGAACTTCATGAGCGAATCCTCTAGTATGTTTAGATTATCTGGACTCGTATTCGCAGTGACAATCATTGACCCAAGAAAAGTAGAGTTATTAAAACAAGGCATTCAAGCCAAAGATACATTCATGAATTTACCAATGTCCTATGGGGCAATTCAAACGGAAGTCAATGTGATGCTTGGTATCGCAAACGCCCATAGCGATGGCGATACGAATCAGTTATTATTACAACATGCGAAAGAAGCACTATTGGTTGCTAAAAACCCAAATTATGTAAAGAATGCATGTTACTACAAGGAGATCCATGGATAAAGTTACCATTAGACAACAAGCATTAGCTAAACGTCAAACCATTAAAGACATCGAACAAATTGAAATGACAGAGGCCTATCTTAAAAGATTGGCAAATCATGGTGTTTTTATTGAGGCTAAAAGCGTTGGCCTATATTATCCAATTCAAGAAGAAATGAATGTGTTGTATTTGATCGAACAATATCCGAATAAATCGTTTTATTTGCCTAATATTGAAAATAACCAGATGGTTTATAGAAAAGTAGATACATTAGATGAGCTAGTACCAGCGCGATTTGGCTTAAAAGAATTAAGTCAGGATAAAGCATCTATCGCCGATTGTGATTTATATATCATCCCATGTGTTGCAACCGCTGGGTTACTACGAATTGGTTATGGTAAAGGCTATTTTGATCGTTATTTAAAAGGCAAAAAAGGGTATAAATTAGGCATCACATATCCTTGTTTAAAATTTGAAACAATCGATAAAGAACCTCATGATATCTTATTAGATGAAGTTTTATAGGAGGTAGTTCATGTTTTCATGTGTCATCGTTGGTGCTGGTAGCGGCACTAGAGCGAATTTAGGCTATAACAAATTAAGGTATTTGATTAAACAAAAACCACTTTTAATGTATAGTATAGAACCATTCTTAAAGAGAAACTATGAAGTGATTCTAGTCATTAACCAAGAAGATGAAGCTTTCTTTAAACCTTATCTAGATCCAACAATCAAAATCACCTATGGCGGTAAGAACCGGACAGAAAGTGTTAAAAACGGATTAGATTTGGTCACTCAAAAGTATGTCTTGATTCACGATGCGGCAAGGGTTAGAATTAAAAGCGAACAAATCGAACAAGTCGAAAAAGGATTGGCTCAATATCAAGCGTGCTTTCTAGCTAAAAGAGTCACAGACACCATCTATCAATTAGATCAAGCATTACAGATGGTGGATAGAAACAAACTGTATCAAGCAGAAACACCACAAGCATTCTTAACCAAAGAGATTAAAGATGCTTACGAACAGATAA
>CAKMJY010000115.1 GCA_927433595.1 uncultured Acholeplasmatales bacterium | reverse complement strand
ACCGATAGAGTATACGTTTCGTATGTTTTGTACAAGGACGAGTGCACCTTGCACCGGCTGGTGAGGCCGGCGGCCTTCTCGGCAGTGACGCTTGCAGAAGCAAGACGTGGTATTGTGTGCAATATGTCTTATGAAACTGACTTTGATGTTCTCAAGTTCAATTGACTTAATGGTTTGTTCAGGCAAGCCGTAAAAGAACCCTGCGGATACATGTGCATCTTCACAAACCATGTCTTTAAACTTAAAGCTACCTAAATAAGGCGTTCTTTCATCTACTGGTAATGTTTCTTTTGACCAAACATATTCTGTTTTGCCATCATCATCACAGTAGTAATACATATTCATAACAAGTGGTGTTAAAACACCTTTCATGTAGATATTTTCAAATTCAATGCCATCGATTACCGCGTCTTTACCGCGTCCTCTTCTGGTTTTAATGCGTAGACCACGATCGGTATCTAAAAAGTAACATTGCGATACTTTGATGTCTTTCATGCCACCTGACATTTCAGACCCTAATACAACCGCACCATGACCGTATTTCATCATACAGTTTCTGATGTTGACGTTTTCACATGGTTGTTTATATAGTCTACCCATTTCATATTTACCGCTTTTTAGTGCAATACAGTCATCACCAACAGAGAAATCTACCCCAATGATGTTGACGTCTTTACAACTTTCAGGGTCACAACCATCTGTATTTGGTGAATCTTTTGGTGATTCAATTTTGATATCAATGAAATCTAATTCATTTGAAAAATATGGGTGTAAGTTCCAAGATGGGGTGTTTTTAATGGTTACCCCTTGAAATCCAACTTTTTCAGAATGTACCAAGAATAACCCATTTGGACGCCATGCACCTCTCATGACTTTGTGGTTTACCCACCAGTCTGAATTTTGTGCATTGCCATCAAAAACGCCTTCACCAATGATTTTAACGTTTGAAACATTAATACCCGTAATCATCGATGCGTATTGCTTAGCAGGCACACCTTCCCATGAAGCCAATTCATAAATTGACCCATCGTGCTTCTCGTATCTAGCAGGCATCATTGGGTATTCATTTCTATCGGTTAAATAGCGTAATGTTGCCCCTTTTGCAAGCTCAATCGTGATGTCTGATTTTAAGAAGATTGGCCCAACTAAATAGGTCCCTTCAGGTATAAAGACTCTTGCACCTTTCGGTGCGGCAAGTATGGCCATCTGAATGGCTTTTGTGTCATTGGTTTTTGAATCACCTTTCGCATTAAAATCTAACACGTTAAGCGATACCGATTCAACATCGGTTGTGAAGGTCTTTTTGTCGCCAAATACTTCAACCTCATACGATTGATTCGGCAATAGCCCATAAATTGAGAATACATTGGTTTTTACGTCTTTGAGTGCCATTTTGCCATTTAACTTAACATCAAATGCCTGTTTTGCATAATAGATATCTTTGTTATTGAGTTCAAATGTCATACTTCTAGACGATTTAAATATGAGTGTAAACATAAAGCCCCCTATTTTTTAAGTTTTAGTAACACATAGTTTTTAATGGTGATAAAGCCTAAATCGATTAACCAGTAAATCAACCCGAATGAGATGGGATCAACTGCTTTAAATTCAAAACCGAACATGATCATACCAATGGTTGGTATCCCTAACCACATGATGAACTCAATGAAATAATAGCTCGATAATATCATGAATGCTGCATACCCCATAGATGCTAATAAGCTTAATATAGAGGTTCTCTTGATATGGAATGGTAGATATTTCAGTGTTTTTTGATTGTCGTTGTTCATCCATATGATGACTTTGTTGATCATATATTCAATGCCAACGGACAACAATAAAAACAAGAACACAAATCGGTCAAGAATATCATAGGTATCTGGTGACAATGCTGTAAACGATAAGAAGAAAACAGCACCAGCTAGCCAAAATTTCATAAACCCAATTTTAACACCAGGTTTTACATTGGATAATTTGTCAATCGCATATGGGTTGAACCCATCATTTTTTTCTGGATTATTCTTCGACTTTGACATAGTGCCAGTTAATGTAGAATGCCGCAAATATCGTAGCAATCACGTATAAAACCATACCGCTAATCATAATACCAATCGATAGATATGAAAAGCCTGGAATGGTGTAGTCAGCTCTTAACGCAGCTTCATTGAAGAATGTTGTGACATAAGCGTATACTAAGACCGCTTGAATCACATTCAACATAAAGAATAATATGAAGGATGCAATAGAACGCTTTTTAGAAAATGCCATACTGTTGAATAACTGTATCATAGCAATGATATAAATTGAGAATAAATAAAACCCAATTTCTTTTGAGGTTAACAATTGAATCGATGCGATGTGCGATTTAAATGTAAACCCATTTGTTCTAAAATCTAAGAATAGCGTAAAAATAAGTGTACCGATTAAGGTGAAAATCGTAGGAATTTTGTATTTGTTATATTCGTACCAACGGATCATCCAAATGACAAATTTATTTGGTTGTTTTGTTACGTTTTCTGACGTACTATTCATAAATAGATAACCCCGTTTCTAAATCGAAAAAGTAAATATGCTTCGTATCCACCTCAACAACGACTTCATCGCCTGGATGGAATACTTGTCTCGCATTTATTTTTAAAATGACATTTTTATTAGATATCTTAACGTGGACAAGTGCTTCTGAACCTAACAATTCATATAATTGGACAGTTGTCACAAACCCGTTTGACTCAGATTTATCGCATTTCATTGAAATGGTGAAGTTTTCTGGTCTAATCCCGACGGTCAATTGTTTGCCAAAATAGCCTTTGCCTTTTAAGTTTTGATAGCTCGGATGTTGTTTAATGTCGATTAATACATCATCAATTAATAAATCGCCTGCTTCACTTAGTTTAGCACCAAATACGTTCATAGGTGGTGTCCCTATGAAGTTTGCAACAAATAAGTTGTTTGGTCTTTGATATAAATCCACTGGTTTAGCGATTTGTTGGATATAACCGTCTTTCATCACAACCACGCGATCGGCTAACGTTAATGCTTCAATTTGGTCATGTGTGACATAAATCATGGTTGAGCCTAAGCGGTGGTGTAGTTCTTTTAATTCTTTTCTCATAACCCCACGTAATTTGGCATCCAAATTCGATAGTGGTTCATCCAGTAAGAATACTTTTGGGTCTCTAACAATCGCTCTACCTAGGGCGACTCTTTGTCTTTGACCACCAGATAATTCTTTTGGTTTACGGTTTAAATAAGGGATTAACCCTAAAATATTGGCTGCCCACATCACACGTTCGTGGATGTGATCGCTGTTTTCTTTTCTAAGCGTTAATGAGAATGCCATATTATGATAAACAGACATATGTGCGTATAGCGCATAGTTTTGGAATACCATGGCAATGTCTCTTTCTTTTGGTGCTCTGTTATTGACGACTTCATCATCGATGATCAATTCACCAGATGATATTTCTTCTAGTCCTGCAATCATTCTAAGTGTGGTGGATTTCCCACAGCCAGAAGGCCCTACTAAGACGATAAACTCGCCATGCTTGATGTCGATTGAAAAATCGAACACGGCTTGTACACCATTGATGTATATTTTATTTACATTTTTGAGTGACATGGTTGCCATAACTATTCACCAATTTCCTTTAAGTGTGCTTTTAAAGCATTATGTTTTTGAATGGTAATCACACCAGCAACAACATAAAGTGCTATGGTAGCGATAATGATGTCTACAATCCAAGTGTATTGTGCACTGGTTAATTGTCCTAAATTATAGAGTTTAAGTGGTTCATAGAATACTCTTAATAGATGTACACCAGATATGACAAATAAATAGATACCCCATTTTTTATCATATGCACGGCATTTTTCTGCAGCCAAGAAGGTCATTAATAATAAGACAATGTTAATAAGAATTTCTACAGCCGTTGAGAAGGTTGGTACCACAGCTTTTGGTGTGATGGTTGCAAACAATGTATAAACCGATAATGCCATACCGAGTAAAACAAGACGATATGATAAGTTATTCTTTTGATATCTCATCTTGTCAATTTTAATGTTTTTAACGCTCATAACTTTCTACCGCCTTTGCAATTTGAAGTTTACGATCTTTTTGCACTTTCATTTTGTATCCGACGAATATCAATACCCAGATAGCAACCAAGATCATAATAACCGCATACAGATTACCAAATTCAAATACGAAGAAGCTTTTGCTTGTACGTCTGATGGTATAAAGATGTGGTGGGACTTCTAATTCTGTGATTGCTCTATACATTGGCCCTAAGACACTATTATAGTATAACGTTAATGCCGCATTCACAATCAACAAAATGCTGGAAAATATACTTAAAACAATATTACTCATATAAAAGGTTCTTCGTTTGTGTGTTTGCGTGAAAATAACAAACAACATCACGATAACGGCAATAAACCCAAGTTGAGACATGAGCTTATTGGCTTGTTGTGATGCAAAGTAAAAATTACTTGCACGTGTCTCAGATACGATGGTCGCCCAGTTCGTTGAATAACCTAGCGTATACACATAGAAACCTGATACAACCAGTATCAATAATGTATAAGTAATCCCTTGTAAGTGATCGATAATCCAATTACCAAAGGTTTTAAATAAATGTGTGACTGTTTTAACTATATTTTTCATAAAATCACTTCTACTTTCATTAATTTAAAGGGTGCTCTAGAAGGGGCGAACCCTTCTAGAGACTTTTTTTATTTGTTAGTCGTTTACTCTCGCATACGCTGCTTCAAGCGCTGCTTTATAAATTAATTCATATGTGTTGATGCCATCTTTTGTAACGAATGTGTCAAAGTATACTTGTGCAGTAATTGTGCCATTTTCGCCTGAGAAGCCATCACGTACTAATTTAGCTAATTCAGCATCTGCCCATTTGTCATCGTAAGTTAAAGTTGCCATATCTGCAATTTCATCTTCGTTTAACGCAAATAGAGATGGTGATAATCTGTACCATGGATTTGTGCTTTCATATTGACCAGCAAGTCTGAATGTACCCGCATTAACTGCGACGTTAATTCTTTCAATACCTGCAATACCTTGGCTTGATAAGGTTTGATATTCAAGACCTAAGTCTCTGATATGACCAATTGCCATTGTCGCACCTACGAAATTTCTTAAGTAGTTAATCATGTTACCTGATGCTAATGTTTGCATTTCTGCCATAGCTGCATCAGAGATTTTTGGAATCATTTCGCCATTGTATTCGATTTGACCATCGATATAACCAGCAGGTCCATATAAATGGATGTTACCGATTGAATCGTTAGCTGAATAATCATACATACCGTCTACTAATGTTAAGATTCTTGCTAATTTAGCAGTATCTTGTTCAACAGATTTAACGACACCCCATGCTTCATTCTTTAATGATCTAACGCCTTCTGAGAAGTGGAAATATTCACCATCACCTAACCAGTTATTTACTGGAGGTAATACAGCTTCAAAGCGGAATGTTGGATCTAAAGTTTGTGCAGTTGTGATGTAACCATTAGGTGTAGATGATGTATTATAGTCATAAGTCATGAAACCATAAGAACCTTGTAGTAATTGTGCTCTGTGGTCAACTGTACCGGTTGCATCAAATGTTTGGATGATTAAACCATCATCGAACATATTGGATAATTGTGTAACGCCATCAATGGTTGCTTGTTCTGCTCTCGCATCCACGATATCGCCATTTTCATCGAAATATGCCCATTGGTATCTTGAGAACATACCACGTAGACCGAACATTTCTAAGCCACGGAATAAGTTTCTAATACGTGATGCTTGTGATGTTCTTGGGAAGTATGCTTCAACCGCAGTCTTCGCTTCTGGTAATTCTCTAGTTAAATATTGTGGGTTTGCTTTAACAACGTGCATTAAAGCGATTAATTAATCGACGTCATACGCTGCATCTGTACCAACGAATACGTGATATAATTTAGCTTAGCCTTGTGTGCCATAAGTTGCTTGCATGTAGCTTCTT
>CAKMJY010000114.1 GCA_927433595.1 uncultured Acholeplasmatales bacterium | reverse complement strand
CAAACACTATTCATCATTTTAGGGATTGGTGTTGGTGTATCTGTCCAAGTATTCATTGGTGCATTGATATCCGGTCTACAAAAAGACTTGGTCAATACCACCATTGGTAATGCCTCACAAATCACCATTACCAGCAGCGATGAATTACCATTTTCTAATTATGATGCCTTAATCGATGACATCTTAAATGCTGATAAAAGGTTAGTAGTCGCAACCCCAAATCTAAACGTTGCCGGCACACTACTGTCTGATACGAATACAGCTCCTGTCTTAGTCAGAGGGTTTGAGTTAGCATCTGCTAACGAGATTTATGATTATGAAAATAAGTTAGTCTCTGGCCGTATGCCACAAAATGATCAAGAAATCATTTTGGGTAACTACTTCATCGACGAATTAGGGGTTAATCTGAATGACGTGCTTACGATTGAAATCCCAACGTTAACCGATAAACAATTGACCGTTGTTGGTTTCTATGACTTTGAAGTTAAACAAATCAATGAACTATGGGCGGTAGCCAATTTATCGACCGTTCAATCTTTGAAAGAAACCACGGATGTCGTCGACCAAATTGAAACACAAATCAAAGATACCAACTATTTTGATGCACAAATGATATCACCAATTATACTAGAAGCTATCGGTACTGGGTTTGTTGCATCCGACTGGATGAGCAACAATGCCTCATTATTATCAGGCTTACAAGGC
The DNA here is from genome assembly GCA_927433595.1 of uncultured Acholeplasmatales bacterium. GTDB lineage: Bacteria > Bacillota_I > Bacilli_A > Acholeplasmatales > UBA5453 > Paracholeplasma. The sequence goes on along the minus strand of CAKMJY010000114.1, from coordinate 4,690 downwards.
CAAAGCATTTCATCTTTAATGATTCAAGTGTTTGTATTAATCTCCGTTGTACTTGGTATCGCCTCTATCTTAGCGATCATCGTCTTACAAAAATCCAAACAAATCGGGATTCTAAAAGCAATGGGGATTAAGAATACAGATGCCTCATTGATCTTCTTATTCGAAGGTTTAATCTTAGGCATATTTGGCGCAATCACTGGTGTGTTACTAGGTTTATTCTTACTCATTAGCTTCCAAACTTTCGCGATTGATCAAGCAACAGGTGATCCAGTCATCCCGTTATTCATTGATTATGGGTTCATTGCAGTTTCTGCATTGATTGCCATTGGTGTTGCAACCCTAGCCGCATTAATACCTGCTAGAAAATCGTCTAAACTATCTGTCATCGAGGTGATTAGAAATGCCTAACGTCATGGAATTAAAAGGGATTACCAAAGTATATGGTGAAAAAGTCAAAACACAAGTCTTGTTTGGTGTTGATTTGGCCTTTGAATCAGGCTCATTTAATGCCATCATTGGTCAAAGTGGTTCAGGTAAATCTACTTTAATGAACATCCTTGGTACACTAGATTATCCAACCGATGGGGATATCTTTATCAATGGCATCAACACAAAAGCACTAAAGAAAAACGACATTGCGTTACTAAGAAATCAAAACATTGGATTTATCTTTCAGTTTCACTATTTGTTACCTGAGTTCACAGCACTAGAGAATGTATTGATGCCGCATAAAATCTCTAAAAAGCCAATCACGGATGAGGTCTTAAACCGTGCGCATGAATTGTTAGACTTTGTTGGGTTATCAAAGGTGAAAAACAATTTAGCGGTTAATATGTCTGGCGGTCAACAACAACGTGTTGCGATCGCGAGGAGTTTAATCAACAATCCAAAAATCATTCTAGCGGATGAACCAACTGGAAACCTAGATTCTGATTCGACTGAACAAGTCTATGATTTACTAAGAGAAATCAACAAACAGTATCAAACGACCTTTATAATCATCACACATGATAGAAAGATTGCTGAAAAAGCAGACAGAATCATTGAAATCAAAGATGGCAAAATTAATTTGGATGTCATCAATACACCCATATAGAGGAGACTTTTGTCTCTTCTTTTTTTAATACTATTTTTGGCACTCAATACTTGACAGTGCCAATTACAAGTGATAAAATATAGGTGTATCAGATATGATACATCAACAATTTAAAGAAGGAGTGGAGTTTTTATGATGAATTTGTTGAAAAGAGAAAGAGATTTCTTTGACAGTCTGTTCGATGAATTTAGCATCTCACCATTTCTGAATAAAGAAACGATGAAAACAGACATCAAAGAAACCGACAGAGGCTATGAGTTAGCCATTGAGTTACCTGGATTTGACAAGAAAGATGTCAAAGTTAGCATGGATAATGGTTATCTTCTAATCGAGGCTGAAAGAAAGTCCGAGAAAGAAGATAAGAAAGATGCTAGATATATCAAGCGTGAACGATACTACGGTATGATGAAACGCAGTTTCTATGTTGGTGACGTCAATTTTGCAGACATTAAAGGTAATTTTACTGATGGTATTTTAAAACTTGAAGTACCAAAAGAAATCAAAAAGGTAGAAACAAAACGCTATCTAGAACTCGAATAGAAAAAAGGCAGCTAGGGAATCCTTAGCTGCCTTATTATTTATTGAATTTCTAACTTCTTGTCGATGATGAGATATGTTAACACATAAAGCGCTAACCCAATGACACCATAAACACCAATGAAAAACCATAAATCCATAATGCTTGAGAATAGTGTTTCAAACACCGTGACATACGCACCAATGAATATGCCTGCGATCATCCCAACACCTTGACTGATGACGAAGTATAGTAGAATACCAAATAAGATCTTCTTCTCACCCTTATAAATCATATTGAGTAAGGCGAATAAGAAAAACAATATACCGATTGCATAAAAACAATAGGTAATCCCTGCAACAATCACAGTAAATGTTTCAAATGGGTTATTACCAATCATGGTAAATAAGCCCTCGAAGATATCCCAAATTTGGCCATCAAATGCTACAAACATAAACGAGAATATCGCAAATGCCCCGACGATTGCCGATGACATTAACCATAACATATTGATGATGGTTTTCGCTGCGATGATTTCTAGCGTGGAGGCTGGTGTGGTGAATAATAAGTACCCAGGTTTTCCAAATACCCTTTGTCCTAAGTTAATGATCAATGTATAGAAGGTAAATAGATAGACTGCCCCCATCATTAATACTGTAATACTCATGATAGATCCAAATAATGCATTTTGGTTAATATCTCTGGTTAGCGGTGTTAAGATTGATAAAATGATAATCGCTGCATAAATCGGTAAGAATTTACGATAGCTAGCAAGGATTTCATGTTTCATTAATTTAACGAACATATTTGAATTCCTCCTTGAAAATGTCTAGTAATGATTTCCCACGTGTTTCAATGAGGGTTTTTGTATTTTCATGCAAGACGACTTGTCCTCTTCTTAAAAACACAACTTCATCAAACAAATCTTCAACATCATAAATTTGATGTGTCGATAATAAAACAGTGGCTTCTTTATTCTTATACGTCATGATGGTATCTAAGATGATTTCTCTTAAAGCTGGGTCAACCCCACCAATTGGTTCATCAAAAATATAGACTTTTGCGTCTCTAGATAATACAAGCGCTAACTGAAGCTTTTCTTGATTACCTTTAGATAAACGTTTAATGAGGGTTCTATCCTCAATTTGGAATGCCATCATTAATTCTAAGAATCTTGCTTCATTAAAATCAGCATACATATCTTTGAAGTAACGTCTTAAATCATCAATCTTCATCCACGAATCAAAGTAAAGTTGATCTGGTAGATAAGAAATCTCACTTTTAGTCTCTGTCGATAAAAGTCGATGATCGATGACAACTTCTCCTGAATACTGTTTTAATAATCCGGTTAAGACTTTAATTAAGGTAGTTTTACCACTACCATTTGGACCTAGTAGTCCAATGATTCTTCCCTTATCAAGGGATAAATCAACATTGTTTAAGGCTACCGTTTTGCCATACTGTTTGGTTAGCCCTTTGATTTCTATGATTTTGTCCATGTAATCGCTCCTTATTTATATTTATTATATAACATATTAAGATAAATTAATAGGTAAAACGAAAGGTTATGTCATAAATGACGTAAAGGTTTGTAAACGATTCAGTTATTAACAAAAAAATAGTTCAATTTAAAATCGAACTGTTGTATTATAAAGGTAATACTGTATACTATAGTTAATCAATAGATGAAAGAATCGAGGTATTTAGCAATGAAGATAATCCATTTCATATGCGGTTATGTTAGATTTATATCCATCATATTCATACCTGTCTATGTTTTAATCTCGCTTTTTTACGCCTTTGATGTATCGACGACAACAAGCTGGACAATGGATAAATTTATTGAAATCAATCATATTTTAAATACTGAAAGACCTATCCCAATTATGCTACTTTGGATTATCCTTTTTATGATTTCGGATAAAGTTGAAAGAAAGACAAAGCCTCTAGAAGAACAAGAAAAATACCAAGATACTCAAGCTTAACTCACATTTCTTAATCAACTAGATAACCAAGTTTTATGATTGGTTATTTTTTTTTCATGACTGATGGGGGTGTTTTGAAGGTAAAAAAAGGAATAGCATGTGCTATTCCAGTTCATTCTTTAAGTAAGTTAGTAGTTGATCAATTGGGATTGGTTTTGAATAAAGATAGCCTTGCATCATCACACAGCCATTTTTTAGTAAAAAATCTCGTTGTTCAATGGTCTCAACACCTTCAGTGATGACTCTTAAGTTCAATGCCTGTCCCATTTTAATCACTGATTTAGTCAGTGACCCTGAATGGGCAGGATAGCCTTTGATGAATGAACGATCAATTTTTAATTCATCTAGTTTCATATCCATCATCGATGCAATCGAGTTAAATCCTGTCCCAAAATCATCTAGGGCAATCTGAACACCTAACTCACGTAGTTTCTTCGTATAGGTAATCAAGTTATCGATGTCTTTAATGGTTCTACCTTCCGTAAGTTCAATGACCAGTTTTTCTCTTGGAAATTGACTTTGTTCAAGTAACGATTTTACCGCTTCAAAATATTCATCATTTAAAAGCTCAATGGTGGATACGTTAACCGATATGAGTAGATTTTTTTGATAAGTGCTCAGTTCAGGATAATCTGCAATGGCTTGTTCTAATACAAACAAATCAAACTTTTTGATATAACCATATTTTTCAGCGATTGGAATGAATGTATTAGGTTGTATCATACCTAATGTTTTACTGTGCCATCTTAACAAAGCCTCCACACCAACTGTTTTATTGGTTTCTGCGTTAACTTGAGGTTGATAGTAAACGATGATTTCATTGTTGTCAATGGCTTGTGATAATGCAGTATGCAGCTCTAATTCCTGCTTTAGTATTGATTCTAAATGCGAGTGATATTTATAGTACATGTATTCAGGGTTGTCAATGGTGTAGTTAAGCGCCATTTGAGCTTTTGAAATTAATTCATAGGGATCATTACCATCCTTTGGATAGACAGATATGCCGTACTTAAATTCGAGATTGATGATCATCTCATGATAGGCAATGTTATTAGATAGTTGGATGAGTTGTTCAATGATGGGAATTTCAAA
>CAKMJY010000113.1 GCA_927433595.1 uncultured Acholeplasmatales bacterium | reverse complement strand
GCATCGATATCATGATGGATTTGGTCATGAATCATACCTCTAGTGAACATGAATGGTTCAAAAAGTCTAAAGAAAAAGATAGCCCATACCGTGACTACTATATTTATTTACCACCAAAAAAGCTTGTCCAATTGTTGGGTTCTTTGCCTTTCTTTGGTGGTAAATAAATATAGTAGTCACGGTATGGGCTATCTTTTTCTTTAGACTTTTTGAACCATTCATGTTCACTAGAGGTATGATTCATGACCAAATCCATCATGATATCGATGCCTTTTTCTTTTGCCTTTTCTATCAGTAAGTCCATATCTGCCATCGTACCATACTCAGGATTGATCGCTTTATAATCGCTGACGTCATAGCCAAAATCGGCATTTGGTGATGCATAAACTGGTGACAACCAAATAAAATTGACGCCTAGACTAGCAATATAGTCTAGTTTTGAAATGATACCTTTGATATCACCAATCCCATCTTGGTTCGTATCTTTAAAGCTACGTGGATAAATTTGATAAATGATCTTATTTTTAAAGTCCATGATGCCACCTCACTTGTCCTTATTATACCCAATAAATTAAAGAAAAAGTTACAGAAACTGTAACTTATTCGAATTGAGCTTGATAGAGTTTATGGTAAAAGCCATTTTGTTGCATGAGCTTGTCGTGTTTACCTTGTTCAATGATATTGCCGTCTTTCATCACTAAGATCCAATCGGCATTTTGAATGGTCGATAATCGATGGGCGATGACAAAACTGGTTTTATTTTCCATCAAGTGTAACATCGCTTGTTGAATGTGGATTTCTGTTTGTGTATCCACATTGGAAGTCGCTTCATCTAAGATTAACATCTTTGTATTAGAAAGCATGGCTCTAGCGATGACTAGTAATTGTTTTTGACCCTTAGAAATATTTAAACCTTCATCGGATAATACCGTGTCATAGCCTTCAGGCAAGGCCATGATGAAGTCATGAATCTTCGCTTTCTTACATGCTTCAATGATCGCCTCATGACTTGGATTGCCATTACCGTATGCAATATTTTCATAAATACTACCTGTAAATAACCAAGTATCTTGTAAGACCATGGAGAATGATTTTCTTAAACTGCTTCTGGTATAGTTTGTGATTTCAACTGAATCGGCTGTAATCTTACCTGAATCAATGTCATAAAAACGCATCAATAAGTTTACCAATGTCGTTTTACCTGCACCGGTTGGACCCACGACCGCAACCACTTTGCCTGGTTCAGCGTAGAAATTTAAGTCTTGAATGATTTGGGTCTTCTTATCGTATGAGAAATTGACATGTTCAAATTCGATTTGACCTTTCACATCGTCGTAGATAATGGCATCTTCCTGATCTTTTACCTCAGGTGCTTGGTCAATTAACCCAAACACACGTTCTGCAGCAGCTAATGCACTTTGAATGTCTGCGAATATATTAGACATTTGGTTGATTGGGCCAGAGAATCTTCTAGAATATAAGGTGAAACTGGTCAGAGTACCTAACTTGATTGCGCCTTCAAAGTAAAGGATCCCACCAAATACCCCAACTAATGTGACCGATAAGTTGGATATAAAGTTAACGGTTGGTCCCACGATGGTTGAGAAATACCCTGCTTTATAGGAGGCATCACTGGCTTCATCGTTGATTTCATCGAAACGCTCTAGGATGCGTTCTTCACCGACATAAGACTGGATGGTCTTTTGGCCAGTAATCATTTCTTCTGCAAACCCGTTTAATTCACCTAACTTCATATTTCTATGTCGATATTTTTTCTTAACAATTCTCGATAAAGTCCTCGTAAAGAAAAATGATAGTGGAATCGTTACGATGAATACCAAAGATAATATTGGTGACATGATGAGCATCATCACAAATGAGATGACCACGGTGATTAAGCTTGTAAAGATACTGATGACATCGGTTGCTAGCGATGTATTGATGGTATCAATATCATAACTGATTTTTGAGATGATATCGCCGGTTTGGTTTTGATCGAAATAACTGACTGGTACTTCTGTTAGTTTCTTGAATACATCTTGTCTCATCTTATAGACCACGCTTTGGCTAATTCTAACCATCGCAATCGACAAGATGTAATTTAGGATGGAACTCAATAAGTAGAATAGAATCATTAATCCAGCCAGGATAAAGACTTGATCAAACTTTACCCCATCTTCCATGGCAGAAACCGTTCTACCTGTTAAATATGGGCCAATCAAAGATAATAAGTTGGATAATATCGTCAAGAAAATAGCTAAGATGAGTTTACGTTTATAAAAGATGAGGTAGTCCCATAATCTTTTTAAGACGTACTTCTTGTTTTTGGCTTTTTGTCCACCGTCATTTTGTTTATTGCGTTGTTTACCTGCATACATCATGCTTGTGCACCGCCCATCTGGTGTTTAGATAAGAGTTGGTACAAGTCAGATGACTCTAGAAGCTGTTCATGTGTGCCTTTCGCAACAATTCTGCCATTATCTAACACTAAGATTAAATCTGCATCCTTTAAGCTTGAAATACGCTGTGCGATGATGATCTTGGTGGTATCTTTTAAGGTTTCATTGAGGGCTTTTCGCATCTTCATATCGGTTTGATAATCCAGTGCACTTGATGCGTCATCTAAGATGAGTAAATCTGGTTTACCCGCAATTGCACGGGCAATTAGGATGCGTTGTTTTTGACCACCAGATAAATTCATCCCTCTGGTTGCCATTTGATTATTAAATGTGTCTTCACGTTCATAAATGAAGCCTGCTTGGGCAATATTGGTTGCCATTTCAACATCCATTTGATCGATTTTAGAACGATTGAATTGAATGTTGTTATAAATGGATTCAGAGAAAATCAAGTCTTGTTGTAACACGAGACCAACTGATTTTCTTAACTCTTTGACTTTTAAGTCTTTGATGTCTTTGCCATAATAAGAAATGATACCACTATCTGACTCATAAAAACGCATGATAAGGTTAATTAAAGTCGTCTTCCCTGAACCGGTTGACCCAAGGATACCTAAGGTTTGGCCTTTATATAGTTCAAATGAGATATCTTCGATGTTCGCTTTTTGCTTGTTATAAGAAAATGACACGTGATGAAAGGCGATGTGTGGATAAGCCTCATTACGCTCAATCGTGTCATTGCCATCGATGATATCTTGTTTGATATGGAGTACTTCATCGATTCTAGACCCCGATGCTTGTGCTCTAGATAACATCACGAAGATACGGGTAATTGACATCATCGCATTTAAAATCAAGGTAAAGTAGGTCACAAAAGCGGTGATATCACCTTTTTGAACATACCCTTGGTCAATTCTAAATGCCCCAAATACCAATACTAATACTAACCCGATATTGACGATGCCATTCATAGTTGGGTTGATTTTTGCCATCGTATAATGGGCTTTTAATTCCCCTTCAACGGTGCTTTTGTTAAACCCATCAAATCGGTTTTTTTCATGATCACTCATCGATAATGCTTTAATGACTCTAGCACCTGTGATGAATTCTCTGACGGTTCTGATTAATTTGTCGGTTCTAATTTGAATTTCTTTATATAAAGGAATCCCTCTTTTAGAAACGGTATAAACCAAAATGCCAATAAATGGTAGGGTCGCCACCATCACGAGTGTTAAAATCGGGTCAACCAAGAATGACATGATGATCCCACCAATCAATAAAACTGGTGCTCTGACGCCTAAGCGCTGGATTCCAGCTGTGGCGTTATAAAGATTATAAGTATCGGTTGTCATACGAGAAATCAATGATGGTCTAGTAAACTGGTCTACTTGTTTTGACGATAACGATTCTATTTTTTCAAATAATTCGTGTCTTAAGTTTCTAATCGCACTGGCTGCAATCCGTTCTGCCGTCCGGTTCGCAAATATGTTCATCATCCAGCCAACAAAGGCGATAATAAGCATATATATACCAACTTGATAAAGTGGCCATCTATCACCAGGTGAGGTAACTGGGATGACATCATCGATCATATAAGCAATTAGAAACGGTAAAAAAAGGTCTGTCATTGTCCCTAGTGCTTTTAGGGTCAATGAGACCGACAATGTTTTGTTAAATGGTTTTAATAATTCGAGGATTTTTTTCATGCAGTCACTTCCTTTAAATATCTTATCACATTTGGGTTGTATTTTTTATTTGTTTTTTGTATAATAACTTTGCTGCCCTCATAGTTAAATGGTATAACGCAGCCATGGTAAGGCTGTATTGCAAGTTCGATTCTCGCTGAGGGCACCATTACAAAAACAACGGCTTAACAAAGCCGTTTTATTTTTTTATATTTGCAAATTGCACAGAAATTGCACAATAATTTAATTGCTTTTGTGGTTTTTAATGTCTTTAAATGCATCCATTACGGCATCATTTTTTTGTTTTTCACTTATCTGAGTGTAGATATTTCTAGTTGTTAAAATAGATTCATGGCCAACACTTTTGGATGTAATCAGTTCATCTACACCAAGTTGATACAACAAAGTAATATAAGAATGCCTGAAACCATGAGGGTTAACATAGTGCACATTTGCTTTATACGCATACGATTGCAGCCTATTACGGATAGTTGTTTCAGCTATAGGATAAGTGTCACCAAATATAAACCAAGCATTAGAAAAACCAGATTTTTTCTTACACTGTTCATAGTGTGCTTTAATAGATTCATTCAATACTTCTGGAATAGTTACAGTTCTAACTGAGTTCTTCGTTTTAGGTGCAGTTAGCATCATCTTACCAGTTTGCTTTATGATCCTTGTGTTGACTGACTTAACAATATCAAAATATGTGTCATAGTAATCGTTCCATGTCAACGCTCTAAGTTCACCCAGTCTTAAACCTGTATAAAACATCGTTGAGAACATTGCATGATATAAAACTTCATCTACATGACTTATAAACGTGTTAAACTGCTCAATCGAGTAATACTTCTTATCATCTTGCTTAAACTCATCGCTTCTAAATGGTGACTCATCTTCAATAAATGTTAAATCAACCTTGTAATTCTTCCTAATAAAGATTGCAATACCCTTCATTTCCCTTAACATCGTATTTTTATACACAATAGTTAAGTCTTTTGAATCAAGTTGTCTTATCCATTCTGAAAAGATTTGATGATTGATGTTATTGATTGTGTAGGCTTTAAAATACCCAAGAATGTTTTTATCAAGACTTGGAACTAAGTTATAAAATGAAGTGATCTTCTTTTCTTTCTTACGCTTCACCAGGTATTCTTGATAGACCGATTCAAATGTGCTTCTTTCGAGTCTTTTAATCTCTTTTGGTGTGTAGTCTAACTTTAACCTATAAGCTGCTTCATCAGCTTCTTTTTTAGTTCTAAAACCAGACCGATATACTTGTATGTTCTTGCCTAATACATAATCATACACCCAGATGCGAAACGAGTACCCGTTCTTATTTTTCTTTAAACTATTACCGGCCATCGAAAACCACCTCTTTTATAAATATTTTAAGCCATTTGTGCAATTAAATGTGCAATGCTTGACAAATTTGTCCATCGAATGTGATAACAAAGCCATTATATTAGAATATGGCGCCCTCTAATAAGAATGCACGGCTAATTCTGGCATAAAAAAAGGAGCATATTTCAGCTCCTTATACTTTAGAAGTAACTACCCCAGATTGCAATCAACATAATCATCAATGAAATGTACACTTTAAACTTTAGAAATCCTCTTTTTATTTTGGCTTCATTGGTTAACCCAAAAACATATAACACAATCAAAGTGGATAATACTCTTGCTACTAGAATCCATGCGCTCATAGATATCCTCCTTTCTACCTTAGGTATGGAATACTTGATCTATGATGTTTTTCAGCATGTGTTTCAAATCCATCTAGTATATCCATATCAACTCTTTTAGTCCATCGCTTAATCAGTGTCATTCTACCATCCATGTCAGGAACGTAAGTTTTCATTTTCCATTTAAGTGGTACTCTTTCGAACTTACCGTTCTTTAACCATCTAAAGTAGTTAACACCTTTTATCATGTGCGGTATATGTATGTATGTAGCAACTTTAGTGAACTGGATATCAGTGGTCAATTGAGATATCAAATAGATACGTTTAGTATCCTCATGGCCATAGATTAGCATATCATCGATGATGACTTTGAAATAGATCATGTAGTTACGGTTTCTATTCTCTCTTGGATTTAAGAACCTACCCATTTCTTCATACACTCTATTTGGAAAGAGATGCCCATTAAATCTTGCCTTCTGATAGCCAATCTTCTTATCATTGAAGTCTTTAATACCAATGATGTTATCCCAACTGAAGTATTTATGATTGAAATAATTACCTTTTGAATCTTGTTTAGCCTTTTCAATCTTAGCTGAAATATATGCGCCATAACCAGTCTCTTTATGTAGTTCTTCAACGGTTTGGAATACTACAGATGATTTACCTTGTCGCATTGTGGCCATTACGATATGAACGCCATCTTGTTTAAGCAAATCAGGTTCAATGTACAAGTCTTTGTATATTTCCCAAATCTTTACAAATATAAAAGAACCTGGGAATGCTATGTAACGCATCTTCTTATATAAATACTTAAAGAAGAAATCTTCAATCTTGTCACCGTACTTTTTAATTCTTCTGGCTGTTTTATGCATTAACACTTCAAAGTGACTTACAAATTCATCCATGAAATCAAATAAACGCCTAAAGGCATTATCTATGGTTCTAAACCATAATGGATAGTCATCAAAGTACTGCATTGATACCTAACCCCATTAAATACGTTAAAATGTCATGTGACTTGATTGATATAGTAGATAACCATTGATTATTAGTATCAACGATCATACCTTTATTTAAACCGACAAGTTCCATCTGAGTATTAAACAAACCACTGCCAGAAGAACCGTAATCAATTTTTGCTGAACTATTGATTCTAACATCGGTTATAGCAGTAATTAATCCTGCTTTAACGCTGTATTCGCCATTTGGATACCCAACTGTAACAACTAAGTCTGAAACCTTGTAATCAGTGGATATTTTAACTGGTACAAGATAATCAGTCTTAGCAACCTTTAACACGATAATATCAAGTACTGTGTTTCTTGATAGTTCTACTACAGTTGCAGCTGCCATGAATGAACCGTTTGTAACCTCAATAGACCCTACCTCATCCAGAACGTGAGCATTTGTAATGATGTAAGTGTAGTCTTCATCAAATGATACTACAACACCACTACCAACGTTTGTATATGCTGATGTCGTATTAACAATACGTACTAGACCTTTATCAATTACTGCTGTATCAAATGTATAAGTGATCTCAGTTGGTGTAGTCATGCCTGTATCAGCTACAAATAACTTATCCCAAAAGAAAACTAATGCACCAACGCATGTAACTAGAACTAAAAGCATCATCGCTTTTCTTTTATATTTCTTTTTCATTAAACCACCCCCAGAATGCCTTTAAACTGTACAATCAGATAAATAATGAATCCAATCACTAATATAAAAAATATCCAACCCACAGGATCATGTATAAGTTCATTGACTGCTCGCATAAACTTCCTTAATCCCTTCATCAAGAACCATGCAGCGAATACTGCTAATATAAATAGAACAGGTGGAACAAACCACTGTAGTGATTCCCACAACGTTCTAGCAATTTCAATCACAAGACCACCTCTTATTCTTTATGAATCTAAGCCTAGCGTTAATAAATAACACTAGGCTTGATTTATATTTATTACTTGGATGAGAAGTCCATCCACCAAATTATGATGCCATATACAGCAGCAAACCATCCTCCAGCTACAGCTAACCTTGATAGTCCGATAATCTTCTTACCAGTTAATGCTTGAACAGGTTCATATACATACTTGAGTGTTAAAGCCCAAACGGCTGCTACAAGCAAGATGTACGCTTTTTGGATGAAATCAAGAAATTTATTCCATAAAGCTTCCTCACCAAAGTTTGTTGGTGTTTCATTCGTTCCCGGTCCAGCTACAAATGATAAGTTAATATCTTCGCCTTTTACCTCATACATTGTTGTATCTGTCATGTATGTAAATTCAACGACATTTATACCTTCCTGATTGCCAATGTAGTTAAACTCTGGATCAATCCATATACCTTTAGAAAATGTTTTTTTGAACTGTCCTAAATGCAATTTATACACCGATAAATCAGTGTTAAGTCCATTAAATGTAGGATATTCATTTGAATATGCCATATTAAGTTCTTGTATTAGTTCTATACTAGGGTTTATGTCTTCAATCTCACTTATTTGCCCATAATTGAAGAGAGGGTTTTCAACATTTCTCAATAGTACCGAACCAAATAAAGCAATCCTATACTTGGCAGTTATAGCACCACCAACTCCAGAAAATACACTGAAGAAACTTCCAGTAATTATGTCAAGTAAGTACCCGCTACCTCCGCCATAATTAGTTTCATCAGCATCAAGTGTTTTATAGTAATACTGCCAATCACCATTGTCACCCCACCAATATACGTACTGATAACGCATCGCAACTGTAACTGATACTAGATGATCTATGATGTAGTTATCTACATAGAAATAAGCATAAACATTGTCTGCTTCTTCTTTTCTAGAATACATATACACGTTATACTTCTTCAATGTCTTTAATTCATTCGTATTCAAATTCCAAATTGTAAATGGAATAAATGGTTGGTCTAGGATATTTTCAACCGTGAAGATTGATGTATCACCTTGATTCACCATGATAAACTTCTCATTTAAACTTGTGTAATAGTAGTTCTCATACGTGTTACTGAAAATACTCATATCAGTGTTAGCTGCGAAACTGTACTTCACATAATAAACTTGGTTGTTATAAGAAATGATGGCCAATACGTTAGTACCTTCTACTTTGAAGTGAACTGTGCCCATTGAGCCTTCTTTGCCTAATACGTTCCCGGTTGTTTCTGGTAATGCACTAACTGTTGTTAAATTCTCAACTGGGATATCAGAGATTGAATCAATTGATAGATATCTTAATTTGAAAGTAGATGGATTATATTCACCTAAATCAACACTTAATTCATCTGTCATTTCTTCATCATATTTGTTTTGTCTATAGTAAATAGATGAGAAGAACAAAGTTCCTTCTTCTATACCAATTGATACTTTAAACTTGTTATACTTTTCAGTGCCATCATAATCAATTACTCTATCAAAAGTGAATCCATCGAGTGAATATTCCATTACTGCTCCGACTGGTGCAGTAAACTCATATACACCTGATGTTGATGGGTAATCATTTAGTACGCTAAAAGCACCATTCTTAGTCCATCCACCACTTGCATGATCTGAGTTCTCAATTGTATAGTTAAAATCAAATATTTCAATTGGTTGTTGTGATTCATCGAATGCTTGAAATTTGAATGACATACTAATACCATTAAGGATGTATTCCATATTCCAAGATAGTCGATAAGGATCACCAAAATCTGGTTGTGCTAATACAAAGAAATATGCAGGTGTAATACCTGTATCAGCAATATAAGCTGCTTTGGCTGCATCAAGTAGTTCAGTTCTAAACTCAGTTCTTAATTCAAACTTGTATGAGTTTAACTCTAAGTCTTGAAACCAGATAACAGGATTACCACCGTACCAAGATTGAAAATAATCCGCTGTACCCCAAGTTGCTACTGGTCTAGTAACAACATTTGGCAAATCAGCTAGATCATAAATCTCGGTATATACTTCTGGTTCATCAAATACATAGTTTGCATTGATGTCCTTATAAAAGAAAAGTGAAACCATAAATATTAATGTAAAGATAATTGCTTTTTTCATTTGAACCCTCCTAATTTTTCCTCTTAACGAGAATTACTACTCCAACTAACCCAACCAAACCAAATACAATAAACATTGGATTAATACCTCTTGAAACATTAATTACACCATCTGTAAGCGATGTGTTGACTACATTCAATGAAACCGAATGGACTTCACTAACACCAGATGTTGAATCAAATCTAATTGATATTGTATAAACACCAGGTATTGATTCATTGCCTGTATATTCATCTACTAGAACTGTATAAGTTGTTGTTGCAACAATGCTTAAACGCCCAGTAGCAACCAAGATGTTCTTAATACCTTCAAGTGTTAAGTTATAAGCAGTTGACAATTGAATAAAGTATCCATCTGCCACATAAATGACTGGTGGAATATCATCTCTAACGATGATTGGAAATGTATAGTATTCATAGTTGCCTGTAATGTCTGTGACTCTTAGTGTTACGTAATAAGTTCCCGGTATGTGACCATATCCAGTATAGTTATCAACATCAACAGTTATTCTTGATGTCACGTTACCTGATATTTCATCAAACGCTGTAAACCTAAGTTTTACATCGTTGATGGTCATCGTTCCAGATAGTGGTTTGAATATTTCTTCTGGACCATTTATGACTGGTTTAACGTTATCTACTACTTCGATATAGAATGTCTTTTCAGAAAAGTTGCCTGTATCATCGGTAGCACGTACGATAACTGTATATTCACCAAGTACTGTTTTATTTGCTGTGTAGTTGTCTGTTATGATGTTCAATTCAACTGAATCATCATAATTATCATAAACAACTAAACTTGATACAAAAGTGGTTAAATCAAAGGTTTCTTTGTATCCGATGTCATAACTAGTAACGTTTGAAACGTGGAAATAAGGTGCCGTGACATCGTTGATAAAAACGTTTATCTCTAGAAACGAGTAGTTCCCAGCTGTGTCGCCAACATATACAAGAAACTTGTATGGTGTTGTCAACCCTAACGCTTCTAACGAATCGTTATCATAGTTGTACCAATACGTACCACTCTGATACGTTGCGAACTCTGCATCTACATAGGCTTTCGTTAATGTGATCGTATTTGTGATAACTTCATTCAATGTGTTTGAATCATATGCTGATAGTACTTCATTGACGTTCAGTTTCCATTTGTTAGCTAATACTGCTGCATACTCTCTTGATGTATCTACTACTTGAAAGCGATCAGTTATATTACCGTCAACATCATCATAAGCATAGACATTAGACATAATAGTAGTAACACTATCTGGTGCTTGGTCATGTTGTATAGAAGCTGTGCTGTAATAGATTGAATCAGGGTGCATCCAAGGTGTTACTGATGAACCAGATTCAACTTGAATTCTGAATTTGAAGTTATCAAATGTTGCACCTGTACTTATCCACAAGTATATATAGTTTGATGATATGTTTTCAGTTTTACTTATTGAAGTTATGTAAGCTGTATTACTTCTGACAATAATGTTTGAGTCTGAATCATTAACTGCTATCGATCCGGTCGAAATAATACCTGACAGATATGAATAACTAACTGAATATTGATTTCCTGTTGTAAATGTTGTTACTTTTGGTACCAAATCGGCATAATTTACATTTGATGTTGTTGTACCATTTAATGTGATTATGTCATTATCATCAATTGAAATTTCAACACCTTTGACAGTATTAGTGCCAGTTGTCAATTTGAATAAATTATTACTTGCAACCAATGAACCTGCACCATCTAGGAGGGGGGATATATTGTCAATGAATCCCAATCCATGAGCATTCGTGACTGTGTATTCATCACTCCAATAAGATGTGATTTGTTGCTGAGCATTTGCTATTGCATATTGAAACTCAACAATAGCACCAACGCCATGATTGTATGTCCATGTTAGATAGTACACATCTTGAAGTTGTGGCTTGATAATCATATACGCTGGATCAACTGATGTTTCAGCAATATAAGCTGCTTCTGCATCCATCAGTAACGTGTTATTAAAGTTTGATTTTAAATTGTACAAATAGGCGTTTCCGTTGGTATCAAAGAACCATATTCTTGGATAACCGTTTTGATAAAACGCTGAACCATTACCAGATGACTCTACCAGTTCTTCAATCGTGTCTATCTCTGTGTATGTGGTTGGTTCTACCCATTCAGCAGCCTTGATATCCCTCAAAAACATCAAAGGCGATAGCAACAGTAAAGCCATAATTAATAATTTTCTTAATTGCATATAAATGCCTCCTTAAATTTATTAAAAAAGTGTGAGATAGTTCCCACACCTTGTATTAGTTTCCGTAATTTTTTATTGGCGTGTTCTGATGTATTGTTGTTTATAGAGCCCACAAATGTGAGCTCATCAACAACGCTTAACACTTGATGTCATGAGAGAACTGACATCCTACAATTATTTTCTAAATAAATAGACTGCTAGTAAAACTGAACCGATACCGATTGCAACTAACGCACCATTACTTAGACCTAAGAAATTGATGAATGATCCAAAATTACTGTGGATATCAGCATAGAAACCTGTTGCTTCTGTAGCAGGTGCTACAATCTCAGGTGTTGGCCATGCACTATGTGTTGCCAATGCGGTGGATGTAACACCAACTGCACCAGTACCAAGTGCGATAGCATTTAGTTTTTGCTTTTTATTCATCTTAAGAACTTTTTTCTTTGCCATGAGTTGAGGACTCCTTTCTTTGGCTTTGGACTGATTGTCGCGAACTATCACTATCCAAGTTTTATCAAGCAAGACACGCCTGACTTACTTCAATGATAAAATATAAATTTTCATTTGTCACAAGTCTTGACAAATTTGTCCATGTCCTTTGTACGGTAGAAATAATCATAGTATCCAATATATCTTATATATTGTCTTTGCAATCACCAAAAGGCGCTATCATGATGACTACTAGATATACCTAAAAAAGAAAAAAAGCCCTTGATTGGGCTTTAGGCTTCTGGCAGTTGTGAATCATCGATGTTTTCGATCTCTTTGTTGTCAAGTGAGAACGTATCAGCTGGGTTTTCAAGTGGAATATTCTTGAACAGTTCATCGAACTTCTCTTGATTGGTTGTTTGAATTGCTTTAACTAGTGACTCTCTATCTTGTTTAGAATCAATACCAAGTCTTTTCGCTTTCTCTTTAAGTTTTGTAAGTGATGTTTCCCTATAAAGCAAATCTCTATAGTTCTCATCATCATACACTTTGACTAACTCAATCATCATTGGTAGTTTCTTTTTGGATGATGCATCTGATATACAGTTAACGATTGCTAGTTCTCTGACTTGATTGGCTGAGTAAAGCTTGTGTATCGCTCTAACTCTTGGATCTGGGTGAAGTGCCATTTCTTCATCCACTTTACGATTCAATACATCTTTGTTTGGTGACTCTTCTTGTTCACGGACTTTATAAGGTTCCTTATTGTCACGTTTCATCTTGGCCTTGGACGCGTTCCAAGCAACAATCAAAATCATGAATGCACCAAACACTGATAAAAATATGCCCTCTATCACCAAAAATGAATAGAGTACTTCAAGTAATTCTTTGTAGTTCATTGTAAATATACCTCTTTCGCTATGCTTTCCCATAGTTCATCGACTATGTAATCTGTGAATGGTAGATGCATGTCTTTCCATTCTTTGAAGAATCTTCTTTTAATTGTTTTTCTTTGAAGTGAATCATTGAAATTGATTAAGAGTAGATTTCTGAATATCTCACAATACAATAGTTTCAATCTTTTGAATCTGCGTGGCACTTCTAGTTCATACTCCTTTTCAATCGATTTAAGCTGTATTTCTGGCTCAGTGTAACCAAGACTCAAAAGTCTTTGTACATGCTTGTATGAGAAGTTTTTGTCATTTGTGATTATTGAATCCATGCTTACACCTTCTTAGCAAGTTCTAGATATTTGATTTCTTTTTCAAGTGATATCTCTAGATGTTTTACAAACTTGTCTTTTGGAATCTTCCCATAAACTTCAATAGTCTTACCAGCTTGAAGTTCCATTTCTCTGACTTTGTTGAAGTACTTTCTAGCTGCGCCATATTTGCAACCGATAACAACCGCTAAATCAGTAACTGACCACATTGTTTTGTTATAGACTTCAAGTTTTTGTTCAATGCTTGTGATTCTTAGTGCTCTTTCTACTTCGATTGTTTGATTCATGTTAATACCTCCTGATCATAGATTGTGAGTTGATTTGGATGAATCTTATTGGATACTTCTTTTTTCTTCTTGAGTTCAAATAACTTTGTTTTGATATGTTCAAAGCCTTCGTTACCAGACATCGAAATGATAGTTTCCATCATCGAATCCATTTGGTGATACATCTTGCTCATTGTTTTTCTACCTTCATGGACAATGTACCCATGTGATGTTGAATCGATGTTATAACCATTTAAACGTGCGTTTCTGATTGCTTCAGTCACTCTTCTTCTGTGAGTAAAGCCCAGTGCTTCAATAATCTTCTTGGCACTAACTGGAGCATGTGTTCTTTGATATTCAGACTTTATGTATTCATATAACTGTTTCATCGCTTTAGTTCCTTTCTTTTGTCTAGCATTTTTAAGGTGATGCAAACATAGGTGTAAAACATAACAACAAGTGCAGCTGTAACCACAACTGCAAAGAATGTAATCGTACTAGCAAGGATCATTGTTCGTTCCTCCAAACATACATCCATGATTGAGGAGCCTTTTTAAGTTCTTGAATATAAAACTGACCTCTATACCAGTTTTTACAAAAATCACTTAGGTTCAATGGTTCATCAAAGATTTCAAGTTTTTTGATGTGCCATGCGTATAGGTCTTTTTCTTTGCCGTAGTCTAACACTTGTTGATGTTCAAGACAAAGTTCATCTAGAATCCATTGAACACTGCAATATGTATTATCTTCTTCTGTGTAATAGTAATAATTGTTATCCCACATCAAGACTTCGTTCTTTTTGTGATATTCAAGTGTCTTATATTCATCAAACCAAAATCTTGCGACAACACTTCCGTTTAATAATTCTCTTGAACCCCCAAGATACTTAACATCTGTAATATACCTTGATTCTTTTGTACAAACCCTAAGTACATCTTCTTGAAGTAGCATTTTAGATTTTGTACAGTAGATATAAACCCATCCTTTGAACCCACTTGGAACTGTCTTTCTGATTTCAAGTGTCTTTTTACCATTTAGGATATTTAAAACGTGTTGTGGTTGTATTGAGATTAAGATTGATTTATCCATTTGAAGTACCTCCTTGCTGAATATTCTTGATATCTGGTAAGTTCAAGTCACCATTCAATAGTTTTTCATACTGATTAAATGTGATTTTTGAGACATCAACACCGTAAACTTCACAAATCTCATCAAAGTTGAATAAATCATAATCAACTTTATTTTGAAGTTCAGTCATTTCGTCTTTTGGAATGCCAAAGTAATCATTATCGTATTTCTCGTTGTATCCTTCGAACAATCCAGAATCAACAATCAACCGTTTTTGTCTTTCTAATTCATTTACGAAGTCTTCCCAATGTACAAACTGTGGAATGAATCCAGTGTATACAAATCCCTTACCACCAATAACAAAGTTGATTTCTGGTTCCTCTTGATAGAATCCATGTCCAGCTTTGATTGCTTTTACTTCTAAATCAATAAAGTCAACATTTTCAGTATGTTCAATATTCATACCTATTCTTTTTGCTTCCTTAGCATTAGAAGCAATCACGATATTTGTATAGTCTTCTTCTTTTCCTTTTACTGTATAAAACTTGTTACGCATGTTGTTCATCCCCCATGCTATTTTTTGTTAAGAGTTCTTGTTGTTGATCTACAAGTCTGTATGAACCAGCTAGTTCATCTCTTAAATCTTTTAAGTCTTTGTTTTGCTTTAGTAGCAATGCTGTAAGAGTCATTACCAACCATGCAAGTAAGACAATTAATACAAAAGTTTGGTGTGGCATTTTGATTCCTCCTTTTTGTTAAAACGGTAGATTTGCAGCTTCTCTGCAACTTAATTCGTATTTTCTACCCCTTAACTCGTAATCATCGAGTTTTTTACCTGGTATTAAGTTCTTATGGGAGTAGTCACAATAAACTAGTTCATAACCAAGTTCAATTTCTTTTGATAAGATTTGGATTTTAGCGAAATCTCTCTCTGTTTTGTCATTCATGACTGATATTGCTTTTTTTAGTGTTAAGACAATATCAGGCATGACCTTTTAACCTTTGATTCTTCTTTTCATCATTTTTGATGTTTAACCAGAACGATGATGTGCGTTCTTTAATTCTGGATGCAAGTGCGATATCTACTTTTGACATATCATCGAATGATAACTCACTTGATATGATTGTGATTAGTTTGCTGTTACGATAACGAGAATCAATGATATCGAATATCAGATCAATCTTGACTGTCTTAGTTTTCATGAAGTCATCGATGTAGAGTACTTGTACTTCTTTCATGCGTTTAAGTTCCTTTTCAGCGACTTCTTTTGTGTCAACGTTAAAACTATTCAATCTTGTTTGAAGTGATGCCATATTGGTTATAAATGGTATATATTCGATATCTAAACCGAGTTTAATAAGTGAATCAACGATTGCGGTGCAAATGTGTGACTTACCAGAACCAACTTGACCAGCAATAACAAACCAATGCTTTTCAGTAACTTCAACATCTTTAATCACTGAAATGTAGTTATTTGCTGTTTTGAATACAAGTTCTTGCCAATATTCATGTGTGGTGTAGTTATCAAATCGATATTTTTGAAATGATGACTTTAAACCACTTCTTTCAATGCGTTCTGATATCTTACGTTCAATCATGCAGCTGCAATCACGCACTGAGATGTAATTAAGGTGATCACGAAATGCGATGTAACCTTTATTCTTACAAACAGGACAATCAATGTATTTAAGATTGCCTTCTGCATCGTTTGCGATATATAAGTCTTTATCTTGTTGATATGCTAACCATTCAGCATCATCTCTAAATGATCCTTCAACCCTTTTAAGCGGTCTTAGTATGTTTTCTTTAATAGATTCCATATGTCCTCCTAAATCATGATGATGCCGATTTCTTCGGCACGTTTAATTGATTCTGGTGTATCAGTATGTGAAGCTTGGTTTTGAGAATCCTTTTTAATATCTGGATCATTTCTGCGTCTTTTTGTCCATCCTCTAAAAGTAGATTTCCAATCCTTCATTTCATTCTTTCCAATCTGCCATCCATTTGAGTTATAGTGATCAAAAAACTCATTTACATCTACATTTGAATTCGTTTCAAATTTGTACATATTCAACTCATCCAGTGTCGGAATAACAAAAGTTTTCTTCCCCTGTACCCCTTCTTTTAAAAGATTAATATCATTTGTATTTATAACTCTATCTCTATTTACCATATGTTCATCATATGATTCACATATGTTGTTCATATCTTTGTTAACTAAGTTAACATCAGAAGAGGGAGAGTTTTTGACACGATTATTTCTTCTACTTTCTGAATACTGTTTTCTTTTATCAGATTCAAGTCTTAGTCTTTGGTTATAATAGTTACCATTTTCAGTTCTTGAAAACTTAGATAAAACAATTTGATCTTTTTCATTTAAAACAAAATCAATATCAGACTGTGTTAGTTCATATAGATCATGTTGCATACACAGCAATTGGATGTACTTACCTTTTTGTTCATAAGTCATTCGCATAGTACCAATAATGAAGTCACTGGGATAAAACAAGAATGCTGGGTCTTTCGTTTTTGCCATGATTTTCCTCCTATAAAAAATCGAAAATTGTCATTTGTGTTTCTTTAACATCGATGATGTAAGCTTGTTTTTTCTTCATGTCATCGTAACCGTATTCATGGATGAATTCAAACGATACAACAGTGTATTTATTGAAGTCATCATCACTTATACTTGTTTCAGCTTGCATACAATCTTGAAAGAATATTTCTTCACCATCAGAATCAAACACTTGCACCTTGATGGCATCACCAAATTGATTTGGATGCTTCTGTTCTAACTGTTTAAATAGTTCATCGAGTGTCATGATTGCTCCTTAGTTATCCATAAAATCAAATATATTCAATTGTCCATTTGACTTATCTTGATTTCTGATATCGATTTCGTCATAAGTGAACTTATTTAATGCGTAATCAATTCTAGCGTTAGCAATTTCGCAATATTGATTGTCCAAATCTAAATCAATTCCGATGAATTTATAGTTTGCTTCTCGCTCACGATTTTCAAACATTGCAGCTTTACCAGTTGAACCACTACCCATAAATGGATCAAGTATCGTTCCATTTTTAGGTGTAACCATTCTGATAAGGTATTGCATAAGTTCGCAAGGTTTAACGGTTGGGTGAATGTTTTTTCTTGAAGGGATTTTTCCATCTAATGACCCATCTTCACGAAATTTATACGAGCCACCGTCAATTTCTTCAAACAATTTCAACCCCTCATCTCGGTCTTTTTTACTAGCCTTTGCGGTATAGAAGAAGCGTGAAGCGTTACCGTTGTCACTATAACTGTCAAAAGTTGGTTTCATTCCATAATCGCCATATATAGGTGAGTTATCTTTATACTTTTTGGTTAAACTTCCACCTGCTTCAGTTGATGGAAATTTAGAAGTTACTTCATCACTACCATCGTGAATAAAGTTTGCAGGAAAACGGCCGTT
>CAKMJY010000112.1 GCA_927433595.1 uncultured Acholeplasmatales bacterium | reverse complement strand
TATTATTGGCAACCACCCGAACTGCTTTATTGGCATGTGTGCCAAGTGGCACATAAGTTAATTCGTCTTTTAATAAGTGTTTATATGCTGCGCAGTCGCCTGCCGCATAGATATCTTTGATGTTGGTTTCACAGTAGTCATCTGTGATGATAGCTCCATTTTTAAGCATATCAATACCAGTATCTTTCAGAAAGGCTGTTGCAGGTCTAACGCCAACCGATTCAACGACGATATCTGTTTCATATATGTCTTTATCTGTATGGACTAAAGTCTTGTTACCTTTCTTTTCATAACGGACGAGTTTCTCACCCGAATGAACTAAGACACCTGCTTTGACCAAAATGTCATTGGCTTTATTGGCAATGTCTTTATCATAGACAGATAATACTTGATCTTGTAATTCTATGATTCTAACAGTCATCCCTTGATGGACTAAGTTCTCAGCTAGTTCAATGCCAATATAGCCAGCACCAATGATGACTGCTTCATTGCCTTTCATGATATAAGGTTTTAATACCCTCATATCCTCTAGTTGATTAAGTACCAATACATCAACCTCACTTGAACCCGGCACATTGGTTCTAATTGGGTATGTACCAGTTGCAACCAATAACTTATCATATGAATAAGATGTCTCCTGGTTGGTTTTTAAATCTTTGACTAATACTGTTTTGTCGTTTGGGTTTACTGAAATCACTTCACTATACAGTCTGACATCAATGTTTTCTTTTTTGAAGTCATCGTATGTTTTCGCAACTAAGCTATCTTCATCTTTAATGATATCCCCTAAATAATAAGGCATGCCACAACCGCTATAGCTTAAATCTCTACCCTTTTCGAATACGATGATGTCAGCTTGTTTATCTAATCTTCTTAATTTAGAAGCTGTGCTCATTCCGGCAGCAACCCCACCTATAATAATGGTTCTCAATAGAATCACCTCTTATTAATATTTTAACACGTTAGCAGTAGTAGTATCGATTTGATGCATAGAAAAACGAGATGACCATCAGGGGTTAGTCATCTCGTTAAGGTGGGGTTTATTGAGGGTTTGTCACGCAAATCTATGTGTCTTAGATATATTTGTTGTGTTAACAAATTGTTGCGTGACAAATAACATGATATAAACAGTTAATGATTTTTCTATAGAGACAAACATGTTAGAATAGAAGTAGTAAAAGGAGTACACCATGAACTATCAAAAAGAACTAGACTTATTAAAATTACATGTACCAAAGATCTATTCAGAAGTTGAATCCAAAAACAAGGAAGTGAGCTTTAAATCGGGTGACGAGATTGTAACAACAACTGATTTATACATTGAATCAAATCTGATTAAAGTGATCTTAGAACATTTTCCAACTGACACATTCTTAAGTGAAGAATTCCATAAAGATGGGTTACTGCAGAATAGAACTTGGATGATTGACCCAATTGATGGGACGAGTAACTATGCAGTGGATTTGAACCTCTATGTAGTTCAAATCGCACTATATGATCAAAATGACTTTGCTTTAGCTTTTATATACTATCCAAGAGACAATAAGACCTATTACGCAATTAAAGGTCATGGGGCTTATTTAAATGATCAAAAGATTACTGTAACAGATAATAAGAAACCATCGAATAAGATGTTATCGATGGTAGGGTATACCATCAGAAACAGTGAAAAGGCGATTTATGAGAAACTGCTCCACTATGCCGTCACTGAAAACATCAAATTAAGAATGCTTGGTTCTATTGGATTAGAACTAGCTTTAACATCTGAAGGCATATTCACGATGTTTTATACCAATGTCAAAAATCTATGGGACTTAGCACCGGGTGTCTTACTCGCAAGAGAAGCGAAAGCACTAGTCTTTAATGAAAAAGGCAAAGATTATCAAATTGGGGATACCCATTTATTCGTATCTAAAAACGAAGCGTTTAAAGCGAAAATGCTTGAAGCTATCTTAAAATAATGGTCAAATGGTTAGAGAGTTCTAACCATTTTTTTATTGCTTTACCTTTGTGATATTTAGCGGTAAAATGAATGTGAGATGACGATACTTAAAGACAATTAAAGGAGAATTAGCGATGGCAAATGTATTTATCAATTTTGATGAGATTAGATCATTTATGGAAGAAGCGTTTCAAAAAGTAGGTGTCCCACTTGAGGATGCTAAGGTTTGTGCTGATGTATTGATCGAAAGTGATTTAAGAGGGATAGAATCACATGGTATTAACCGTTTTAAAGGCTTTTATATTGACCGCATTTTAAAAGGCATTCAAGAACCGGTCACACAAATAGAAATCGTTAGAGACACCCCTACAACCGCTGTCATTGATGGCCATAATGGGATGGGGATGGTCATTGCCAAAAAGGCGATGCATATGGCCATCACCAAAGCCAAACAATTAGGGCTAGGCATGGTGGTTGTGAGAAACTCAACCCACTACGGTATTGCAGGTTATTATGCGTCTATGGCCATCAAAGAAAACTTGATTGGCATCACAGGTACGAACGCCAGACCATCGATTGCACCGACATTTGGTGTATCTAATATGTTAGGGACCAACCCACTCACATTCGGTATGCCTACCGATGAAGCATTCCCTTTTGTTTTGGATGCTGCAACATCCATTATCCAAAGAGGCAGAATCGAGTATTATGCAAAAAAGGGTATCGATACGCCTGAAGGCTTAGTCGTCGGTAAGGATGGTAAGTCTTTAACCGATAGTGAAAGAATATTAGAAATGCTAGTTAAAAATGAAGCAGCCTTAGCCCCTTTAGGCGGCATTGGTGAAACCCATGCCGGTTATAAAGGCTATGGGTACGCAACGGTCGTTGAAATGCTTTCTAGTGCCTTACAAGCAGGCTCATTCCTACATATGCTTACAGGTATCACAGAAGATGGTAAGGCTAAACCTATTCCAATTGGTCATTTCTTCATCGCGATTAACCCGGATTTCTTTATGGGCATTGAAACATTCAAGAAAACGACTGGGGATATCTTAAGACAATTAAGGGATAGTGAAGTTGCACCTGGTGAATCAAGGATTTATACGGCTGGTGAAAAAGAATATATCGCATCCATCAATAGAACGAAGACAGGCATTCCGCTTAATGATGCACTAATCAAAGAGCTAAAAACAGTCAGAGACAACTTAAAAATTAACCATTTGTTCTCTTTTGAAACAATTTAGTCATCATTTACGTTATCTGTCATGGTAAAATGAATTAAAAAGCGAGGTATATGTTATGAAAATATTAGTATCTGGCGGCTTAGGTTATATTGGTTCTCATACCGTAGTGGAACTACTTGAAAAAGATATTGAAGTAGTCATCATTGATAACCTATATAATGCCCAAAAAGAAACACACGATAACATCACAAAAATAGCGAATAAACCATCGACGTTCATCCAAATGGATGCGACTGACTATGATGGATTAAAGGCATTATGCCAACTACATCACTTTGATGGCATCATTCACTTTGCTGGCTATAAAGCAGTAGGTGAAAGTGTCGCTAAACCATTGATGTATTATTATAACAATCTATTATCTACCATCAACCTAGCTAGGGTTGCAACAGAAGAAAACATTCAAAAATTCATCTTCTCATCTTCTGCAACCGTCTATGGTGATGGCACATCACCATTTAGTGAAGATATGGCACTGCTTGAACGCACCAATCCTTATGGTGAAACCAAAGCGATGAGTGAACGCATTTTAAGCGATGCTTCTAAGGCCAATCCAAATTTCAATGTCACCTTACTGAGATACTTTAATCCAGTCGGTGCACATATGAGTGGATTAATTGGCGAAGTTCCGAACGGGATTCCTAATAACTTAATGCCTTATGTCACACAAGTGGCAAAAGGCATAAGAGAAAAACTGTCTGTATTCGGTAATGATTATCCAACCATTGACGGGACAGGTGTTAGAGACTACATCCATGTGGTTGATCTTGCGAAAGGTCACGTTGCGGCTTTATTATCTGATAAAAAAGGCGTTAATATCTATAACTTAGGTACTGGCAAAGGGACATCTGTATTAGAACTCATTAATGCCTTTATGAAAGAGAACAATTTGAATATCCCATATCAAATTGTCGATAGAAGACCTGGTGATATTGCCATCTCTTATGCAAATGCAGAAAAAGCTTTAAAAGAGCTTCAATGGGAAGCGAAACTAACAATCGAAGATATGGTTAGAGATGCTTGGCATTTTGAGAAAAACGTAAGATAGAAAAAATATTACAAATATATTAACATTTAACATTATCCATTTACACTTCGAATGATTTACTATAAAATAAATATTGTCTTTCGAATAATGATGTTATTCGCATCAACCCTCCAAAATAGTTGCCTTCCACGCAACTGTTTTATTTTTATATAATTTGTAAAACAAAAGCGAAATGGCTAATAAATGACCATTTCGCTTTATTTGTTATTTAATGCCCTTTAACAATCCAATCAAGAAGTCCCCTTCCTCTACAGGTAGTAGGATGAATTGATTTTTTTGTTTTTTATATTGATTATTATATATAAAATATGATATATTATAAATATAATACACATTTGGTATTATAGCGAAAGAAGGCCTTATTATGATGAATTTAGATAATGCCGTTTTAGGATGACTCCTAAATAGAATATGAACATGATCAGCATCATGATTACACTCAATTAGTGTAATATGGTAATTACTTGCGATGTATTCGAATATTTCTTTAGCTCGACTAGAGATTT
>CAKMJY010000111.1 GCA_927433595.1 uncultured Acholeplasmatales bacterium | reverse complement strand
CAAGTCCTCCTGGGTACGCCATATTTAAACAAGCGCATTTTAGATGGTATAATTATAAATGCGCTTGTTTAAATATGGCCCGTTGGAGAAACGGTTAACTCACATGCCTTTCACGCATGCATTCACGGGTTCGAATCCCGTACGGGTCACCATAACAAGTACTCATAGCTCAATTGGATAGAGCGTTTGACTACGGATCAAAAGGTTGGGGGTTCAAGTCCTCCTGGGTACGCCATATTTTTTTCGGGAAGTAGCTTAGCTTGGTAGAGCGCCTGGTTTGGGACCAGGAGGTCGCAGGTTCAAATCCTGTTTTCCCGACCATCTTTTGCGGGTGTAGTTCAATGGTAGAACCCCAGCCTTCCAAGCTGATGACGTCGGTTCGATCCCGATCACCCGCTCCAGAATAACAGCACAGTCTGCCTAAATCAGGTAGACTTTTTTTTGCATTTAATCTATAATGTATGTGTTGATTTCGTTTCCTATATAATTTATATCAACCTGAGGCAAGGAGCATACATGATGCCAAACAATTTATTCAATGAAGTACACAAATATGAGGTCTTTGATGCCTATGATATCGATGAAAATAAGCTTGATATGGATATGGTTAGGGGTCAAACGCACGATGAGGGTTTATACCATATTGTCGTTGAAATCCTGACGATCAATGAAAAGAATCAAATCTTAGTGACCAAAAGACATGCAAGAAAAAACTATCCACTTTATTGGGAGATTACAGGTGGGTCTATATTAAAAGGTGAGGACACTTTTTTAGGTGCTGAAAGAGAACTTAAAGAAGAAACTGGTATCCAAAGTGACCAATTCAAGTTACTTTACAAAACAGTTGAACACGATGCGCTATTTAGAGGGTTGTTAACAACGGTTTTGAATCCAAGTATCACACTACAAGCAGATGAGACCATTGACTATCAATGGGTAGATGCCTGTGACTTCATTGAGTTCATTAATCGCACTGATTTTATCCCAACCACAAGAAGGCGTATCCAACATGCTTGGCATGTGATTGAACCTATATTATTTAAAAACGAACCTTGTTTGTAGAGATACCTCAACAAATGAGGTTTTTTCTTTCAAAACACCCAGTTTTTGAAAAAAAAAGTAAATAAAACATTGAAAAATTGACAATATGGGTTATAATATGTAAAAATCATATTAGTAGGAGGAAAGATCATGGTAGAATTTTTTGAACAAAATCAGTTACTAGTATATGGCCTATTAGCGGTACTAGTAATACTACTTTTATTTGTGTTTCTAAGAAAACCAAAAAAAGCTGAAACAGTTAGACCAAGAGAGGTTAGCAATGCGCCTAAGCAGGTCAATGTCACCAATGAAAAAGTATCACCTGAAGCAGAACCAGCAAAAGTGGTTGAAAGTAAACCACAAGTAGAACCTACGAAAGCACCTGATAAACCTGTAGAACCGAAGGTGGTAGAACCTTCAAAACCAGTGGTTGAATCTAAACCAACTGAAACGAAAGTTACACCAGTAGAACCTGATGCAGCAGATGATGAAGCGGATGGGGATGACGACCCTTCAAAGGATAATGTTAGCAAGGATAAACCGGCTAAATACCACGTATCTCAAAACAAGGATGATAAAAATCCTAATTTTAAGAAATGGCGCGTCAGAAAAGAAGGTTCCACTAAGACCATTAAATATTTAGAGACTCAAAAAGAGGCGATTGAATACGCGACAGATTTAGCAGAAAAGGCTGGATCAACGATTGTCATTCATAAAGTCGATGGGTCAATTAGAAAACAAGACTATACCAAGAAATAAGAAATAAAGCACGAGCAATCGTGCAATGAAGCACGAGCAATCGTGCAATGAAGCACGAGCAATCGTGCTTTATTTTTGTCTTATCTACAAATAACCGTGCTAAAATATATGCAACCATAGATTGCGTTTTATTTTATCTCACCCGTTATAGAATAATAGGTGAAAGGAGTTATTATATGCTAGATATTACTGCAGTAGGCAAAAAAATAAAAGAAGAACGTATGAAGAGAAATATTAGCCAGGATGAACTAGCGCTAGACTTATATGTCACCAGACAAGCAGTCTCTAGATGGGAATTAGGGTTAGCCCTACCTTCTATTGATAATCTGGTTACCCTAACGAAGATGTTTCAAATATCATTTGAGAAACTACTTTGTTTAGACGATGACATTATCCTAGATGAACAAAACATTTTCAAAGGCCACGATCGTAATTTGATCATCAAAGGTATTTTAGATAATGCGCTAGATATTGATTTACCAAAAGTGTTTTACCAATTTACACAAGCAGAGCGATTACTCATATTGAAAGCAGTTAGAAACAAGAAAGTAAACGTCGATATCAATGAATTAAAACAAAAACTATCGACCGTTGAACTACATTATTTAAGAGGAGGAAAAATACATGAAGAACATGGCTCAGTTTTTACCATTTCTAGATGATGATGCGATTGATGAACTCATTACCAAAGTTGAAAATGGTGAAGAAACAAACTTTAATTTAGCCGCCTTAATGCCATTTGCGAATGACAATCACCTACAAAGAATATTTAATTCGCGCATTGCTAAAGGCTTAGATGTATCATTCATGATGCCATTTGTGAATGAATCCGTTTTAAATCAATTTGTATTAGATGTCGTAAATGGTAAAGTCACCTACAATCAACCATTAACCACATTCTTACCATTTATATCTGGTGAAACAACCAACGCGTTATACACATTTGTAGACGAACAAGGTGGCATCCATAATGGCTTAAGTTTATCCAATCTAATGCCATTTGTCGATGACCACATCTTAGATGAACGTTTCATCATCAGTGCTAAAAATGGTCAAATCAGAAAAGAAATGGTCCCATTTGTTTCGGATGAAGCATTAGATCAGTTAGTGAATAGTTACCTTAATGGTGAACTGGATCTAGATTTAGATATTTTATTACCATTCTTATCCAAAGAACAGGTGAGAAAAGTATTTACCTATGAAATGAACAAACAATCAAATGAATCTAATACCTGACTAATTGGTTAGGTATTTTTTTTAAGCAAATCATTTAATATTTCGAATTCGAAATGATATACTAACGATAGGTGATATATATGAAAAAATTCGAACTAGGCATTACCACTTTCGCAGAAGTGATGCCAAATACTAAAACAGGTGAGGTCATCACCTATGATGAAAGAATTAGACAAGTCGTAGAAGAGATTACATTAGCGGATACCGTTGGTTTAGATTATTTTGGGATAGGTGAACACCACCGTAAAGACTATGCAGCATCTGCCCCACATATGATACTTGCTGCTGCAGCACCATTAACCAAACACATCAAACTTGGTAGTGCAGTGACGGTGCTTTCTTCTGAGGACCCAGTTAGGGTATATCAAAACTTTGCGACGCTTAATGCGCTATCCAGTGGTAGAGCAGAAATCATGGCAGGTAGAGGGTCATTCATCGAATCATTTCCGCTATTTGGTCATAGCTTAAGAGATTATGAATCCCTATTTACTGAGAAACTAGACTTACTTTTAAACATCAGAGACAATGAAAAAGTAACCTTTAAAGGAACACACCGTGCCAGCATTGATCAATTAGGTGTTTATCCAAGAACAGAAAATTTAACGGTTAGTGTTGCTGTCGGCGGGACACCTGAATCGGTTATCCGTGCTGCTAAGCGTGGATTACCATTATTCTTAGCCATCATTGGTGGGTCACCAAGGATGTTTAAAGGGTTGGTCGATCTCTATAAGAAAACGTATTTAGCCAGTGGTTATGATGAAAAAGACATGTTCATATCCGTCCATTCGCATGGCTATATTGGCGAGGATTTTGATGATGCATTTGAAACGTATTACCCATCCATGGAACAAGCCATGAATACGATTGGTAAAGAACGTGGCTGGTCAAGATATACGAAAGCATCCTATGAAGCAGCAAACTCAATGGAAGGTGCATTATATGTGGGTGACCCTGAGTATGTTGCCAAAAAGATTTTACACTTAAGAAAAGTCTTAGGCATCAACCGTTTTGCACTGCATGTACCAGTGGGTTATTTGGATCATGATAAAGTCCTAAAAACGATTGAGTTTTTAGGGATAAAAGTGAGACCTATTATCGAGGAAGCTATAAAGAAAGAATCCAATTAGAATGGGGCTTAACCGCATTTTTTACAATATAATTTGACTTTGAAATAATAATTGATTATACTAATCATACACAACAAACAAGGAGGGACTTTATGTTTGTAAATCTAGCCATTGATTCATGGCAAAAAGCAGTATTATATGTTGTTACTTTACTCGCTATTTTATTACTACACTTTCTTGCTAAAAGAAAAGTGAAGTTCTCATACCGCGTCTTAGTAGCTCTAGGGTTAGGGTTATTAACCGGTATTGCATTAGGTAGTGTATCCACTACCATAAGACCAATTGGTCAACTATATGTTAGACTCATTTCAATGGTGGTTATCCCATTGGTGTTCGTCTCTATTTTAAGAAGCTTCACACAATTAGGCACGTCTGAGAAACTAAAATCTATTTCTGTTAGAAGTTTATTTTGGCTATTATCCACAACGGCGGTTGCTACCGCACTAGGGTTAGTTGCTGCATTGCTATTTGAAATTGGTAAAGGTTTTGATGTGTCAGATATCGTGTATACACCAAGAGAAGTGGTACCAATTGAAACGGTGTTATTAAACTTATTCCCAAATAACATTGTCGCACACATGGTGAATAACCAAATGATTCCAGTCATCATATTCGCTGTTTTCATTGCACTATCTATTAACTTTGAAGCAAGAAGAAAACCTGAAGCGGTTAAACCAGTGACAGATTTAATTGAAGCATCATCTAAAGTCATGGTTGGTGTCACTAAAATGGTCATTAAGTTTACCCCTTATGGTGTATTCGCTTTAATGGCGAATGCAGCAGGGAGAAATAACATTGAAACCTTAAAATCATTATTGGTTTATATCCTATTAATGTATGGTGTGATGTTAATCCATTTCGTATTCGTTCAATTAGGGTTAATTGCTGTAGTAGGCAAATTAAATCCAATTCAATTTGTTAAAAACATTTTCCCTGCACAAGTAGTCGCATTTACCTCACAAAGCAGTTATGGTACATTGCCTGTGACCGTTAAAACGTTAACAGATAGAAATGGTGTATCAGAAAAGATTGCAAGCTTCGTTGCCCCACTAGGTGCGAATATCGGGATGAATGCTTGTGGTGGGATATTCCCTGCGATGGTTGCGATATTCACAGCTAATGCATTTGGGATTAATCTACAGTTCACAGATTTCATCTTAATCATCTTCACTACCACGATTGCCTCAATCGGTATCGCTGGTGTACCAGGGATTGCGACGATTGCAGCAACCGTTGTGCTTGCAACCTTAGGGCTACCTATCGAAGGGATTGCCTTAGTTGCTGGTGTAGATGCGTTAATTGATATGGGTAGAACAGCGATTAATGTGACAGGTACGATGGTATCTGCTACATTAACTGCGAAAAAAGAAAATGAATTAGACTTAGAAGTTTATTATAAAGACAAATCCAATCAAGAAGTTGTACAAGATATGTAATTGATAACCCAAGCCTAAAAAACTTGGGTTATTTTTTGAATCATTTTATAATAAAGTTCATATCATGTATAATGAATACACGAGGTAGTTATGAAAAAAGCACTCATTATTTTGATTGTTTTGATTTCAGTTGTGGCTGTAGCCACGCTCATTTATAGACAAAATAATCAAACACTCACAAATGAAGAAAATGGCATTAAGACAACAGCGCGCATCGAAGATGGGCATTTTTGGCTTTATGAGAATGGGTCTTTTAACCAAACGTTTATTAAAGGGGTTAATCTTGGTGCAACCAAACCAGGTTATTTTCCAGGCGAACTAGGTATCACTAAATCTGATTATTTAAGATGGTTTCAATATATCAGTGACATGAATGCAAATACCATTCGAGTGTATACAACCATGATGCCACATTTTTATGAAGCACTCCTTGAACATAATCAAACAGCCTCAAATCCGCTTTATTTGATGCAAGGCGTTTGGTTAAATGAAGATTATATCAAGCTTTACCAAGATCCTTACGCAGAGAATCAATTATTGATGAATGAGTTTATACAAGATGGTAAAGATTTAATCGACATCTTTCATGGCAACAAAACCCTGCCTGAAAGACCAGGATTTGCCTCAGGTACTTACACAGCAGATATCAGTGACTACGTGATTGCGTGGATATTAGGTGTAGAATGGGACCCAATGTTCGTAACAAATACCAATCAGTTACATCCAGACAAAAACCATTATGAAGGTAAGTATTTATACACTAAACAAGCCTCACCATTTGAAGCGTTTCTAACAAAAGTAGGAGACACACTATTAACTTATGAGGCAGATCAATATCAACAAACTAGACCAATTTCATTTACGAATTGGTTAACGACTGACCCACTAACACACATGAATGAACCTGATCCTAAAGAAGATATGGTTAGTGTGAATGTGGAGCACATTAAAACAACTAAGCTCGCATTCGCGAAACAATTTGCGTCTTATCATATTTATCCTTATTACCCTGAGTTTATGAATTATAGCGAAGCATATATTGAAAAGTTTGATCCAGTTAACACATATAAAGCCTATCTAAGAGATTTAAATAAACATCACAATATGCCAATTTTAGTGGCAGAGTTTGGTGTGCCATCATCTAGGGGTAAAGCCCACGATGCAAGATTTTCAGGTTACAATCAAGGTAATCATTCTGAACGTGAACAGGGTTTAATCCTGCAATCACTCATAAAAGATATCCATGAGGAAGATTATATAGGCGCACTGATCTTCGCTTTTCAAGATGAATGGTTTAAAAGAACATGGAATACCATGGATTTTGACCTTGCATGGCAAAGACCATTTTGGAGTAACGTGGAAACCAATGAACAGATGTTTGGCTTATTAGCATTCGAACCTGGTGATCAACTAAAAGTTAAATTAGATAAAGACGATTCAGACTGGACAAATATACCTTATGTATATGAAGATACCTACAAACTGAAAGCAACTTCAGATGAAAGATATTTGTATCTATATGTATCCTATGATGATGCATTTAAAGATGAACCACTTTATATCGCGATAGATACGATAGACGATCAAGGTAATTTTGGTTATACCGACAAACAAATCACCTATGATAAAGGCGTGGATTTTCTAATTACCATCGATACAGTTTCTCGCATTCAAGTAGACCCTTATTATGATGCATTCAGCCATTTATATGGCGAAGTTTTAGGTATGATTGAACAACCAGATGGTATAAATACGAAAGACTCAAAAACGTTTGTCAATATGTATCATGCATTATCTAAAGCACTTACCATACCAAATACCAATGAAGTATTCCCATTCAGCAAATATGAAGCAGGTTTATTAAAGTCTGGTTACTCAGATCCAAACCATGACGCATTTGATTCATTGGCAGACTATTTAAGAACGGATCAGTTTGTTGAAATCAGGGTGCCTTGGTTATTACTGAATGTCATGGATCCATCTACCAAAGCACAGATGAAAGACTTTAAGGGTGATATGTCATTTACACACCAAACATATGAAGGTTTTAATATTGGCGTGTCAAATGCGAATAGTGCTATGACATTGATGCCTTTTACGTATGAGTCATGGTCGATGCCTAGTTACCATGAAAGACTAAAACAATCCTACTATATCATTAAAGACACATTTGATTTATTATAGATATATAGATATCGACTTTATAAAATCTAGGTTGTGATTAGGGTTTTCGACCTATCAATTCTAGGTTGGGAAATCATACCTATCAAATCTAGGTTGTGCATAAAAATAACACAGAAAATTCTCGGATTTTCT
>CAKMJY010000110.1 GCA_927433595.1 uncultured Acholeplasmatales bacterium | reverse complement strand
CCATTCTTAATCGATGGACCGTCTGCAATCACGTCGCCTTTCGATACTTGTTCGCCAGTCGATACAATCGGCTTTTGAAGGATAGCAGTATCTTGGTTGGAACGCAAGAATTGTGTTAAAGGATAGGTTTCGAATCTTAATAAATCCGTCATCTTAGCTTGTCTGATTTGATCATAAGCTGCCCAGTTAAACTCTGTATCTTTGTCATAAACCACTTTATTTCTAGGTGTCTTAATGGATGCTTCTGGCTTAACGGCAATCACAATCTTCTTAGAGTCTGCGAATGTCACCACGCCATCTACTTCAGATACTGAGGCACTACCGGAATCCTTGGCTGCACGGTATTCAATACCGGTACCAACGATTGGTGAGTCTGGTGCTAATAACGGTACTGCTTGACGTTGCATGTTCGCGCCCATTAAAGCACGGGATGCGTCATCGTGTTCTAGGAATGGAATCGAAGAGGTCGCAACCGAAACAATTTGTTTTGGTGATACGTCTTGGAAATCAACTCTAGAAGATGGATGCGTCTTGGTTTCACCCATAAAGCGGCCAATCACTGTATCCGTTTGGAAACCACCATCTTCATCTAGCTCGATATCGGCAGATGCGATGACATAGTGTTCTTCTTCACCAGCCGTTAGATAAACGAATTCATCTGTGACGACATGGCGATCCGGATTGGATTTATCGACTCTTAAGTATGGGGTTTGAATGAAACCATATTTGTCAACACGGGCATAAGATGCCAATGATGAGATCAGACCGATTGAAGGACCTTCAGGTGTTTCAATTGGACAAATTCTACCGTAGTGAGATTCGTGAACGTCACGGACTTCGACACCAGCACGGTCTCTTGCAAGACCACCAGTACCTAAAGCGGATACTCTACGTTTTTGAGTTAATTCAGCCAGTGGGTTCATTTGATCCATGAACTGTGATAACTGTGAACTACCGAAGAATTCTTTTAATGATGCGGTTAATGGTTTGATATTGATTAATGATTGTAGACTTGCTTCTTTAGCATCCGCAGTCGACATCTTGTCTTTGATGTTCTTTTCTAGTTTCGCTAAACCGATTCTAAATTGGTTCTTTAATAATTCTCCAATTAGACGTAAGCGTCTGTTAGATAAGTGGTCAATATCGTCTGTCTTACCAACGCCATCATATAGATTTAAGTAGTAAGAAACAGAAGCGATGATATCAGAAACGGTGATGTGTAATCTTTCTTCTCTTGAGTCATGACCGATAATTTCAATGACGTCTTTTTGATCCTCTTTTGTGCCTTTGACTAAAATAGATTCTACATAAGTCGCACGGCGTTCAGATTCTTTTCTAAAGTACTCATATTTTTTACCAGATACTAAGAAATACTTGATGACATTTTCATCTAATTTGTTTCTGTGGAATTGTAAGTCAAGTAGTGATGCTTCTGTGATTTCAAAGCCAGTGTAAATGATTGGTTTGTGATCTCTTTTTTCTTCTGCAGATTCATGACGTCTATAATCTTCTAAGATATCAACATCACATTTTGCATAGACAGTTGCATACTTCAAGTCTTCAATGTGTTTTAAGTTTGGTTTGTTTTGATAGATTTGGTGATAAACTTCGTCTGTGACTTCAGTACCTTCATAGAATAGTACTTGATCATCGGCTAGTAAGATATCTTTATCCACAAATGTGCGAAGGTATCTTAATGCTTGGTAGTTTAAGCCTTCTCTGTTTGTGAGTAATGTATGTCTCACTTCAGGTGTTAAGACTGTACCAGCCTCAACAATGATTTCGCCAGATAATAAGTTGACGATGTTTTGT
This sequence comes from uncultured Acholeplasmatales bacterium, assembly GCA_927433595.1. Lineage (GTDB taxonomy): Bacteria > Bacillota_I > Bacilli_A > Acholeplasmatales > UBA5453 > Paracholeplasma. The sequence goes on along the minus strand of CAKMJY010000110.1, from coordinate 10,355 downwards.
TCAACGACGATTTCTTTGGCATATTCGATTGGTGTAACCCCATCAATTTTGCCATAAAGTTCTAGCAATAATTTTGCCTTGTTCGCATCTTTTTCAAAATAAGCTGGGCCATGTTCATCTTTTCTTGAGAACATGAGGTTATTTCTTTGTTTGTAGATTAAGTTTCTAACTTCAGGTGTGATCTTCGCTCTAGCAGGTACTAGTAAACCAACGTCTTTTGCGTCTGTTGGTAAATAGTAGATGTCATCTTTTGCGTATTGTTCAAATAAGTCAGATGTCTTAATACCGAACACTTCAGTTTCAGATTCATTTTGAAGGCTTGCTTCTTTTGAAAGGACAACTTTACGAAGTGCTTGTTTGTTTTGTTCTAGAAGCTCAACAGATGCAAGATCCACGATTTGGTCTTTCTTAACTAAGACTTTCTTCGTAATTGGGTCTACCACATCCGCTGCGTATTTGTAAATAGATGGTTGGTTGGCTGCTGTGATACCTTGTGCAATGGTTTTTAAGCGAGAAACAACATCTAGTTTTTGTTTATACTTGTAACGACCAACTTCTTCTAAGTCATAACGTCTTTGATCGAATAAACGGGTACGGACGAATTCCTTAGCGGCAGATACTGGAATTTTTTCACCTTGTCTTAACTTGGAGTATAAATCCTCAATGGCTGCGTCACTTGAGATGATGCCTTCTTTTTCATCTTTTTTGAATGTTTCATCTAGCATCTTCTTGTAAGTTGGGAACAATTTCTTAATTTCTTCAATGCCATCAAAGCCAAACGCTTGTAATAAGGCAGTTAAAGAAACTTTTTTAGAGCGGTCTAGTTTTCCGTAGAAAATGTTTTTAGCACCCATTTCATATTCTAACCAAGCACCCCTAGTTGGAATCACTTGTGATAAGAAACGGTGTGTGTTTGTTTTTTTGTCAAAATCACTGGTGAAGTAAACCCCAGCAGAACGTACAATTTGTGAAACGACAACACGTTCAGCACCATTAATGATAAAAGTACCGACTGGCGTCATGTATTGGAAATCACCCATAAAGAGTTGTTTCTCAACGACTGTGCCTGCGAGTACATTTTCGAGTCTAACAGTTACGAATAATGGTTTTGAATAGCTCGTGTCTCTGATTTTAGAATTGACGATGTCATACTTTGGTTCTTCAAAACGGTGGTTAGTAAAGTACAGTTTGAAATCACCATTATAAGATTCGATTGGCGAAATATCTTCAAATAGCTTTGCAAGCCCATCTGTGACAAACCAGTCGAATGATTTGGTTTGAATTTCGATCAAATCTGGCAATTCAATCTCATGACGCATTTTCGAGTAGTTGCGTCTAACTGCTTTTTTACCGTATTGCACTGTACGATATCCCATATAGCCACTCTCCTATCTTTCTTGTTAAATGAATTATATATTATATATAATTGTACATCTTTATGCATTTTACTATATTATCACATCAATGACTATAAGTCAATGAGATAGTGGTATGTTTGTTAATTCTTTTTAGACTTTAGGATGAAATAACCTTTATTTTTAGCCATTACTTCGCAATTACCAAACAATGAATCTAACTTTTTGATGGTGGATTCTGCACCCTGTTTCTTTTGAATCACGAGCCAAAATTCGCCACCTTGATTTAGGTGATCATAGGTTTCATCATAGAGTCTATAAATCGTTTCTTTACCTGCCCTGATAGGCGGGTTAAGCAGGACAACATCGAAAGTGTCCTTTATATTTTGATACCCATCACTGATTGTGGCATTGACCAAAATTTGATTAGATGTCGCGTTTTGTTTTGCAAGTTCAACTGCACGTTCATTCACATCCACCAGTGTCAGATCTAATTGTGGATAAGTGCCTTTTAGCAAGATACCAATTGGCCCATAACCACAGCCTAAATCAAGCACTTTAGATGCACCTTGTTTTGGTACAAATGATTGGATTAAATTTTCCGATCCAAAGTCTAAATATTGACGCGAAAACACGCCTGAGTCAGTCAAAAAACGGTAGTTTTTACCGTTAAATTGATACTGATACGCGTGGATATCGTGTCTTAAACTTGGATTGTTATCAAAGTATTGCCCACTCATTAATTGTCCTCTTCAGTAAAGCGAAAAACCTGAGGTATACTCAGGTTTGATATCAGTTGTTAATTACTTAATTTCAACTTCTGCGCCAGCTGCTACTAATTTGTCTTTAGCTGCTTCTGCGTCTTCTTTTTTCACTTTTTCTTTAACTACAGCGCCTGCAGTTTCAGTCATTGTCTTAGCTTCAACTAGACCTAAGCCAGTTAATTCACGAACAACTTTGATTACTTCTAATTTCTTAGCGCCGAATCCTTTTAAGATTACGTTGAATTCAGTTTGTTCTTCAACTACTGCTGCTGCCGCTGCTGGAGCTGCTGCTGATACTGCAGATGGATCGATACCGAATTCTTCTTTTAAACCGTCTACTAATTCTTTAACTTCAAGAATTGACATTTCTTTTAATGCTTCAATAAAAGCTGCTTTAGTTAATTTTGCCATTGTTATAGTTCTCCTTTTAAGTTTTAATTATTGATTGGCTTCTTCTGGGTTAGCAATCATGTTTAATCCGATTGCTAATTCGCGAACTGGCATTAACATGCCGGCTGCAAGTTGTGTTAATAATGTTTCGTATGATGGTAATGTTGCAAGTGCGTTTAAGTCAGCGACTGTCGCAGTTTTGCCTTCAATGATACCAGTTTGCATAGAAACAGTTTTGAATTTCTTTGCGAATTCATATAGTACGCGAGCTGGTGCAATGACATCTTCCGTAGAAAATGCAATAGCTTTAGCGCCTACAAAGAATTCAGCCATTTCTGGATGTCCTGCTTCAGTTACAGCACGACGAGCGATATTGTTTTTGTAAACTTGCGCATCACAACCATTTTTTCTTAGTTCGATACGTAGTTCAGTGAAGTCTTTTACTGATAGGCCAGGATAATCAAAAGCAACGATCGTTTTCGCTTCTTGAATTCTGCCAACTAGTAGATCGACCTGACTTTTCTTGCGCTCTAAAATAGCGTTATTCATCTGGTTTCCTCCTTATTTTTTTATAAAACAAAACCCTCTATGCCAAGACAAAAGAGGGTTGAAAACTCATGAGTTTAATGTCCTCGGTAGGAAATTAAGCTCATGGGCACCTACTGTCTTTGGCAGTATTAAGTTTTTAAATTATGCCTTTAATGATTCTTCGTCAAGACGAACCCCAGGTCCCATAGTAGATGATACAGTGATATTCTTCATGTATACACCTTTTACGGTAGTAGGTTTAAGGCGATTCATTGTTTGATAAATTGCTTTCGCATTGTCAGTTAGTTTTTCTGCGCCAAATGATACTTTACCAATTGGGGCTTGAATGTTACCAACTTTGTCAACACGATATTCGATCTTACCATTTTTGATTTCATGAACAGCTTTTGTGACATCCATAGTAACTGTACCTGTCTTAGGGTTTGGCATTAGGCCTTTTGGACCTAAAACTCTACCTAATTTACCAAGTTCAGCCATCATGTCTGGTGTCGCTACCATGACATCAAAATCGAACCAGCCGCCAGCAATTTTTTGAATCAATTCTGAGTCACCGACATAGTCAGCGCCTGCAGCTTGAGCTTCTTTTGCTTTTTCACCACGTGCAATTACTGCAACGATTTGTGTTTTACCGGTTCCGTGAGGTAATACAAGGGCACCACGAAGATTTTGTTCAGCCTTACGTGGGTCAATGTTTAAACGAAAAGCAATCTCAACTGTTGCATCAAACTTCACAGTAGATGTTTTTGCAACTAAGTCGAACGCTTCAGCTGTTGCATATTTCTTAGTCTTATCCACTAACTTTGCAGCTTCACCGTATTTCTTTCCTCTTTTCATATTGTTTCCTCATAAAATGTGGTCTAGCGGGATATCCTCCCACAATTTAGATGATGATATCTAAATTTAGTTTTAATACTGAAGACAAATTAGTCTTCGATGACAACGCCCATGTTTCTTGCAGTACCTTCAAGAATGTTCATCGCTGCTTCAACAGTATAAGCGTTTAAATCAGGCATCTTAATTGTAGCAAGTTCTCTTAGCTTATCGCGTTTGATAGTTGCAACTTTTGTCTTCTTAGCGTTGCTTGAACCGCTTTGAATGTTTGCCGCTTTTTTGATTAAATCACTTGCCGGTGGTGTTTTTGTAACAAATGTAAATGAACGATCATCAAATACTGAAATTACCACTGGAATGACATAACCTGCATTGTCTCTAGTTCTTTCGTTGAATTGTGTGCAGAATTGAGGAATATTAACGCCTGCTTGACCTAGTGCTGGTCCAACTGGTGGCGCTGGATTTGCCTTACCTGCTGCAATTTGTAACTTAACAACTTTTACGACTTTTTTAGCCATGTGACACAACCTCCTTTATCCTATGAGTATGTGGTCAACGGAATTACTATAAGTAATCCTTCCACTTCGGTGTATCCGTACACGCCTTTGTATTTTATCATTACTAAAACTGTTTGTCAATGATTAAATTTTAGTTGTTGGATAGCCTTTCGATTAAATCAAAAAATTTAGCCATGTTTAGGGCTTGGTTAGGGTATTTCTTATTCTTTTCATGATAGTTAAATGCGATGAATTTATCGTCTTCAAAAACGACTTTCATGTATCTATCTTTGAAGTTGTATTTGCCAAGTTCTACTTCTTTGATGTCATCATAAGAAAACTTAAAATGAAAGCCTTCATATACTAATTTCACTAATCCATCAAACGTATAAATGGTGAAGCCATCTTCATCAAATGATAGTATCGCTTCTGGAAAGCCAATGATGATGCCACCATCGTTAGGTAAGATCCCAACTTTGAATGGATTGGATAAGCTTTTTTGTTCTTTATCTTCAATTTGTTTTATCATATCTACGATTTTCATATGTACCTCTTTTAAGCAAATGATTTTCTATTTCGAATTCGAAATATTATAATAGCCTTATGAAGGGGGCTTTTGCCATGTCATTATACCATAAAAACAGTGCACTATTTGTGCGACACATCGAATTAAATGTTAAAGACCTATCAAAGATGGCCGATTTTTATACACGTGTCCTACAGTTTAATATCCTAAAGGAAACAGAAACTGTAGTAATTTTCTCGTTTGATGGGGTTAATCCGATATTAACACTCCATCAAACCAGTGATTTAAAAGACAAACGCACCACGCTTTATCATGTGGCTTATCTATATCCTAACCAATACGCGTTATCCAAGGTATTAAAGCACATTGCTTTATCGAAATACCCAATCACGGGTGGGGCAGATCATACGGTCTCAGAGGCCATTTATTTAGACGATCCAGAAGGAAACGGTATAGAACTTTATGTCGATACCGATCCAACGGCATGGTCTGATATTGAATCACACCCAGAGCGATTAGAGAATAAACCTTTTCCTTACCAAGCATACTTAAATGATACATACACATTAGAAGGTAATGACTTAGATCCAATCATTGGGCACGTTCACTTGCATACCAGTAATCTAACCGAATCTACCAATTTCTTCCAAGACATATTAGGTTTTGATATGATCGTTCGAATACCTTCTGCACACTTCTTATCAACCGCTGATTATCACCACCACATTGCATTAAACACATGGCGGAAATCAAATCAAATTTCAGTCGGTTTAGGGTTAAGAAAAATGGTAATGGATACCGATGATTTAAGTTTAAAGCATAGACTGATTGAGCACATCAAACAAAACATCGATTATCAGATTAGAGATGGTTTTATCACATTTAAAGATAATGATCACAATGTTATTACTATACCAATGCCATAAGCAAGATTGCTTGTGGTTTTTTTATATCAATATATTTGGTTAGATAAAAAAGGTGGTTAATATTTATTGTGTATTGTGATAAAATTATAAATAAGTAGGTGATGACTTGAAAACTTTATTAATTGCGTTTAAGACAACCGTTGTTGTCGCGATGATTTCAGTTATTTATGCGATGGTGATGGCTGGTCTATTTGATATGGTCTATATGATATTTAGAATGATTTTTCTAGGTATGCTCTTAAATTTAGCTAGAAAAGATTATACACGTTTTTCTTTTCCATTTATCATGACCATCTTATTCTCATTCATCATCGCGTTAATCCCTGGTATATCTAAATACGATTCTGAATCTGAAATCAACTATCAATTTAGATTAACCGATATGTTTGTCCCACTCTTGTTGGGTTGTTACTTTATCTATTTGACTGTCAAAAATAAACATTCCAAACAGAGTGCCTTCATTTTTATGATTATCTCACTTCTATTAACTGCTTATTATAGCTATAATTTGTATTTGATGCATCAAGATGAAGTCATCGACTTATCTATGTTTGAAAATGTGTTCTTCCTCATTAGATCCCGTATTGCACTACCTTTTACCAAGTATTTGATGTTTACTGCAATCGGTTTAAGAATGCTCATTGATTTAGAACTAGCACCACCAGTCAAGAAAACTTTTAAATCAAAAAACAAATATAACCATTCGAAAAAAGGTAGGTAATCCCAAGCTAAAGATCAGGAAAATAGTGGAGATTATCATTTATATCGATTAAGTCCATACTCATCCAATATAGACACATAAAACACCACAAGCTAAAAAACTTGTGGTGTATTTTTTTTAATTTGAGTGATTAAAAAGCGGTTTTTCCACCATCATATTCGAATAGTGATTCTATCAGTATCGATAGACCCATCGTAATATAAAAGCTTACATGATATGACACAAAAGGTGTGTATAGAAACATACCAGGTTCATCACCATATATTTTAGCGAAATAGACGTTACCATTTATAAAAGAAATATCAAAGTATATTAGAACGTGCCAAACCAAAAATGCGAGTGGGATGACTATAAATGTATACCCGACTACTTTCGTGCCCTTTCTAATGAAAATCCAACCACCAAAGATTAAAATAAACACAACCGGCAATACCCCATAGAATACTAAACCATGAAATAAATAAGGTATTATCCCAAACGCGGTATAATTCATCGTCGAGGCACCTAAGACACCCAACGCAGTGTAAATGAAACACAAGACTAGCGTCACATGAAATCGCCATTTAAACTTTGTCAAAAGCACGATTGCAGATACAAACATTGGTATCAAAAAGACCATTAGTATTGGAATATACAGTAAACTAGGCATCATTAAAATGCATGATACCATAGCAAAAATGGTGAAAACCCGAATTGTTTTAAGCATATTCATACTACTATGCCTCCTCACGATAGATTTTATTATTTAAACATTGTATTGCTTGTTTGTCATGGCTTATATGAGCTAGTCCCCAATTAATTAAGAATAAAACCTGTAATACCAAATAGTAAATCAAGCTTTCTGTTACATAGGACTCAGGTTTAATGATAATTGAGAGATAATGATTACGATAACCTATGTCAACATGTACAATCGTAAATAAGCTAAAAAGCGCAACAGGCATTAAAATGAGTGCTAAGTTTGAAACACCTCTCAACGTATGTTTTAAGTAAGACAACATCATCAATAAAAACAACACAGCCGGAGATACTATTAACATCACTGTGATGATGTCAATCGGCTTAGAAAGCACATCTGAAAATGCCTTCAACCAATAATAATGTATAACAAATGAGTATAGTCCCACAATGACGCCTCTCGTAATATCTAGAAAAACACTTTTAAACTTAGTGAACAGCAAGAAAAACACACCAGTTGGCACAATCCATACAAAAACAATATGCTGGCTATCATATTTCCCAGGCAATAAAAATAGCGTTAAACACATACAACCAATCATTATGTATCGAATAATGCTTAATGTACGCATTTGGATCACCTATCAAAACAACTAATACGTTTCGATATTTCCTTTCTACTCTGTATTTATCTTAAATCCGATGTGTCATTTTACTAAAGTTACATCATTTTGATGCTTTTTAATTATGATGAATTCTGAGATGCCTGTACTGACATAGAAAAGCGACAAATATATCACTAGAAATGCTAATCCATCCGTGTAATAAGATTCTCTTGGCAATATAATCAAGTTTGAGTTTAATATCTTAATTTGATATCGATAACTTACAAAAAAGACACATATTAATGTTGGTACTGTTATCATCGCCAATGCATTTACTTGATAAAATATATGTTCCAGATTTGAGATTAAGTAAAATGCAGTCAATAGCGTTGGCATGATAATAAAGATAACAATATCTAACCAAGCTGTCTCCCATGATACCCTATCTAGATAATATGGAAATAAATAAATTAGGCTATAAAGATATTGCACCGACATAAAAATCATGATTAAACGTTTTCTTTTAACTGTTATGAAGTATAAAATGATTACAGAAAAACAAGGTGCTAAATATAAAAAAACAAAAGGTAAATCTTTAAATGAGTCCTTTAACCCCAATAATGTTAAACATAGTCCAAAAATGACAAAAAACCTGATGGTCTTTAATCCATTCATACGAATACCTCACTCACATTAAATTATATTTATGATATTTTAAGTATAGAACGGCTTTATGATGACAATAAAAGAAATATTCGATATCTTTATGATTATGACAAAAAGCCTTATTAAGTTTATTTTATCACTTTTTATAGGGAAAATTACTTCGTTATTTTGATTTATTTAAAAAAATAAGTGTTTGCTTTACGCAAACACTTAGATTGATTTGATTATTTTAGTTATTTAAAATAGACTGTGGTTAATGTATAGCTATAAAATGAACTGTGGTGACCACAATCTATTGGATAGGTAGTTATCCACAAGCCTAAGGCCGCGAAAAAAATAAAAAAACGAAAGCTCTTCTTTGATAAAATATGGTTGTCGACACACATATTAATCGAAGGGAGCTTTCATGTTAAATGATACCATAAATATTTTATCATTAGAATCTTATCGAGAACAAATAGAAACGATAGAATTAGTTAAAGAAAAGAATCACTTAGTATATCTGATCAAGCAAAAAAGGCAGAACATAGCGTGTCCAACATGTGGGTTTATGGAATCGCATATTCATAGTTACATGAGGAAGAAAATCGTACACAGCATACACAATGATATGAGTTGTCATTTACTCATAACATATCATCGATATCGCTGCAAACACTGTAAACAAGTCTATAGTGAACCTGTGATGTTAGCGAAGCGGTATGAGACGATATCACAGTATACAAGGATGAATGTTTTAGATGATTTGAGGGTATCAACCAATACATTCACGTTTATCGGAAGCAAACACAACATTAGTGCGCAAACGGTGATCAATTTGTTCGATGAGTATGTTGAGCCTAGACGATTAAAGCTCTCCGTTGTGATATGCATGGATGAGTTTTATCTAGGTAAACGTTCAAAATTAAAGTATGCCTGTGTGCTATTAGATTTCGTATCTGGTGCAATAATAGAAGTATTTGATACAAGACATAAACACAAGTTGATTGATCAGTTATTACGTATTCCTATTACCGAAAGAATGGCGGTACAATACGTTATTATCGATATGTGGGATTCTTATCGAGCCGTTATTCACAAATGTTTTCCAAACGCAAAAATAGCAGTGGACTCTTTCCATGTGATATGGCATTTAAATAGAGCAATGAATGATATTCGAATCCGTGTAATGAACCGTTATAAGAAGAACTCATCTAGCTTAATTCATAATGATATCTACTACTATATGCTCAAAAAATACTACTTTTTTCTCGTGGTCGACTATGATCGCCTGGCTAAGGAATACGTAATACCAAAACTCAAAACTACCTATACGAAAGACAATCTATTATATTACCTTCTAAGTATTGACAAGGAATTAAGAGCTGCCTTTGAGTTAAAAGAGATTTACCGTGATTTCAATAAAACAGCAGATCAATATACTACGCTTGAAGACTTAGAAGATCTTATTCAAAAGTTTAGAAAGTCGTCCTCAGAAGAGATGAAGAAAGTAGGGAAAATGCTTCATAATTGGCAAGCAGAAATACTCAACTCATTTACTAAAGTTGAAGGGAAGCGACTTTCGAATAGTAAAATAGAGAATAAGAACTCACAAATAAAAACGATTATGAAGACGGCTAATGGGTATAAAGATTTTTATCGTTTAAGGAATCGGATACTATTTTCCTTGAACAAAAACACATCGATAAAAGGCAAGTAAATACATGATTGTGTGCGACAAAAAACGGAAAACCATTTCGAAATGATTTTCCGTTTAATTTTGACCACAGTTCATTTGATAGGTATGTTTGACCACAACCCTTTTGATAGGTGTTATTTGTCAAAACCACAGTCTATTTTATAGGGCC
>CAKMJY010000109.1 GCA_927433595.1 uncultured Acholeplasmatales bacterium | reverse complement strand
AATTCTTGATCTTCAAAGTTCATTTATTTCGCCTCCTCTATTAACTGCATAAATTCAGCTTCTAATTGTCCTTGAATGTCCCAAAGTTTATGATATAAACCTGGTTTTTTAGCGAGTGTGTCATGTGTACCAATGTCTGATACTTTACCGTTTTCTAATACAACAATCACATCTGCTTGTTTCGCAGTTGTAATTCTATGTGTGATGATTACCGTAGTGGATTTAGAACCTCTGTCTGCTAGTGCATGTCTGATCATCATATCAGTTTCTGTATCAACAGCAGATAATGAGTCATCAAATATCAAGATTGGCTTTTCAGCAATCAAGATACGTGCAATCGCTACCCTTTGTTTTTGTCCACCTGATAGGGTGGTACCACGTTCACCAACCACAGTATCATACCCTTTTTCAAACGTACTAATGTCTTTTTCGATTGCTGCAATTTGTGCTGCTTTAAAGACTTTGTCACGTTCTACAGTTGGATTAGATATCGCAATGTTTTCATATACTGTTTTAGAAAATAGGAATGGTTCTTGTAGTACAATCCCCATATTTTTTCTTAAATGATGTTTCTCAATGTCTTTGATAGAAACCCCATCTAGCAAAATGTCACCTTGTGTGGTTTCAAGCATACGTGATAATAAGTTGATAATGGTGGTTTTACCACTACCTGTTCTACCAATGATAGCAACCGTTTGGCCAGCTTCAACTTTAAAGTTAACACCGTTTAATAAGTTGTTTTTGCCATCTGGAAATTGGAAATATACATCTTTAAACTCTATTTCACCTTTAATCTCTGGTTTTAATGTACCATTGACTTCAAATTCGCTTTTGTGTCCAAGGATCTCAAAAATTCTTTGTGTAGCAACGAGTGAGCGACCAAAGTCGCCAATCATTCTACCTAATCCTCTAATTGGCCATATTAACATCCCTAGTAACATAAGTACTGCGATGATTTGGCCGCCTGTAATGTCAGCGTTATTTCTTACGAACATAACGCCTATGATGATGGTAACTAAATACTGCATCATCGCGAGCATGTCAGAAAAACCCCAATACCTGGACGAAATGGTTTGGAATTTCATGAACTCCTCTGAATATTTCTTATTTTGTTTTTCTAATTTGTCAATTTCATATTGCTCGTTTGCAAAAGCCCTAACAATTCTTGACCCAGATAAGTTTTCTTGGATGACAGTCATCATCCCAGACTCACTTTTTTCAATTTCTTTAAATGCCTTGTCCACTTTCTTAAAGAAGATGACTGAACTAACTGCAGAAATTGGTACCATCGCTAATGCAATCCAGACCATCAAAGGACTGATTGAATAAATTTGAATGGCCCCGAATATCACGGTTGCTATTAATCTAAAGAATTCTGGTAATCTATTAGACATAAAGTTACTCATCGCTTCAATATCCGATGTCACTCTTTGTACTAGGTCACCAGTATCGACATTATTGTGATAGGTATAATCTAGTGATTGTATATGGTCGTATAATTTATTACGCATTTTTTCATTGATGCCTTCAGTGAGTTTACCTCTTGCATAGTCTTCGATGAAAATCATCGTAAATCTTAGTAGTTGGTAAAATACCAACGTTGATGCAACGATCAATAGAATGTCTATTGTCGTGCTGCCTTTTTCAAATATATCAGTTACGAATGACGGAAAATTGGCTGTAGAGGCACCAACATCTAATATGTCTATGATATATTGGGTGAATAAAGGCACATACGAATAGGAAAGTCTATTTAACACAACCATCATAATAATAATGAAGAGTGTAAGGTAAAATCCTTTCGCTACTGTAAATAATTGTTTTAAACGCATTGTATGCCCTCCTTCCGTCCAACTATTAATTTTACTTAATAAAGTTCTAGAAGTCAACGCTTTCTAGCGTTTTTTTGTTAGATTATCGCTTTATTGTCACTTAGAGTATATTTTCTCAAAATGAAAACGTATTTCATGTTTATATCGATTTATGGATTCTTGTATTAAGACACATTCTTTATAGCGGTGTTGAGATTTGTAGTGATTCATACAAGCATTTCCATAAAAACTCAATAAAGCATCATTATGGTATATATTCGGATCTTTAAACAAAGCATGTTTTAAATGTGCTTCATAATCATCCATTTGGTATTTGTGTTTCAAATATGTGTGTAGAATCTGATCGTGTTTTGACATGTCGGTTTCATCGATTTGTTCTAGATAATATACTGCTTTTACCCCATTTTCAATTTTGTCATAGGCTAATGCAAGTATTAAATTGTAAGGCTTCAAATCAGGTTCATCTGTGATGACATCTACTACAGTTTTACTACAACAAAACAATTGATTCATAAAGATAAACTTTTTCGTTTCGATTTGATTATCGAAATCATCTAAATCATAGAAATTAGGTCCAGCAATGAATTGCATGTGCTGATGATAACTTAACCTTAAGTCATAGGCTTTGTCCATTAAGCCATAGTTTTGATAAAGGACCGTTAGCTTCGCGAATCGTTCATTGATGTAAAGCACGTTATTGGTCAAAAGTGATAATTGAAACAGTAAATCATCTTGCCATAAGATTAATTTCTTATGGTTCAATTGTCTTTGTAAGGCTACATCCATCATCTTTGCAGACTGGATATAGGATTGATGCATGAAGTAATAATGCGCGATGCTCAACATAAAAATACCTAACTCGATGGGCATCATTTGGTCAATCGAATTCATGAGTAATGAGATGTGTGTTTCGCAGTGCTTTAAACTGCCTCTTTTCACATGGAGTGCTAAATCAATTAGTTTAGATTGGAAATCATCACGTTTTCTGATGAAAGCTTTCATCACTGTTTCATCGTCATTCAACCCTAACATGATGTCCAATAATTGACTATACCATTCAGACATATTGGATGAATAGTCAAAGATGTCTTCGTTTAGATTGAGCTCACTTAACACCCTTCTAATCTTTTTGAAATTCGGATTTAGAAGATCGTTTTCTATCTTAGATATATAAGATAAGGATACACCACTTCTTTGACTGACCTCATCCAATGTTTTATCCAAACTTTTTCGTTTGGTTTTGATGGTTGCGCCAATCATTGGGTTTGGTTCAGTTTCTGTTTCTAGTTTTTTACTTAGTTTTTCTAACAGTTTTTCAAAATTTACTTTCATATATTCCCTCTTCTTTTCTTACCGCCAAAAATATTGTATACTAATTTGAAATAATTATGAAGTATTTTTTTGAAAATAAAAAGCAATTTCTTAAATGAAATTACTTTTCTTTGTTTTCATATTTACATTCGTCGAATAATGGGCAATTTTGACACTTAGGATTTTTGGCCAAACAGTGGTATCTACCGAAGAAAATCATTTGATGATGGACCTTCAACCATAAGGCTCTTGGAATCTTTCTGTTTAGCTTTCGTTCAATATCTAAAACAGAATCATCATTTTTTGCCAAACCCAATCTAACTGATATTCTTGCAACATGTGTATCCACTGCCAGTGCAGGGACATTGAATGCATTGGATAATACGACATTAGCCGTTTTTCTGCCAACACCTGGTAAACTTTCTAAGTCTTTTCGTTTACTTGGGACTTGACCATCATACTGTTCAACGAGTATTTTTGATAGTTCAACGATATTTTTTGACTTGTTTCGATATAAACCGATGGTTTTAATGTGTTGTTCAACCGCTTCATATGGTGCTACACTTAATAGTTCAGGCGTAGGATATTTTTCAAATAATGTCTTTGTGGCTTTATTCACTGCGATATCAGTGGTTTGAGCGGATAGCACGACTGCTATTAATAATTCAAACGCGTTTGTGTAATTAAGTTCTGCTTTCGCATCTGGAAACATAGCTTGAAGCGTATTTAAGAATAATTCGATGTTCACTTAACACCTCTAATGAGTTTATCGATGGTTTCTCTTTTTTTATCATCTAAATCCTTTTCATAGATATCATTACTTCTTAAAACTCTATCTATATAAGAGACGGTTTTACGATGATGATCTAATGCAACCTCAACGGCTTTTTCGATTTGAACACGTGAAAAACTTTCTGTAAACCACTCTTTAATGATTTCAAGGTCATATGGTGACAATGACTTGTTTAACGCTTTTTCAAGGTGTTGGATTATGTATGAAATGTCTTGATCATGCTTTTGATTTTTAGTTTGTTCGATATCTAACATCAATAAGTTGGTTACTTTCTCAAAGAATAAATCCAATGAGAACACTTCTTTTTCCTTGCCATCTGACTTTAACTCTAGTTCAGTTGAGACAAAACCTTGTTCCAGTAAATGATTAAATACTTCGCCTGTTCGACTTGGCGTCAACGTTGTCATTTTTGATAATGCACTCATAGAAAGTGTATTACGCTTTTTTTCATATAAAGAGATTAGTGCGGATAATACAACAATATCATCTGGTTTTATATTCAGTCTAACTTGTTCTTTTAATAAGATACGGTGGGCATTTAAATAGCCTTCTTCTAATAGTTTTCTTAGCATACTATTCTTTTGCGAGAATACTCAAAGCTTCTTTGGCAGCATTTTGCTCAGCTTCTTTCTTACTCTTTCCTTTCCCAGTACCTAAAATGATGTCATCCATTCGAACACTAACAGAAAAAATACGATCATGAGATGGGCCGGTTTGTGACTCGAGATGATAACTGATATTTCTTCTATCGGTTTGAACCAATTCTTGTAAGGTAGATTTGTGGTCTTTAATGGTTAGTACTTGATCTAGGTGTGGCACGACAATTCTGTTGAAGAGCTTTTTTGCTTCATTTAATCCTTTTTCAACAAACACTGCACCAAAAATAGCCTCAAATGCATCGGCTATGATGGACGGATTCTCTCTACCATTAGACAGCTCGCCACCTTTACCCAATAATAAGTACTGTGGTAAGTTGATTTTTTGTGCATACTGATTTAACGCTTCTTCACATACTGCTTGGGCACGCTTTTTAGACATTTCGCCTTCGGTAGGTACGCCTTTTTTAAATAGGAGTTCACCCATCAATAAGCCAATAACAGCGTCTCCAAGAAATTCGAGACGCTCGTTATCATCTGAGTCATGTTCATTTGCATAAGATGCATGTGTCAGTGCTTGTTTTAATAAATCAGGATCCTTAAATTCTATTTCTAGTAGTTGTTCTAATTGTTTAATATTAATCACGACTTTCTTCAATTTCAACGTCTTTTAAGGCTTCCGTTACTTTGCCTATGATATCATTTAATACAAAAGTTCTAGCTTGCTTAATGGCATTTGAAAAGGCATAGGCATTGGATGAACCATGCGCCTTAATGACTGGTGCATTGATCCCAAAAATCATTGCCCCACCAATTTCAGATGCGTCCATGCGTTTCTTAAATCGATTCAATGCTTTCTTCATAAACAATGCACCAATGATGCCACCTAATGAGGACTTAATTTCTTCTTTAAGCATGCCACCCATGGCTTTAGCTGTCCCTTCCATGGTCTTCATCAAGACGTTACCAGTATAGCCGTCGGTTAATACGATACTTGCCGAGGTGGTCATGATTTCTTTGCCTTCAATGTTCCCAAGGAAATTGATTTGTGGATTGGCCTTTAACAAATTAAATGTTTCTTTTTCTAGATCACGGCCCTTGCCTTCTTCAGTCCCAATGTTCATTAAGGCTAAGCTTGGGTTTTCAATGCCTAAATAGGATTTCGCTACGACTGTTGCATAAATACCTAATTCCAGCATGTGTTCTGGTCTTAATTCAATGTTTGCGCCAACGTCTAATAAAATTCTACCTTTTTTATCGAGTGATGGAATGATTGGTGCTAATGCAACCCTGTGCATTTTATCCATTCTTTTGATGACTAAGTGTGCACCGACGATTAAAGCTTGGGTTGGACCAGCACTAACGACTGCTTGTTCCTTACCTTCTTTAACCCCTTTTAATGCTCTAACTAAGGATGAATCTTTCATATTTCTAATCGCTGATACTGGGTCTTTAACACCCATATCAACCACTTGAGTCGTATGAACAATTTCAACCCTTGAGGTTGCTTTCAAATACTTTTTAATTTCTGTTTCATCGCCATATAACACCAATTCAATGTCGTCATATTTTTCTAAAGCGAGCTCGCAGCCTTTTACTATTTCTATTGGGGCGTTGTCGCCACCCATGGCATCGATTGCTAATTTAATCATGGTATCCTCCATTTTTAATTCATTATAACATATTTTTATTATCCCTTAAGGGATTAATTTTTAGGTTCAAAGCTTTCTAGTGCTGCTTGATGGATACGTTGGTAAGTATCTTTTAGTTTGGGATTGTTTAAAATGTATAAAGCATCCTGTTTAGCAGATAAGAATAAATCAAAGTCTGTGCCTAAATCTGCATATTGGAACTTAATCAAACCACTTTGTCTAACCCCAATGAACTCACCAGGACCACGTTCTGATAAATCGTACTCTGATAAGACAAATCCATCGTTAGTTTTTGAGAATAGTTTGAGTCGTTCAATGTCTGAATCATCAGATAATACATAGCAGTAACTTTGAATGTCACTTCTGCCAACTCGGCCTCTTAACTGATGAAGTTGACTTAAGCCAAAATACTTACCATCAAATATGACCATCATGGTTGCATCTTTAATATCTAGACCAACTTCAACCACGGTCGTTGATACCAATATTGCTTTTTGGCTTGCTAAATACGCATCGATGATGTCATTCTTTTCCGTTGATGTCATTTTGCCATGCAACATAAAGGTGTCGTATCCGCTAAACACACTTGACACACGTTCATAAAGATTTAAGACCGTTTCACCTCTGTCTTCTGCATCAATCGATGGTGCAATAAAATAGGCTTTATGGTTTTGATCTAGTTCCTTTTTCACATGTTCAAACACAGCGTGTGCTTGTGAGGTATTAAAATACCGTGTGATGATATCTTTTCTGCCAAGTGGTTTTTCTTTGATGGTCGATACCGACATATCACCAAATAGTACAATCGCTAATGTTCTTGGAATCGGTGTAGCCGTTAAGTACACCACATCTGCATTGCCTTTTTCTTTTAATGTATCCCTGGTTTCGACACCGAACCTATGTTGTTCATCGATGATCACAAACCCTAAATTTTGAAAGACGACATCGTCTTCTACTAATGCATGTGTGCCAATCACAAAATCAACTTCACCTTGAAGGATTTGTCTCTTGAGGTCCTTTTTGTTTTTGGTAGAGCCTGTTAATAACGCAACATTCATCGATTTGAATGTCTCTTTAAAGAATTGATAATGTTGTTGAGCAAGAATTTCAGTAGGTGCCATCAAAGCACTTTGATACCCACTACTTTTAGCACCCATGACACCAATGCCTACGACAATGGTTTTACCTGAACCAACATCTCCTTGGATGAGCCTTTTCGTTGGATATGGTTTTTTGAAATCTCTGAAGATATCATTAACTGCTTCTTTTTGGTCTTGTGTTAACTCATATGGAATATCACCAATGAACTGTTTGACTTGATTCAAGTCATACTGTTTTGGTGTTTTAGATTGTTTTTCTAATAATAGTTTTTGAGACATCATGCGGTATTGAAAAAACAAAGCTTCTTCGTATTTTAGTCTATACGTACCGTCTTTAACGTCTTGAAAGGACGTGGGAAAATGTAGTTTATGCACCATGTCTTCAATTGAAATGAGATGGTTTTTGTCGATCAATGTTTGAGGTAGCGTTTCATAAAAAGAGACTTGTTGGTCTTCGAGTACATGTTTAAGGATTTTTGAAACGACTGAGTCATAAATGTTTTCTAGTTGATAGATTGGTTTTAATTCATGTTCAAGTTCTTTTAACAGGATGGCACTTGCCGTGATCAGTTTCTTCTTTTTCTCGAACTTACCTTTAACCGTTATTAAGAGATTTTCCTTTAGTGTATCTTTAAGATATTCTCGTCTAAAAGCGACGACCTTAATTTTTTCATGATCAACCAAGATATGAAATTGAATGCTTTTTAGTGTGCCTCGATGTTGAATGACTTTTGGTAAATCAATGACGTTACCTTTTACAGTCACATCGGTTTTATCCACAGCTAAGAGTAAAGAATCCTCACTGAAGGACTCATATTTCTTAGGGAATCTAAAGGCTAAATCGTGTGTTGAATTTATGCCATTATAGTTAAATTGTATTTCTAATTGTTTGCCGACACCTCTGGCATCAATGATTCTATGTGACATAGTATGATCCTCTTTATAAATTATAGCATTTATTCTTATAAAGTGAAAAGACGTTATCCTTCAGAATTGGGATAACGTCTTTCTATTATAGTCTTGCTTGTCTTTCAAGCATCAAGTCAGCCAGTGCGATGGCAACCGCATTTTCTAAGACGACTACTGCTCGTCTTGCGATGCATGCATCATGTCTGCCTTCAATTTTTAATGTCTTAATGGTTTTAGATTCAAAATCAAATGTCTCTTGAGGTAGGAATATAGAACTAGCTGGTTTAACAAAAACTCTAACCACGAGTTCATTGCCATTGGTAATGCCACCATTTAATCCACCATTGTGATTGGTTTTGGTTTTACCGGTCTCATCTATGATCTGATCGTTAAATTCAGATCCTTTTAGTTCGATGCCTTTAAATCCAATGCCAAACTCAACACCTTTAACGGCTGGAATTGAAAATAGGATATGACTGATTTTCGATTCAACAGAATCAAAGAATGGTTCGCCTAGTCCGACTTCAAGTCCATTTACTTTGATTTCAATGATACCCCCAACCGAATCAAACGCTTCACTCACTGTTTTTAAGTAAGGATCGAGTTCTTTCATGTCTTTAAGTGTGCCGACCTGAACAAGATTTGATTCAATGGAACCTTTCAGCATCATTTTGGCAACACTACCTGCAGTAACGATTGTGGTTGTTAGTCTGCCTGAGAAGTGACCACCACCTCGGTTGTCGTTATAGCCTTGGTATTTTACGAACCCAGTATAGTCTGCATGTCCTGGTCTTGGTTGTTTTAAGAGGTTATCGTAGTCTGTGCTTTTGGTGTTTTTGTTTTCAAACATGATATGAATCGGTGAACCGGTTGCGTAGCCATTATAAATACCAGATGTGATAATCGGTAAGTCTGGTTCCACCCTTTTGGTCGTTCCAATTGCGCCTGCTTTTCTTCTTTCTAGGTCATTTAATAATAGTGCTTCATCAAATTTAGTGCCTGGTTTAACACCGTCAATCACAACACCAATGGCTTGTTGATGTGATTCTCCGTATATGGTTACTCTAAATAATCTACCAAAACTGTTCATGATATTGCCTCCATGAGTACATCGAATGTTTCTTTCGATTCATCCAATGGTCTTCTTTGCCAAATTGATTGTGCTTTCAGTGCCTGACCAATCAACATATAAATACCGCCTATACCAAAACTGGCTTCTTTCATTAGTAGGGTTTCTTTTGGGTTATAGATTAAGTCTATTGCGATATTCGTTTTGTGTGCGATCTTTTTATGAACTGGCATTTGATCTGTTTTCGGGTGAGTCCCAATTGGTGTAGTATTGATTAAGATATCAATCTTGGTCACCACATCTAAGGTGTCATACCCAGTAACGAGGTCAAACTTATCTTTGATGCGTTCTTTGTCTCTTGATACGACCACACTCTTGGCACCCAATGATTTAAGCGCATAATGCACGGCCTTTGCTGCACCACCTGAACCCAGTATATAGGACACTTGGCCTTTGGGATTGATGTGATATAAGTTGAGTAATTTTAAAAATCCATAATAGTCTGTGTTGTCACCAATGACTTTACCATCTTCTAGATAGACTGTATTGACTGCACCAATCGCTTTAGCTTCACTGGTCAGTTCATCACAGTAGCGCATGATAAATTCTTTATAAGGGATGGTGACATTGTAGCCATGATATTTTTGTTGTCTTAGTTCTTGAACTTTGTTGATGACATCTAACTCTGTGTCACAGTCTAGTATGTCATAAGACAACCTGAGGTTGAACTGCTGACTGATTGCTTCATGTAATTTCTTAGAGAATGAATAACTGATTTGCCTTCCGATTAATCCGTATCTATTCATAATGATCCTTTTGAAAGTCTTTAGATATCTTCAATAAAGCATCTAATAAGGACTCGTAGTAAGATTTAAATTCGTGTTCAGTCATTTTCTCTAGTCTTGCATGCTTCAGTAGTTGTTCACGGCTAGTATCTAATACAGGTAATTGATTTGCTTGTTTAAAAGCCAGTACGGATTTAACAGCAGTCATTCTTTTGATAAACAATAAACGAATCTCTTCATCGATTGCATCAATTTCAATTCTTGCACGCTCTAGTTCATTCATACTTAATCACACCTTTCAATTTCATATAGTCTTCAAAAAACGTTGGATAAGATTTATTGATTGCTTCTGCATGTGTAATCCTAATTGGACCATCTGCTTTCATGGCTGCAATCGATAAGGCCATCACAATACGATGATCATTCCAACTATCCAGTGTGACATTACCTTTGAAAATTTTCACACCAGTGATTTTCATGCCATCCTTAGTCTCACTAATCTTGGCACCGAGTTTCTTTAACTCTGTTGTGATCGCTGTGATCCGGTCAGATTCCTTGATTCTTAGCCTAGAAGCGTTAATTATCTCAGATTTACCATCCGATAAAGCGCATAACACGGCCATTATCGGTCCAATATCTGGGGCTTGAGATAAATCAATTATTCTGCCTTCCGTTTTAGTCTTTATTGGCTTAATCGTGCCATTTTCTATAATAAAGTTCCCATTCATCGATTCGATGATTTCTAAGATCCGTTCATCTGCTTGATGGGTGTTTAATTCAAGTTTTGTTAAAGTCAGATTTGCCCCTAAAATACCAGCTGTTAAAAAGAACGAAGCCTGTGAAAAATCACCTGAAATTTCATACGCATTTTTTCGATATTTTTGATTTCCCTTGATATAAAATACATTGTTTTTATACCTTATTTCAACACCGAAGCTCTTGAGTACTGATATCGTCATATCAACATAATCCTTTGATTCAAGGTGTGTATCAAGAGTTAAAGTAGAGTCATTATCAAGTAGTGGTAAGGCATATAGCAAACCAGTGATAAATTGGGAGGAAATGTCTCCTCTTAAATGGTAGTCACCAGGTACGATTGGACCCTTTATTTTGATTGGTAAATTTTCACCTAATAGCTCATATTCGAGTCCCATTTGCTTAAATAAACTAATATACTCAGAAAGTGGTCGTTTTCGTAGGCCAGGAAGGCCATCGAAGGTCACCCACCCATTACCTAAAAGTGCAACTGGTACTAAGAATCTTAGGGTAGAGCCTGATTCGTGTGCGAACAATACCTCTTCTGTGTGTTTTATACCAGTTGAACTGACCTCAATGTGGTCGCTAAACTCGTTAATTTCCACGCCTAATTGCCTTAAGATTGTAATCGTTGCTTTTGTGTCATCTGAGTATAAAGGTCGCTTAATAATGCACTTTTCAGTGGATAATCCGGCAGCGATTAAGGCCCTATGTGTCAATGATTTGGATGGAATGACTTCTAGTTTCCCTTCACTAAGTGGTCTTTCGATTAAAACATCCATATAGATCCTCCTTAGTGATTGCTACAATTTTAGGTTGACCAACCCCCTCTAAAAGCACCATATTTAGTGTCCCTTTGAGGTTTTTCTTATCCTGATCTGTTTGTTCGATTAGATGATTAGGATTTGGCTTTAATAAGCCTAAATCATATCTTTCTAATAGATTATGTATTCTCTTTAGTAATGTTCTTTCAGTGAGTCCCAACTTGATGCCAATACGGATAGCGATGATCATACCTTCTGCTACTGCAAACCCGTGTGATACGGTATAATTTGTCTTATTTTCAAATGCATGACCAAATGTATGTCCAAAGTTTAGAAACATACGTTCATGATGATCATAAGGATCTTTAATGACGACTGTCTTCTTAACAAGGATGGCGCGTGTGATCATATCTTCAGTTTGAATATCTTGTGCTTCAAGTTTTTCTAGTAATGCTTGGTCACCTATGAACCCTGCTTTAATGATTTCTGCCATGCCGTTTTTATACTCATGGTTAGGCAATGTGTTTAAGAAATTAAGGTCAATGATGACTGCTAGTGGATGATGGAATGCACCAATTAGATTCTTACCCAATGCTGTATTGATACCTGTTTTACCACCAATGCTTGAATCTACCATGGCTAATAATGTCGTTGGAATTTGGATGTATGCAATCCCTCGATAAAGTGTACTTGCAACAAATCCACCTAAATCACCAATCACACCACCGCCTAAGGTAATTAAAATGTTATCTCTTTTAATGCCTTGCTCGATGAGTGTGTTTGAGACCAATTCAAATATTTCGATTGACTTACTCGTCTCACCAGCTTTAACGACGACATAGTGGATATCAAATTCATCGAGTAGTTTGTCGACTTTGTCTTTATATAATTCATGTACTGTTTCATCCGTTAAGATAAATGCTTTTTTTTGCTGGTGCTTAATCAATACATCTTTTAGTAAACTTAGTGTGTCAAATCCAATCTGAATATCATATGGATGTTGTTCAATTGGCATGTGTATGATCATCTAAATCTACCTCGTTTCTCTGTCGATGCGATAAACAATTGTTTTAATGCTTCTTTATCTTCTTGTTTGATTGCATCTTTAATCAGGTCAAGTTGTTTTTCAAATTTATCAATTTCTTCTAATAGGAAAGATTTGTTTTCAAAAAATAATTCCGTCCATAAGTCTTCATTGATCATGGCGATTCTAGTTAAATCACGGTATGAATCACCTGTAAAGGATTGTGTTTCTTCTAAATCGTCAGCATTCACTAACGCAACTGCAATCGCATGGGGTAATTGAGATGTAAATCCAATTAGCTTGTCATGTTTTTCCATATCGATTTGGGTTTGTTGTTTAAAACCCAATAAATCACCCATCTCTTTTAAAAATGCCAATGATGCTTTTTTAGTCTTAACAGATGGTACGATGATAAAATTGGCTTGTTTAAATATTTGGTCATCTGAATATTGAATCCCTTTTTTTTCTTTACCAGCCATCGGATGGTGTGAACAATAATCAATAGAATCACCGATAAGCGCTTCGATTTCTTTCATCATGAATGTCTTCGTTCCGGCAACATCCGTCAAGATTTGACCAGGTTTAAAAAGACCCTTATGTGCCTTCAAAAATTCAATATTAACCGTTGGATAAAATGCTAAAATAACCACATCACACATACTAAGATGATTGAGACCAATTGCCTTAACATAGCCTTTTTCTAGTGCTATGTTACAGGTCGCTTCGTCTTGATCATACCCATAAACTTGATAGTGTTTTGCTAAGCCACTAGCATATGAAGCACCGATGAGTCCGAGTCCTGCGATGAATATTTTCATATTAAACTTTTTTATCTAAGACCGCAGACATATTTCTTAAAGCTGCCATCATATGGTCAAATTTTTCTAGCTTCAGGGATTGTGCACCATCACTTAAGGCATGTTCTGGGTCTGGGTGAACCTCAACAATGATACCATCTGAACCGACTGCATAACTGGCCATCGATAATCTTTCAATCATCGAATATTTGCCTGCAGCGTGAGATGGGTCAATGATCACTGGTAAATGAGATAATTCTTTTACCGCCAACACTGCGCTGATGTCTAATGTATTTCTAGTATATTTTTCAAATGTGCGAATACCACGTTCACACAATATGACTTGATCATTGCCTGAGGCCATGATATATTCTGCACTCATCAACCATTCTTCGATGGTTGCTGATAATCCTCTTTTTAATAGAATAGGTTTTTTGGTTCTTGCACCTAGTTGTTTTAATAAATGGAAGTTTTGCATGTTGCGTGCACCAATTTGATAAATATCGACATAAGGCTCAAATGTTTCAATCATATCTTCACTCATGATTTCAGATACCACAGCTAAATCAAATTGATCTGCGACTTCTCTTAAAATTTTTAAGCCATCTACACCCATGCCTTGGAATGCATATGGACTGGTTCTTGGTTTATATGCGCCACCTCTTAAGATGGTTGCGCCACTCGCTTTAACTGCTTTGGCAATTTCAAAAGTGTTTTCATAAGACTCAACTGAACATGGACCAGCCATGACAACAAACTGATCGCCACCAATTTCAATGTTATGCCTAACTTTGATGATGGTGTCTGTCTTTTTAAAAGAACGTGATGCGAGTTTATAAGGTGTCGATACTCTGGTAACTTGAAAAACACCTTCAAATGCTTCAAGGTCTGTTGGATTTAAGCTTTTCGTATCACCGATGATGCCAAACACCATGATGTTGGCAGAAGAAACATCTTTGATTTCAAAACCTTTTTTGATTAAAAACTGTGTAATGTGTTCAAACTGTGCTTTCGTTGCGTGTGGTTTCATTTGTACAATCATGTTCGTACCCTCCTGTAAAAAAAGAAAAATCCTTAGGAATGTCCTAAGGATAATTTATGTCATCATTTAGTACATTTCCTATTATATTCACCATAAAAAGGAATGCACAACATTCCCTTATTTTTGATAATAATAGTAATAGGAAAAACTAATTTGATTTAATAGCATGTTAATCAAGCCTTCTTTTTAAAAATATTATCATGAAAGCGGCTAAAATACAACTTATTTTTTGACTAGTTCTAAAAATCTTAAATTCTTAATGGCAATGATGGCATGCCATTTAAATGACTGAACATCAAATCCTTCATCTTCATTCAACCATGTCCAAGTGATATCCCAAAATGAACCTTTAAACATTTTCTCTAGATAATTAACTGCTTCATCTAGATTAAGATTATCAATCCCGTACATACTAGCATCGATTGGATAGTCCATTGGCGTTGTGATATAGCCCTCATAGTTGCCGAAATCAATGCTTGCTTGAATGTCTTTAAATAACTTATCGTTAAAGTCATGGTTTGGACTATCTTTAGTCGCCTGATATAGTCTTGCTAGACAGGCTAGATCATGTTTGTCTTTTGTTGGTGAATTTAAATATGCTGTTTCAATCAAACCTCTTATTTCAACTGCCTTTTTATAAATGCCTTTTCTTGGACTCGCTAATACCAAAATAGATGCGACTAAGGATGCAGTCGGATTAAATCTTGAGTCCTCTGATTCATTGTGTTTCCACCACAGCGCACATGGGTATGCATCATTAGATGGTATGGTTAAGGCCCACCTATCCGTGTTAAGTGTTTGATCTAAATATCTAAGTGCTTTATCGATGATTGTTTTCGCAAACTCGTCTTGATTTGAGCTGGTATACCCTAAATCTACTAGTATTTCGAGGGCAATCGATGTTTGAAATGGGGTTGAATTAGGGTTAGTCAAATCAGGTTCAATTCCGTGAAATCCACCATCCCTATTTTGAAATAGCGATAATGCCATTAACGCCATGTCTTTGTCGTCACCTTCAAAAAAGTAATTGTATAAGGCTACTTCTAAATCTCTACCTTGTTTGTATATTTTATTTTTAATTGCATCTTTATCGATCATCATAGAAAACCTCCATTTTTATTTTAACACATCAAATCGTTGAAAAAGAGCACTTAAGCGCTCTTCTTCTTTAATAAGTCTCTAATTTCTTGTAGTAATAATACTTCTTCTTTTACTTCTACTGGTTTTGGATTGGCTTTTTCAAGTGCTTCTTGTTTAGCTTTCTCTGCTTGAGCAAGTCTGTCTTTTCTAGCTTGACCTTTTACAAGCTGAACAATAAAGAAATAAATGAACGCTGCGATAATTAAGAATTCAACGGTCACTTGGATGAAGTTACCATAACGCATCGCTGCATAAACCGGTTCATTGTTGACGTCCAAACCAATTTGTCTGATGTTCCAAACCAAATCTCTGAAATCTGCTTCACCAAGTAGTGCAGCAATCATTGGGAAAATGATGTCGTTGATCATCGATGTGACAATTTTACCAAATGCACCACCCATGATAACGGCAATTGCTAAGTCTAGGATGTTGCCTTTGGCAATAAAGTTTTTAAATCCGACTAATACTTTCAAACGAAACGCCTCCTCTAGTCTTCTATATAGTTTATTATATCACTTATACGGTGGATAATATTTGTCGTTTTCTCTTTCAATCTAGCTTCACTTTGGTGGCCTTTTGTATAAAGCACTACTTGAACTCCTAAGGCTTCTGCCACTTCAAAATCATGGATGGTATCACCAATATAAATAAAGCGAGATTTATCCTCATTGAGTTCGTTTATCAAATTGAGACCCGCATCTATTTTGCCTAATCCTTTAACGTTATCTGTTCCAACGATATAATCAAAATAGCGTGTTAATCCAAAGTAGTTCACTTGTTCGATTAGATTATTGGTCTCTGATGCAGATAAAATAATGTGGCGAATGCCTTTTAGTTTTAAGCTGTCTAAAGTTTGAACAAGCCCTTCATGTAATTTGGATTTAAAACTTTTTGGTTGATAAGCCTTAATGAATTCAATTGACATATCATCAAACGATTGTTCTTCAAATGATAAGCCTGCTTTGATATAGTAATCTTTGATTGGAAATCCGAAGATCTCCAAATAGTCTTTTTTGGTCACCATAGGCTTTTGCTGTTTGGCTAACATGCCATTTAATAAATCCAGGCATAAATCTAGGTCGTCTAAAATGGTGCCATTAAAGTCCCAGATGATGTATTTGATGTTGTTCATTTGTGATAAGGGTGTCCTTTCAAGATTTGAAATGCACGATATATTTGTTCAACTAAAATGACACGCATAAGTTGATGTGGGAAAGTCATATTGGAAAAAGACAATAAGGATTGGCATCTATCATATACTTTGGTAGAAAATCCAAATGAACCACCAATTACAAACGTAATATCTTTTTGAAGATACGTCATGATGTGATCAATTTTTTCTGCAAAGCCTTCAGATGATAATTTATCGCCTTTAATCGCTAATCCAATGACATAATCATTTGGTTTTATTTTTTCTAATATACGGTTGCCTTCTTTTTCCATACCATCTATCGTTTTCTCATCACTGACTTCAATGATTTCAAAAGGATATGGCATTTGCTTGATGTAATCTTTCATGGCTTCTAATAAATAGGATTGCTTAATCTTACCGACGCCTATAATGGTTATCTTCATACGTCAATCACCTCTGATGGGATTTGTGAGGTGTAGATGACCTCATAGTTTGATAGCGACAAATGATGCGCTAAAAATACATCCTCATACGTGTGTTTAATCTTTTCAATGGTATTACACTCATTTGAAATATGTGCCATGACAATTTTCTTTGTATTTGGTCCAATCATTTGGGCCAAATAATATGCAGAATCCTCATTGGATAGGTGCCCTTTTTCTGTCAATATTCTATGTATCGTATGATAAGGTCTTCTAGAGTTCTTCAGTAATACTGGATCATGATTGGCTTCGAAATAATATAAATCACAGTTCTTTAATGGCTCTATTAAGCCTTCTCTAATATAACCAGTATCCGTGATATACCCTATTTTTTCTGTCTTGGTTTCAAAGATAAATCCAACTGGTTCTAATGCATCGTGAGATAATGGGATTGGTGTGATTTTGATATCACCAATTTGAAAAGGTACATGTGCCTCAATATACTTCATATTTGTTTCATATTTAGGTGCGCTATATTGTTTTAACGCTTGTGCAGTTCCCTTAGATAAATAAAGCGGTACATTTATATTATTAAAGAGGGTGTTTAGACCTCTCACATGATCGATATGTTCATGGGTTAATAAAACATGCGTGATGCTTAAAATGCTCATATTTTTCAAAATAAAAGCATCGCTTATCTTCTTAAAACTGATGCCAGCATCGATTAAAATAGTCAGATTATTATGTTGTAAAAGCGTCGCGTTTCCTGAAGAACCACTCGCAATAAAGTAAAGTCTCAATGTATCACCTAGTTTATTTTAACATGAACCAGAAAATTCACCAATAATATTATATATTAAGCCGTTTGTGTGAGATTATGAAAACCTATAAAAACGATTGCAAAGGCCTAGTATGTGTGTTATATTATTAGTGCTTGTGATTAAAATTCAAGGAGTGAAAATTGTGAACAAAACTAATCTCATCAAGAAGTTAGCAGCCCTTACACTATTAGTAAGTGGTGCACTAACACTAGCCGCATGCGGCGACAAATCATTATCCACACCTTATGGTACCTTAGATGATACCGTGTACTTAAGTGGCGATGGTTACAGCATTACGGAAAAAGAATTATATGAAGAAATGCGTTTAAGTAGTTCTTCAGTCTTGGTCGAAATGATTGAAAAAGAATTATTCAAAGATGAACTAGCGTTGGTCAATGCAGCACCAGAAACATATGCAGAAGACTTATTAAAATACGCGAATGAAGCAATCTTTGGTACATCTGATAAAGAAGCATTAGAATCAATGGATGAAAACACTAAGACTCAAAAGGTATTATCTTTCATCGATTCATTCTATTTAGTGAATATCGAGATTACTGAAGCAGACATCGACACAGTGAATTTTGAAGCACATGATCAAAAAGTACTTGATTACTACAAATTAACTGTAGCGAAAAAGATTTATGCAAAAGAAATTTTAGCTGAAGAAGTTAAAGATAAAGAAAATGCAAGCTACATCGATGTAGATAAAGCATTACAAACTTACTTCGCAGCAAACGTTCAAAACAACTACGATATGAGCGCTATTACCATTCGTTTTGTTAACCAAAATGAAGCCAATGCGACACTTCGCCGTTATAACATTAAAGCTTACCGTAGCCAATGGTACGAACTTGCCGACCCAAGAACAACTGTTGTCACTGATTATGCAGCAACTGTATTAGCAGACTTAGGTATTGCCAACACTGGTAGCATCTCAGAAGCTGACTATGTTAAATATTATGACAAATACAGCATCAACCCAAATAGAGAACCAATCTCAGACGCAGACGTTCCTATGACGCTAGATGAAACACTTGTCAAATTCTTAGAAATTTATAACTACATCTATAGCTATAAAGATCAAGTAAGTACAACTTATACTGTCGATACGATTTTAACTGACTTGGTTAACTTACCATTCACTAAATCATATGAAGACTTTACAAACACAAGCCTACGTACTTATATTTACAACACACTTGGTACTGGTGAAACAGATACACGTTTCACATCAAGCCCACGTTTAAATGGATCTTATTACTATCTTGCATTCAAACTTGAAGCACACAATGAAGAAGTGCTTAACTGGATGGATGAAGATGACAAGTTTATCGTTTACACTGAAACTGGTGAATTAACAGAAAAAGCATTAGAAATTTATGACTTAGTTGAAGAATCCAAGCTAACTAGTTCATATATCTCATCTAAAGCAACTGAAAGATTCAATGATGCAGAAGTCGTGGTTTACGATGAATTAGTTAAACTATATTTAGGTCAAAACTACTCAAACGTTCAATTATCAACTAAATCCAGTAAGACTGTTGTTGCTAAAGTTGGCGACAAAGAAATTACTGTAGATGAATTATATGCTGAATTAGAAGCTAAATTAGGTGTATCTGTTGCCATTGATATCGCAATCAGAGAAACATTAAAAGCATCTGATTACATGGATGACATCACAGCTGAAAAGAGAGCTGAATTCAGAGACAACATCGAAACCATCATTACACAATTTGGTCAAGATTATTATGCATCTTCTGGCTACCCAGCATCAATGGGCAGAAAGAATTTCTTAATGTTAGCATTTAGAGCAACTTCAATCGATGAAGCCGTTGAAAATGTCTATGTTGCATCTGCATTAGAAGATGCTTACTTAGCAGACATCGAAGCACATTATGGTGAAGGTATTTACCAAACACTTGCTGATTATGCCAATAAACTGCAAGCACAATACTTCTCATTAACTGCATCACATGCCTTAATCTTCATCGACATGAACGAAGATGACAAACCAGATGATCCAGCTGAATACTTCGACACATTAACAGTTGCTAAACAAGATGAGTTAAAAGCACTTGTCACAGAATTAATGCAAGTTGTATACGATAGAGCAACCACTTACTCTTCATTCTCTACAGGCTTAACTGCAATCGTAGATGAATTCAAGACTTCAGGCAGAATTGCACCGGCAAGCTGCAGCGTTGCCCCATTTGATCAAACACCTGAATGCCGTTGGGCTGAATATAAAGCTGCAGGCTTAAACTTAATGTTTGAGTCATTATCAGCAATCACAAACTCAACTAACACAATCGGTTCAACCTCTAAATTAGATGAAAACTTCTATGATAGAGCTGTTGAAATTTACACAGACGTTAAAGCGGAATACTACGATGTGGATAACAAATTCCCAAGCCAATACTTAGACGTAAGACCAGCTGATTATGCAGACGTCTTAGAATCTTCATTCGGATGGCACTTAATTTTAGCAACTGGTGGACAAACATTCACTTCTGCTAAGTTCGGTACTGCTGATGATACTAAGAAAGAAGAAACCGATGAATACTTCATTTATCAACACATTGAATATGAAGATGAAGCCGGTGAAAAATATTATCTAGATGCTTATAGCATTGATGATACCATCTCAGCTAACCAAGTTAGAATTTACTTAAATGAAGTAGACTCTGAATATGGTGTTCAAAACTTACCAACCAAAGTATCTAGTGCTATTAGCGCATACTTCGCTCCAATCTATACACAATATACTGGTAACTATAACCAATTAAACTTGCTTTATAAGTTATTAGCAAATACGAACTACAACTTCGCTTCAGCAGAAAACAACGCTAAAGCAGATAGACTTGTACAAATCAACCAAGACCAATTCTTCTCATATGAATTTAACAATGATTTATTCAATGACGTATATGGTGACTGGTGGACAACATTCTAATAAATGAAACAGCCCTTCAAAAGGCTGTTTTTTTTCACCTAAGCACAAAAAAAGAACATTTTTCAAGTAATGTTCTTTTTTTCAGTTATTTAAAATAGACTGTGGTTAATGTATGGCTATAAATCATTGTTAAATTCATATGAGAAGAATTGGTCTTGGTTGATTTGTACAAGTCTATCTGCTTTAGCGTTGTTTTCTGCTGAAGCGAAGTTGTAGTTCGTATTTGCTAATAACTT
>CAKMJY010000108.1 GCA_927433595.1 uncultured Acholeplasmatales bacterium | reverse complement strand
TGGCAACATCATGCCATATCAAGATGATGCCTTTGATTATCAATACTTTTATTTTGGTAGACCAACCACGACTGTGATGGTCTTTGATATCTCAAACCTCACCTTAAAAGATACCTATAGTATCCCAGGGTATTTATTATCTACTAGGTTAAAAGAGGATAAACTGTATGTCATTACCAATAACTATATTTATCAATCACTTGATGGCATCGATTATAGACCATTCTTTAAGGTCAATGACGATGTGATCATTCCTGAGGTATCTGATATTTTTACCCATGAGTTAATTGAAAAATCGGCTTTCACCGTTTTTTCAACCATTGATTTAAGTGATGATACCCTAGATTATCAAATCTTATTAGGGCCATCTTACTTCCAAACCATATACTTCTCAGAAGATAGATTATATATGACCTATTATGGGTATACCTATGATGAGGTTAATTTCACCTATGAAACCAAAGGGTATTTGGTCGCTTATGATTATGAAAATGCCTTTACATTCAAGGGGATGGCAGAGTTTAAAGGGTATTTGATCAACCAATTCTCGATCGATGCGTATGATGGCTATGTGAGACTCGTTACAACCGATGGCTGGGGTGATGATATAAAGAATAGACTGTATATCTTTAAAGAAGATGTAGATTCATTAACCCTAGCAGGTAAACTAGAGACAGGCATTGGTAAACCAAGAGAACGTGTGATGTCTGTTAGATTTAATGAAGATAGCGTGACCGTGGTGACATTCGAACAAATAGACCCATTCTATTTGATTGATTTGAGTGAGCCTTCAAACCCAACCATCTTACAAAGCCTAGAAGTACCAGGGTATTCACTTTATCAACACCCTTGGGCAACAGATGTCGTTTTAGGCATTGGCTATGATGTCATTGATAACCGTACAACTGGTATTAAGTTATCGCTTTATGATACATCTAATATCGAAGCACTGGTTGAAATTGGCACACCATTAGTATTATCGAATCAAGAAAACAGTTTCCAATACGGGGAAGCACTATATAACCATAAAGCATTATTATTTGATATTGATCGTGGGTTCTTTGGGTTTAGCGTGAACCGTTATTATTGGAACGAATATACCTACTTTTATACCCATGACTATATGATTTTTGCTGTAGACTTAGAAAGTGATACACCAATAACGATTGAAAAAGTCATTAGCCATCAAAACACAAACCCAGATGATTACTACAATAACGGTGTAAACCGTGCGGTCTATGTGGGTAATTATCTTTATGCCTTATCTGGTTTAATGGTAACGAAACATGATATTTTGGCTGACTTTAACGAAGTCGATCAACTTTTATTTGATTAAATAAATAGATAGAACCTACTGATATTTGATTGAACTTGAATATCAAGGTTCTATTTTTTGTTTTTAAGATTGACACTAGATTTCTTTGTGCTAAAATGTTTTTAATATCCATCATAATTAAGACATTTAAAGCCTTACCATCATACCGATTACAACCTTACCAACAGGAGGATTTTACATGGATTGGTTTAAAGAAGCTTGGACAGAGAATATCCATTTCGCCGTTAAAATTAAATCTGTTTTACACAGTGAAAAAACCAGTATTCAACAAATCGATTTATATGATTCTTTTGAGTTAGGTAGATTCTTAGCCCTTGACGGGTTAATGATTACCAATGAAAAAGACGAGTTCATTTACCATGAAATGATTACCCATCCCGCATTAAGCGTGAATCCATATATCAAACATGTATTGATCATTGGTGGTGGTGATGGTGGTACTTTAAGGGAATTAGTGAAATACCCTAAGATTGAAACCATCGAAGTTGTAGAGCTTGACTACCGTGTCGTTGAACTATCAAAAACATATTTACCATCGCTATCAAGTGGTTTTATAGACCCTAGAGTTAGTATGTTTTATCAAGATGGCGCGTCATTTGTTAAAGATACTGAACGGAAATACGATTTGATTATTGTAGATTCGACAGACCCAATCGGACCAGAAGCAGGTTTATTTACACAATCCTTTTATCACGATTGCTTTAGGGCGTTAACAGAATCAGGCATCTTAATCAATCAACACGAAAGTCCTTATTTCGAAAAAGAATCAAAGGAAATGAAAGAAGCCCATGACCGCATCAGCAAAGTCTTTCCTTTTTCCAAAGTCTATCAAGCCTTTATTCCAACCTATCCTTCTGGACACTGGTTATTTGGATTCGCATCCAAAAAGTTCGACCCCGTCATTGAATTAAAATCATCCTATATTGAAAGATTGGGTTTTGAAACGAAGTATTACAACAAGGAAATACATGTCGCATCCTTTGCCTTACCAACGTATGTGAAAAAAAGATTAATGTCAAAGTAGTGTTTTTTCCTAGGGCTATCGCCAAGCGGTAAGGCATCTGGCTCTGACCCAGACATTCGGAAGTTCGAATCTTTCTAGCCCTGATAATTGATTATTTAAGCCTGTAAAGGCTTTTTTTTCGATTAAATTTACTAAAATTATGTTAAGATAACAGTGGTGATTATATGGAACTCAATGCGATATATCTTTATTTAGGTAAACATAAACGAGCAATTTTAAAAGACTTAAAGTCAAAAGACGCAAACTTTACTAAACAAAAAAATAGATATGTGTTTACGAACCAGTCTTTTTTAAATCTTGACAAGGTCGACATCATTTTTTACTTCATGGGGAACATTTGTTTTAGTATAGGCATTGAGTATCAAGCAGAATCCATAACGAGAAATCCATTATTTGAATTAACAAAGACACGCTTGATAGATGAACTGGGAAAACCCACTAGCAGTAATGCAAATCATCAAACAACGGATATATATATGTATTGGAATCAAGATTACACCACTGAGCTTAGAAACATTGAGAATAAGCAAAGCATTAGAATAAGCTTTAATACTAAAACCAAAGTTGGTAAATTAAGCCTATTAAACCGAGTAGTATTGACATTTTTATTGTCCATCAGTATTGGTTTTTTATGGGGAATCCTATTCTTTCTATTAATGGGTCTAGCATATGGTTATGACTGGCTACTGTTTCAACTATCTATGGGTGGTGGTTTATTTTTCGGACTATCCTTTGTGGTTATATTTGCGATAGCAGCAAGATCGAACAAAAAAACGGTAGAAGCCAAGGTCTTCACTAAAAAGGTAGAAAAGTTGTTCGATACTTATGAAAAAAACCATCAAATCATGGCACCATATCAGAGATGTTTGGTGACATTTAGAAATAAATCTAAGGTAGCTTTCTATAAAACAACCATTTATTTTGAACCCCATAAATTCGTTTTTTCATATATTAGAAACAACCGCATCTATGATAGAACATTACCACACATCAGTATTGAATTTTACCTAGACGTTTATCAAAATCAAGAAATCATTATCTTTTTGACAGATCAAACGAGATTGTCCGTCAAAAAAAAGGATGGTCTTGAAACGCTAATCAATCGACTTAATCATATTCTAGGCTATCAAGAAGATACCTTTATGAGATTGCATGATACCATTAATCAAACGTTGGTCGATTATGACTTGTTGTCACTCATTGAAGGTGGACAAGCGGTAGACTTCTTCAAGCTTGAAGCAAGTAACATTACCCGCATATTATTTAAAGATCAACCGAAAACAGCCCTGGATGTTGAGAAAATTTTATTAGATTATTTTGGCCACATGCCGGTCGCATCCTTCACTGAACTTTCTGAAATAATCTTTAGACAGTTCAATCACATCATGTTTGAGTAAAAAATAACCCAGCGTGCTGGGTTATTGTCATTATAAATCTGTAATTCTTAAGATAACACACTTTAAGTATAATGATTCATCGCCACCTAATAAGGCTGGATGGTCTTTCGATTGGATTCTCAGTTCAACCATCTGTGCGACTTTTTTCGCATCCTTAGCAGCCTCTCCAAGCATTTTTAGGAATAACTCAATGGTCATATAGTGGCTACAGCTACACGTATATAAATAACCACCATCGTTGATGAGTTTCATTGCTTGTAGGTTAATTTCTTTATAGCCATTATATGCTTTATGGATACTATCTTGTTTTTTAGCGAATGCAGGTGGGTCTAAAATAATCGTGTCAAACTTGGTATCTTTTGGTTCACGTAAGTAATCAAATACATCACGCTCTAATACTTCTACTTGATCGAAGTGGTTTAATTTAGCGTGTTTTTCTATTTGTTCACAAGCCAGTTTTGAAACATCCACGAACGTCACATGACTCGCGCCATAATAGGCAGCATGCAAACCAAACCCACCAATATTTGAAAAGCAGTCTAATACCTTCTTGCCTTTAACATAAGGTTTGATGGCGTTGTGGTTATCTTGTTGGTCTAAATAAAAACCTGTCTTTTGACCATTCTTTATGTCAACGGTCATGATTAAATCATTTTCTTTGATGAAGATATCATCTGGGACACTACCGAATAAAACGCCTTTGGTTAACTCTAAGCCTTCTTTTGTCCTCACCTGAACATCACTGCGTTCATAAATACCAGCAGGCTTGAAGATATCGACTAATATCCCAACAAACATATCTTTTCTTAAATCAATCCCTAGCGATAATATTTGAACGGATAAGTAATCGCCATATTTATCGACAATTAAACCAGGAATGCCATCAGCTTCTCCAAAAAAGACACGATAACTGTTTTGATATCCAAGGTCAATTCTGCTTTGATTGGCTTTCATGATTTTAGCTTTAAAGAAAGCTTCATCGATGACCTCATCGCCTCTAGTTAAAAGTCTCACAAAGATTTTGGAGGATGTATTTAAAAAGCCTTTGCCGATATAGACTTGTTTACTGCTATAGACATAAGCAAGTTCACCTGATTTGATATCGCCATCGATATGATCGATTTCATTTGAGAATACCCAAGGGTGTCCTTCTAATAATCTTAATTCTTCTTTTGGTTTTAATGTGATTTTACAAATAGACATAATGGTTACCTCTTTTTTACACAAAAATTATATCATGTTTAAACCCTAATAGACATTTTTATAGCATAAAATGTTACAATAGAAGAAAAAGAATATAAAGAGGACCATACCAATGAAACTAGATTATAAAAAGACGATTTATATTGGCTTAGCATTCATGTTGATTTCTTTGTTTTGGCAAACGTATGACGCGATTATTACAAAAATCCTCATTGACAAGTTTGGGTTAAACCAATTTTGGAGCGGAGCAGTGATGGCACTGGATAATGTATTGGCGTTATTCTTATTACCACTGTTTGGTGGCTTATCCGACAAAACCAATCATAAGAAAGGTAGAAGAACCCCTTATATCGTGGTTGGGACTGTAATAGCCGCATTCTTATTTGTTGGGTTATCCTTCTTAGATAGCATGCAATTAAAGAAGCTAGAAGATCAGACGACTTTAAGGACTCAATACGACTATATTGAAACGTTTGATGAGTCTTCAACGGTTGCTGAATGGAAATTATTAACCATTGTCATGGATGACAGTGACTCGAAAGACTTTATGATGAACACGTTAGGGTCTTATCCACTGGCTGAGAATTTAGAACCTTTATCATTAGCCGACTATTATGAAGTTAAAGATGCTTATTATAGATATTTATCTGCAGAAGCACTAGAAGTAACGATGGCCTCACCAGGGGTATTCATCGTCTTCATTGTGATGTTATTCTTTACCTTATTTGCGATGTCAACGTTTAGATCACCAGCAGTATCCTTAATGCCAGATGTGACATCTAAACCTTTAAGAAGTAAAGCCAATGCGGTGATTAACCTCATGGGCGCTTTCGGTGGTATTACAGCTATCATTATGTTAATGGTGTTTGGCTTAGATAAACACTCGATGGTCAATTATCAAGCGGCATTCATCTTTGTTGCGATTGTAATGTTGATTGCACTTGCCTTCTTCTTATTGAAGGTCAATGAACCTAAGATGGTCGAAGAACGTATTTTACAAGAAAAAGCTTATGGCATTGTCGATGAAGAAGAAACAGAAGACCATGCACATATTAAAAAAGACAAGCTGGTCTCACTATTCTTGATTTTAGCATCCGTCTTTTTATGGTTCATGGGGTATAATGCGATTACGACAAAACTATCCGATTATGCACCAAAAGTTTTAAATATGGGTTATTCAACCCCGCTACTAATCGCACAAGCGACTGCCATCGTTGGGTTTATTCCAATTGGGATGTTATCGCTCAAGTTTGGTAGAAAGAAAACCATTTTATTTGGGGTTGTCTTATTAACGATTTGTTTTGGGTCTGTCTATTTCTTAACAGAACAAACAGGAATCTTATTATATGTTGTCCTTGGTTTAACCGGGATTGCTTGGGCATCCATAAACGTTAACTCATACCCAATGGTGGTTGAGCTATCAAAGGGATCAGATGTTGGTAAATACACAGGGTATTATTATGCATTCTCAATGGCTGCACAAATCTTAACCCCAATTCTATCCGGGGCATTGATGGATATCCCGTCTTTAGGTAGAAAAGTATTATTCCCATATGCCACCTTCTTCGTGGTATTGGCATTCATCACGATGTTATTTGTTAAACATGGCGATGCGAAACCTGAAAAGAAATCTTTACTAGAAAACTTTGATGTAGATATGGACTAAAAAAAAACGGTTTGGGTTTCCCAAGCCGTTTTATTTCGCATCTTGATGATAGCGATAGATGAGTAAGAAAACAAAGATAGGCAACGTGATATAAGTCAGAATCGACATATACTTGAAATCGGGTTTTAAAAGCCAAAAAAGGAAAATGAAAATGTATGCCACGATGCCCATGATATTTAACTTACTATAAGATGTAAAAAAGTTTTCAATGCGTCTTTTTTCTAATTCAAAATAAAGGGCAATTTGACCGACCACAGGTGTAATCACCAGCGTTGAAAACAATATACTTAAATACATTTTATTGATAGAGGATAGGTATTCTATGTGATATTGTTGGTTACTAGTTCGTTCCCATAAATCATAATAAGCTTCTTTTTGAACACGAAAGAAATCCACCAAATCATAGACTAGTATATAACTTAATAGTAGTGTGATTAGAAAGATTATGATGTGTTTAGTCAGTAAATTCATATAATACCTCAACTCTCTACTTAATAAAACGAAAAAAAAGCG
This sequence comes from uncultured Acholeplasmatales bacterium, assembly GCA_927433595.1. Lineage (GTDB taxonomy): Bacteria > Bacillota_I > Bacilli_A > Acholeplasmatales > UBA5453 > Paracholeplasma. The sequence continues at coordinate 14,603 of CAKMJY010000108.1, read as the reverse complement.
GATTTTATCCGCAATAAATGAAAAAAGTGTGAAAATATCACACTTTTATTGGTTTTGGGATAAAATCCTCAAATACAGCATTATCGTATTGTTTTCGCATGTAGTCTAGCTGTTTTTGATTCTTAGCGGCATAGCCAAATATGATGACGCCCTTTTTCTTTTGTTTGTCGACATATTTATTTGGTAAGTCTTTAATGCCATAATTGATGAAATGTGGTTTTGTTAAACGGTTTGTGATCAAAGTACGCATCATCCATTTGGTGATTTTTGAGATGTGATCATCCCTGAAATACTCACTGATTTGACCTCTGGTAATCTCTTTTGCATGGCGTTTAAACCACAAGACGATATAAGGGTTATAGGATTGTATAGAGATAGGGTGTGGGTATGTTTGAATGATTTCATAAACAGTCTTAGCATGTAAGGCTTTTTTGCCAAATGGCTTTAATTCAATCATCACTGGGACTCTGCCATTAATGTAGTTTAATACAGTTTCAAGCGGTAGAATCGTTTCATCTGAATCTTTGATGTGATAATCTTTGATTGCGTCAAAAGTAGCTTCTTTTAAGACGATGTCTTTACCACACATGCGTTTTAAGTTTCTGTCATGAAAACAAACAACGGTGCCATCTTTTAAGATGTTGGTATCTAGTTCGATGCCAAATCCATATTTGATTGCTTCATCAAATGATTTTAAGGTATTTTCATAAATCTTTTTTTGATCGTTATGCAAACCCCTGTGGGTATATAAATGGTTTTTAAGGTAAGATAAATCTTTCATAGAAGTGACTCCTTTTTATTCGCTATCTTTACTATAACAAATAATCGATTTGAATCAAATTGATTTATCCAATTATGTCATAAATTAGATTTTTTTCAAAATGATGATAACGTATGAAAATATCGATATTAATAGCCTATAAAATGGTATAATTTCTAATTGAATTAGAGGTGTATCATGAAAAAACCAGAACTACTTGCCCCAGCAGGGACGAAAGCATCCTTCATCGGTGCCATCAATGCTGGCGCAAACGCCATTTTTATGGCTGGCCACCGCTTCGGTGCCAGAGCATTTGCAGAAAACTTTACAGAAGCTGATCTTAAAGAGGCCATTGATTATGCCCATTTAAGAGGTGTCTCTGTTTTTATTGTTGTCAATACATTGATGTTTGATGATGAAATCAGTGAAGTCATTAAGTATACCGATGAACTGGTAAAAAACAACATCGATGCCTTAATCGTCCAAGACATTGGCTTGATTAAGATTTTTTGTGAGAGATACCCTAATACGGCCATTCATGCGAGTACGCAAGTGAATGCACATAACTTAAATCACGTATTATTCTTGAAATCACTTGGGGTGAAACGCGTCATCCTCGCCCGTGAAACGAGTTTAGATGTCATCAAAGCCATTAAAGCAACCGTTGATATTGAACTTGAAGTCTTCATCCACGGGGCTTTATGTGTGTCTTTTTCAGGCAACTGTCTAATCTCATCTATTATCAATAAAAGAAGTGGTAACAGAGGCGAATGTGCCTATAATTGCCGCTTACCGTATAAATTAGTCAAAGAAACAGAAGTTATTGCCGAAGAATCCTATTTAATGAGTGCGAAAGATTTAATGACACTTGAATACCTAGAAGACTTAATTGAAGCAGGCGTAGATTCCTTTAAAATCGAAGGCAGAATGCGTAAAAAAGAATACGTTACCCAAACGGTCTTATCGTATAAAAAGGCAATTGATGCTTATTTTGCTGGTAAAAAGATTGATAAAACAGCTGAAATTGATAAACTCAAACGAGTCTTTAATAGGGATTACACCAAAGGCTATATGTTCAATGAAGTCCCTAAAGAGTTAAACAATGATTTTAGACCAAACCATATGGGCGTTGAAATTGGTAAAGTCTTATCTTATACCAACAACCTAGCAGAAATCCATTTAAATGAAGATTTAAGAAATGGTGATGGCTTTAGAATCGTTGGTAGCCATGATTATGGCAATACCGTGACCTTTATGCAAAGAAAAAACGGCACCATCATCAAAGAAGCCTATAAAGGTGAAACCATCTTTTTAGAAGTGAAAGAAACGGTCTATAAAGATTCATTGTTATTTAAGACAACCGATTCAACTTTGGAAAAAGAACTCATCATCTATCAAAATCCAAATTATAAGATTGTCCCACTGAAGGCATTCTTAAAAGTATTTGTGGGTAGCCCAATTGAGATTGATTTAACCGATGATCAAGGTCATTATATCCATTTGGAATCGGATTATGTGGTTGAACAGTTTAGAACTTCACCAATGACAGAAGATTCAATCAAATCCCAATTCTTAAAGTTTGGAGATACCCCATACTATTTTGAAGAACTTTCAATTTATACAGACCAAATTAGCTTCATTCCGGTGAAGATGCTTAACGAATTCAGAAGAACCATCATCGACCAATTAAACCAACTAAGAACTGAAAAAGCAACAAGCATTATCGAAAAAGCGTCTCACTTAACGAATGGCTTTATCTATGACGACCAAGAAAGACTAGTGGTTAAAGTACATACTAAAGAACAACTAGAGGTTGCGATAGAATCTGGGATAGAAACCATCTATTATGATGATCTAATCGATATTAAAGGTTTTAATCACCCTAATCTGATACCCGCAACCAAACGCATCTTAGAAGATATTAAAGATTACCATATTGATGGCCCCACTTTGGTCAATGAACTAGGGGGCATATATTTGGGTCAAGGTAAATATCCAATCATCACCGATGAGTTCGTGAATGTTACCAACATTCATACAGCAGCAATATTATCAACCAAAGGTGTTTTAAGAATCAGTTTATCATCAGAACTAGATAAAGACCATATATTGGCATTTTCAAGTGCTTATCATCAATACTATCAAGGTTATCCAAACCTAGAAATGGTTTTATATGGGCATAAGGATTTAATGATTTCAAAATACTGTCCAGTTGCCAAAACATTTGATTATAAACCAAACTGTAAGCTTTGTTTCAAAAACCAATATTACATTCAAGACCATACAACTGGTAAGTTTGCTTTATTAAATGATGGTAATTGTAATATGCGCATCATGGACCCAATGCCTTTATTATTAATCGACCAAATAGAAGCGTTGAGACGCGCCAATATTAAGACATTTAGATTAGATTTTACAACCGAATCTAAAACCAAAATGAAATCCATTATAAAGTCTTTTAAACAAGCACTAGACCAAAAACCATTCAAGATTGAATTAGACCGTTATCGTACCGGTAGATTCATCTAAAAACCATCTATGATAAAAGACGCTTTTCAGCCATATGAAAAGCGTCTTATCTTTAAGATAATGTTTGTTTATTGTGCATTTATTTGTTATACTATTCTATGTGGTAATTTACGCATTAACGATAAAAAACCACGGTTTGAATGGAGTAGGTAACAGTGGATCCTAAAAACGAAGACAAAAGAAAAGCGTTGGTCGCATTCATCAAAGAATACAATGTGATTTTATCTTTTTTCTATGAGTTGTTCTTTGTCTTATTGGGGTTAATCCTACTTGGCGTATTAATCGATAACTATTTTCATACAAAAGTCTTATTCACCGTGATATTTGCCTTATTAGGGATATTTTCTGTGATCACGAATTTATATAAGCGAACTAAAAAGAGGTAACCATGGAAAAACTGCGTGTGTTCAATCAAAACTTTAAATATACTATCCTATTCGTTGGTGTGTCTGCGGGTATTAGCTACTTTATATTTGGTAAAGCCGTGGCACTATCTATTCTATTAGGTGGGGCAACCATCCTTTGGGGGATGAGTCAACTTGCGAAATCCAATCGTAAAAAGATCACAACAACAGGCGTCCCACAAACAGGTTTTAGTGTCGGTTATCTAGTTAGATATATTGTTTATGGGATTATCCTATTTGTGTCTTATCAACTAGCGACACTCAATATATTTGGGACACTTTTTGGATTATTAACATTTAAAATCATGCTTTATACACAAGCATTTATAGAAATCTTCAAAGGGGGTAAATCCGCATGATTGAATTTTATAGTGGATTGTCTTCCGCCATTAAAGGTAGTATCATCATTTTTGTCATCTTAACCATTTCAACGCTTTTGATTGGTATCAAAGCGAAAGCGTTAGACCCGAATAAAACCCCAAAAGGGATTATGTTTATTTCAGTCTTATTTGTTGAAACGGTTAACAACATGATTAGACCCATGTTTCCAAAGCATTTTAATAAGTTTGCGGCATTTTTAATGACATTATTCTTATACTTATTATTTGCCAATACATCGAGTTTATTTGGGCTAACCGCACCACTATCGAGCTTAAATGTGGCGATTAGCATGAGTATCATTGTGTTTGGGACCATTCAAGTATCGGCGATGATCATCAAAAAGCCAAAAAGAAGAATGAAAGACTTAATGGCACCAAATCCTGTGTTCTTACCGCTTAACTTAATCGGTGAAATCACAACCCCATTCTCAATGGGTATGCGTTTGTTTGGTAACTTACTGAGTGGTTCTATTCTAGCCATCTTGGTCTATAACTTTACCTCATACTTCGGCATTATTGCGGGAGCATTCGTGCTACACCCAATCTTCGATATATTCTTTGGGGCGATTCAAGCATATGTATTTTTCAATTTGTTCACCATCTTCTTAAGCATTGCAGTAGAAGATTAATATAAAAAAAATAATAGGAGGATTTAAAACTATGGATTTTAATTCATTTTTCGTACAAGGTATGGCATTACTAGGCGCAGGCTTAGCCGTATTCACTGGTTTTGGTACAGCGATTGGGCAAGGGTATGCTGCAGGTAAAGCAGTTGAAGCAGTTGGTAGACAACCTGAAGCAGTAAATGAAATACGTTCAACGTTATTATTAGGGGATGCTCTAGCAGAAACAACTGGTATTTACGGGTTAGTTATCGCGATCATCTTAATTTTCGTCGTATAACGATCTTTTAAAGGAGGTAAGCCAATGACGCTTGCTGAAACATTAAAACAATTTGTTGAGGAATCGCTTGGTATCTTACTGGGTACTGGGGCAGAAGAAATCCTCATCCAATTAGGCGGGACCATCATACTATTTATCGTAGTTAGAAAGTATTTTTGGAAAAATATCACAGCTTTCATCGAGAAGAGAAAAGCCTTGATGGACGATGAAATGGCAGCTGCACGTCTTTTAAAAGATGAAGCGCTTCAAATTAAAGAAGCGACTGATCAAGAAATAAAAGACTTAAAGTTATCGCTACAAACCAACCTAGAAGTGGCTAAAAAAAGCGCTGAAAAGGAAAGAGAACACATCATCTCTAAAGCAAAACATGATGCCATTAGAATCAAAGCTGAAGCTGAAAAAGAACTTGAACAAGACCTATTGAAAGCACAAGAACAGATCAAGAAAGAAATCATCACAGTCGCAAAAGCCTTAACCGAAAAAGTCATCGATGAAACATTAGATGACAAGCATTATGAAAAATGGTTAGATAAGGCGACCGATGAGGTCAGACAGTCATGATGGATGTTGCTTTTCAATATGCTGAGGCCTTGTATTTTTTAGCGAATGAATCTAAGAAAACCGATGTGGTAAAAAAGGCTTATCAAGATTTCTTAAGTCTTTATCAAAGTACGCTTAGCCCATATTTACTACATCCGAAATTAACCAAAACAGAAAAAAAGGCACTCATTGAGCCTTTAAAAACAGAAAAGCTTTTTCAAGATTTTTTGTTTGTGTTGGTGGATAAAAATAGAATTGAGCTAGTTGAAAAGGTATTTGAAGCTTATGTTAATTTAATAGACCATCAAATGGATTTATTAAGGGTTAAAGTGAGTTCTCAAAAACAACTATCAGAAAAACAACTACTAAATATCAAACAAGCACTGAACCATAAGTTAAAAAGAACCATTGAAATAGAGAACATCGTAGATCCAAAAATCGTTGGTGGTATCAAGATCACATATGAAGGACAAGTCCTTGATAATACCATCAACCATTTTATCAAGTCTTTATCCGATGCGATAAAGGCATAAAGAGGTGAGTTAATGAGCAAAATAAATCCAGTTGAAATTAGTTCTTTAATCATAGAACAAATCAAAAAATATCAACAAGAGATTAAGACAGAAAATGTCGGTACGGTCATCAGCGTTGGTGATGGTATTGCATTGGTTCATGGCCTTGATCACGCCATGAGTGGAGAATTATTGGTATTCCCAAATAATGTATACGGCCAAGTCTTAAACTTAGAAAAAGAATACGTTGGTGCGATTTTATTATCAGAATCCACTAGCATCAAAGAAGGCGACCAAGTCAGAACCACCGGTAGAATCTTAGAAGTACCTGTCGGGGATGCCTTAATTGGTAGAGTCGTTAACCCACTTGGACAACCAATCGATGGTTTAGGTAAAATAGATACCAATAAAACCAGAATGATTGAACGTAAAGCAACCGGCGTTATGGCTAGAAAAGCCGTCAACGAACCGATGCAAACTGGGATTAAAGTCCTAGACGCCTTGGTCCCAATCGGTCGTGGTCAAAGAGAATTGATCATTGGCGACAGACAAACGGGTAAAACCACGTTAGCTGTTGATACCATCATTAACCAAAAGGGTAAAGATGTCATTTGTATCTATGTGGCGATTGGTCAAAAAGAATCGACCGTTGCTGCACTATATGAAACATTGAAAGCCCATGGTGCCATGGATTATTCAATTATCGTTTCAGCATCTGCCAGTGAACCTTCACCATTATTATACTTAGCACCTTATGCGGGTGTGACGATTGCTGAAGAATTCATGTTTGCAGGTAAAGATGTGTTAATCGTTTATGATGACCTAACCAAACATGCGATTGCATACCGTGAGTTATCCCTATTACTTAGAAGACCACCAGGCCGTGAAGCATACCCTGGGGATGTATTCTACCTACACTCAAGATTACTAGAAAGAGCCGCGAAGTTAAATGATCAATTAGGTGGTGGGTCCATTACTGCACTACCAATCATTGAAACACAAGCAGGCGACATTTCTGCTTATATTCCAACCAACGTCATCTCCATTACAGATGGCCAAATCTTCTTACAATCTGACTTATTCCACAGTGGCGTCAGACCGGCGATTAATGCTGGTCTATCGGTATCCCGTGTGGGTGGTGCTGCGCAAATTAAAGCGATCAAGAAAGTCTCTGGGACACTACGTCTAGACTTAGCATCCTTTAGAGAATTAGAAGCATTCACCCAATTTGGTAGTGATTTAGACGATGCCACTAAGGCAAGACTTGAACGTGGTAAACGCACCGTTGAAATCCTAAAACAAGGGTTACATGATACGATGCCAGTTGAAAACCAAGTCTTATCCATTTATGCATTAACCAGAGGCTTTTTAGACAGCGTTAAGTTATCTGATATCAGACGTTTTGAAAAAGGATTACACAGCTACTTTGAAGAAAACAAAGCAGCACACGAATTGTTAAAGACGATTAGAGAAACCAAGTCATTACCAGACGAACAAAAACTAGCTCAAGCAGTTAATAGCTACAAGCTATCCTTTGTGTAGGCGATTATGGCTGCGATCAGAGAGATTAAGTCGAGAATAACGGCTACTAAAAAAACATCGCAGATAACGAATGCGATGTACATGGTTTCTGCCTCAAAATTAAAAAAAGCAGAACGTTCAATTGTGAGCTATCGTCCATTATTAAAACGTATGAATCATATCATCCGTGGCATTTTATCTGCCAAAGATGTTAACCATCCAATGTTAGAAAAACGCAATGATAAAATGACATGCTATATCCTAGTATCTTCTGATAGAGGATTAGCAGGCCCTCATAACGCAAATGTATTTAGACAGTTTCAAAAAGCGATTAGTGAGCGTAAAGATGAAAAATTTGTGGTGGCGGCAATTGGTCAAAAAGCATTTAACTTCGCCAGAAGAAATAAATACGATTTGATTCAAGAAAAAGCCATCCACGTCAGAGATGATATTCAATTTGTCGATTTTGTGGATATCACACAAACTTTCATCAGTTTATATCTAAAAGAAGAAATTGACCGCATTGTGGTCTTCTATAGCCACTTTATCAATACCATCTCACAAACGGTGGAACAAGTTCAGTTGTTGCCAATTGAATTTGAAGAAGCGGATGAAACAGAAAAACAAACCAGTTATATCTATGAACCAAACCAGCAACAAATCATCAATGATTTATTGCCGATGTTTGTCGAAAACCAGTTATATGGCTTTATCTTAGAAGCGAAGGCAAGCGAACATGCATCCCGCATGACCGCGATGAAATCAGCGACCGATAACGCCAAAGATATCATTAAGAAACTAGAATTACACTATAACCGTGCTCGCCAACAAGCGATCACCATTGAATTAACTGACATCATTGGCGGCGCCAATGCAGTTAATTAAAGGAGGATAAAATGAACAGAGGAAAAGTTGTTCAAGTCATGGGTCCAGTCATCGACGTTGAGTTTGATCACGAACTACCAGAGATTAACCATGCATTAAGAATCGATGAAACGACGAATGATTTAACCATCAAACTAACCCTTGAAGTATCCTTACACTTAGGCAATAACGTGGTTAGAACCATTGCGATGGATTCTACCGATGGCGTTAGAAGAGGGATGTCTGTATTAGACACGAAAAGCCCTATTTCAGTACCAGTAGGGAAAGAGACATTAGGTCGTATCTTTAATGTCTTAGGCGAACCAATTGATGAAAAAGAAGCATTACCATTAACCGTAAAAAGATCACCAATTCATAGAGTGGCACCTAAACTAGAAGATTTATCTAGTGAGATTGAAATTCTTGAAACAGGGATTAAAGTGGTTGACTTACTTGCCCCTTATATCAAAGGTGGTAAGATTGGATTATTCGGTGGTGCCGGTGTCGGTAAAACCGTATTGATTCAAGAATTAATTCATAACATCGCTCAAGAACACGGCGGTATCTCCGTGTTCGCCGGTGTTGGTGAACGTACCAGAGAAGGCAATGACCTATTTTGGGAAATGACCGAAAGTGGTGTTATCAACAAAACGGCCATGGTGTTTGGGCAAATGAATGAGCCACCTGGCGCACGTATGCGTGTTGGGTTAACGGGTTTAACGATGGCTGAGTATTTTAGAGACCAAGAAAAACAAGACGTGTTATTATTCATTGATAATATCTTCCGTTTTACTCAAGCAGGTTCTGAAGTATCTGCCTTATTGGGCCGTATGCCAAGTGCCGTTGGTTACCAACCAACACTTGCAACTGAAATGGGTAAACTCCAAGAACGTATTACATCGACGAAAGAAGGGTCCATTACCTCTATTCAAGCGGTATATGTCCCAGCCGATGACTATACAGACCCAGCCCCAGCAACCACATTTACACACTTAGATGCAACCACCAACTTATCTAGAAAGATTGCCGAAGAAGGGATTTATCCAGCGGTTGACCCACTGGCTTCAACCTCACGTGCACTTTCCATTGAAATCGTTGGTGAAGAACATTATGAAGTTGCCAGAAGCGTTCAAAAAACCATCCAACGCTATAATGAATTACTAGATATCATCGCCATTCTAGGGATGGATGAATTATCAGAAGATGATAAACTGGTTGTTCATAGAGCCAGAAGAATTAGACTATTCTTAAGTCAAAACTTACACGTTGCTGAGCAGTTTACTGGTCAACCAGGCGCATTCGTTAAGGTAAAAGATACAGTCCAAGGCTTTAAAGAAATCCTAGAAGGTAAATACGACCATCTACCTGAAGAAGCATTCAGACTAGTTGGTAATATCGAAGATGTCATTCGTAAAGCTGCCAAGCTTTAAGGTGACTCTATGAAAATTATCGTTGTTACACCTCAAGGTAAACTATACGATGAAACAGTAGACTATGTCGTTGTTTCATCTAAGAGTAATGGACAATATGCCATCAAGAAAAACCACATACCGATTGTATCTACGATTGATAAAGGATACGTTAAAATGGTCAAAGGTGAACAAGCGTTGGTCACTGTGATTTTAAATGGTGTTGTTGAGTTTGCCAAAGATACTTGTAGCGTCATTGCTCAAGAAGCGCATATTGGGTATACCGAAGAATCAGCCATGGCACATTTAATGTCATTACGTAAAGAACGTTTAGAAGAAAACAGAAAACGTCAAACTGATTTCGGTAAAGCTGAAAAAGACTTAATAGAAAACATTCAAAAAGCGAAAGCTTCCAAAGTATAAAAACCTTCAAATTGAAGGTTTTTTCTTTACTATGAAGCGGTCAAACACGAATAAGTAAGTCGGTAGTATTAAAATGGTTAACAAGAACGCAATCATGGTCCCTCTACCCAAGAGTAAGCCGATTTCTTGGATAGCTGCCATATCAGATACGATGAATTCAATCAAACCAGCCGCGGATAAGATTAAAGCAGATATGAAGATGGTTGGCGTAGAGGTTTTAACAGCCTCAATCAAAGCATTTTTTCTATCCTTTGTAAGTCGCTCTTCAATGTATCTAGAACTCATTAATACGGCATAGTCAATCGTCGCCCCTAATTGGATAGACATGATAATCAAATACCCAATGTATAAAATAGGTGTACCAGCGAGGGACTGGATACCTAAGTTTAACCAAATAGAGGCTTCGATGACTAACACTAAGATGATTGGCAGTAATAGGTTTTTAAACATCACTAAAATGACCAAGAAGACCAGACCAATCGATATGGATAAGACTAAAATAGTATCATGATTTACAGACGTTTTGATGTCTGTAGTAGATGGGATAACACCGATATAATAAGCTTCATCAAAATAAGCACTGGTCGTTTTGCGGATCAGATCGTCCAGTTCAAAATAGGCCTCACTTTCATTGGTTAATGTTGTATTTAGGATAATACGCGTATAACCATTATTGATGAAGTTTGATTTGATGTCATCAGGTATGAAATCCCTTGGTATATTAGGGTCTACAGTCGTAACCAATGCTTGAACCGAGGTCACATGCTCAAATGACAAAAGTTCTGAAACTAAAGAAACTTCTCTAAGCACGTCTTCACCCTTAATGAGGATGACGTAGGGTTGATTGGCACCAAATATGTCTGAAATCAGTGCTTGGTCATTGGCCAGTTTCGAGCCTGATTCACTTTGTGTGCCTTGATATAAATAGGTATTTTGGTCTTGGAAATAATAGCCACCAATCGCAATCACAACCAGTGATACTAATAGCAAGTAACGCGCTTTAAAGACAAAGTGTCCAATAAAAGCCATATTCGGTAAAAATGATCGATGCATGGTTTTTTTAATCCAATCGTCAGCATAGTATAAACCAATTGGCAACAGTAGGATAACTGCTAAATAAGAAAATAGAATGCCCTTGGCTAAAACAAAGCCCATATCAAACCCGATTTTATATTGCATAAACATTAAAGCCATAAACCCAAAGATGGTCGTTAAGCTGGATGTCGTGATCGATTTAAACGATTTTTGCCAAGCCAGTTTGATGGCTGTTTCTTTGCCTAAATGGCGGTATTCATGGTATCTATGAATCATGAACAAGGAATAATCAAATGACATGGCCAGTTGTAGTGCCATGGCCATGGTCATCGTAATAAAGGATATATCCGATAAGAACACATTGGTTCCTGTATTCAATATAATCGCAACCCCAAGGGTTAGTAAAATAAGCAATACTTCAATATATGACTTACTTGCCAAGATGAGGATGATAATACAAATAGGCACGATGATTGCCATGATCACCAATAACTGTTTGGATGCAACACTTCTTGCATGCGCGTTTTCTAATACTTCACCGCGCATGTATGAAGTCGTCAAGCCTTCAATGGTTTCTAAGGTGTCATCTAGACTTGCATCATACGCATCTTTACTAAATACGATTTGAAGTTTCATATAATCGGATTGAATAAATGGTCCTTTAATCTCTTCAGGGACAAACTCAATGGGTGTTTCTGATAAGTTAACATAATCGTCAATGAATATCACACTTTCAACATCATCTAAGCCTTTAATCGCTTGTTTTAGTGACACCATCTCATCGATGGTCATGCCTTTGGTCATCAGTTCGATGGTGGCATGGTTACCAAAGGTGTCATCTAGGATCTCTAGACCCTGAAATGTATTGGATGATGGGTCTAAATACTTGGTCATATCATAATTGGTTTTCACGAAGAAACTCGTGATACCAAGTGATATGGTGAGTATGAATGTTACAATTAGTATGATCAATCGACTACTTTTATTCGTATAAAATGTCATGAAGAAGGCCTCCTTATGTTCGTTTTAAATCAATATTTTAAATCCCTATTTAAATTATAGTCTGAATATGGTATAAATAAGATATGAAATCCTGTTTTAAATACCGTTTCAAAACCCATTTAAGGAGATACTATGAAAAACAACGAGATAAAAGACAAAATCATCCGTGAAACCAAATCGCTTTTACAAAAACAACGTACGGTGACCATTAAAGACATCGCAGATACGTGTTATATGAACATCGCCTCTGTAAATTATTACTTTGGGTCTAAAGAGTTTTTGATTCAACAAGTGGTCTCTGAAGTCATTGAAGAACTCAAAACTAAGATTCTTCATATACTTTACGAAAACAAAGGTAAATCCAAATCGGTTGTATTAGAAGAAATGATTGGCTTCACATATACTTATGCACTTGAGAATATTGGGATACTTTCATATCTATTCTTAAATCAGGATATGCAACAAACATCTAGTAATTTATTGGTCGATACATTTTTCTCGGATAACGATTTTACAAGACTCATTTTTAAAGAAATCACACTGTCCAATCAAGCCATTGATCAACAAACACTATATGCTCAATATATGATCATGTTTTCTTCATTTTGTATGCCTTTATTCATTTCAATATCCAATAAAGATAACTCTAAACAACTAGAAACATTTAAAGACGATAAATTCAGGGCGGTCTTCATCAAAGAACTCTTACGAGTCATAGAGGGGTAATATCATGGACTTATATCAACACTTAAAAAAACTATCTATCAAAGAGAAACTTAACTTACTAACAGGTGATGGCTTATGGTACATCAAGCATTACCCAAAACTTGGATTAAAGCGTTTTATGATGACAGACGGCCCTCATGGTATCCGTAAACAAAAATCCAATGATGCCTTAGGTATCGCAGAATCCTATCAAGCAACTTGCTTTCCAACCGCATCTTTATTAGCTTGTTCGTTTGATGAATCCTTATTATATGAAGTCGGTCAAGCACTTGCTCAAGAGGCAATTAATCAAGATGTTTCCATGATTCTTGGGCCTGGTATCAACATTAAAAGGAGCCCACTGTGTGGTAGGAACTTTGAGTACTTCTCAGAAGACCCTGTTGTTGCAGGTATGCTAGCCAAAAGCTATATCGAAGGGGTTCAATCTAAAGAAGTTGGGGTATCACTTAAACACTATTTGGCTAATAATCAAGAGAAAAACCGCATGACCATCGATACCATTGTCGATAAAAGGGCATTATATGAAATCTATTTAAAAGGTTTTGGGATTGCTATACAAGCCAAACCATGGTCGATCATGACCAGCTATAACCAAGTTAATGGGAAATATGTCGCTGAATCCAAACTATACCTAACGGCGATTGCACGAAATCGTTTTGAGTTTAAAGGTGCTTTTATCACCGATTGGGGTGCGATGAATGATCGCGTTCAATCCTTAAAATCAGGTTTATCACTTGAAATGCCAGGGTCAAAAAATAAAGTCCTCTTAAATGCTTATAAAAAGGGATTAATCACAGATAAAGAAATTGATAATGCCGTTAAACCAATATTATGGATGCTCGAAAAAGCTAGCGTAGAAAAGCATAAAACCAACCAGTATTATCACGACGTTGCCTTAAAAGCTGCCCTAGAATCGATTGTTCTATTAAAGAACGATGATGATGTATTGCCACTGGATAGAAAAGAAAGTGTCGCACTTATTGGGGCTTTTTTCAAACAACCTAGGTTTCAAGGTAGCGGCTCTTCTAAAGTTAATCCTGTTACGGTTGATACACTTTTCGATCAATTTAAGTCAGTTCAAGCAACCTTTGAGTACGCACCTGGATATCACTTAGACAATCATGAGGATGATACTTTAATTGATGAAGCACTGAAGATCATAAAAAACAAAGACAAAGTCATTTTATCGGTTGGTCTAACCGATTCATTTGAATCTGAAGGTTTTGATAGAACCCATATGAATTTGCCTATTCAACAACTAAAACTCATTGAGCGTGTATGCGATAACCATCCTAATGTCATCATCATTTTACAAGGTGGTGCGCCTACATTAATGCCTTATAAAGATCAAGTTAAAGCAATCATCAATGCGTATTTACCTGGTGAAGCAGGTGGTAAGGCGTTATATCAAATTCTATATGGCTTACATAATCCGAGTGGTAAACTGGCAGAAAGTTATCCATTAAAACTGGATGACACACCTAGCTATCCATTTTTCCCTGGTGGGACAAAATCGGTATATTATGCCGAATCTATCTATGTCGGATATCGCTACTACGATAAAAAAGGTTTAATGGTCAATTACCCATTTGGAC
>CAKMJY010000107.1 GCA_927433595.1 uncultured Acholeplasmatales bacterium | reverse complement strand
CCAAATACCTGACAACGTTCAAATCACAGATCAACCATGGATTAAAGCGTGGCAATCTTTTGATTTCAAAGTAAAAATCGCATAATTACTTAAAAAAACAGAACATAGAAATCAAGCAATATGGTTTATCCATTTTAAGCTATTTCATATGTTCTGTTTTTTTAAGTAATTATGCGATTTTTACTTTGAAATCAAAAGATTGCCACGCTTTAATCCATGGTTGATCTGTGATTTGAACGTTGTCAGGTATTTGGTCTCTACTGAAAAATGACAATTGAAGGGATTCTTCATTCAGTACTAGATTAACGGGTGAATCCAGCTTTTCATGAAATACAACGACCACATAATAGGTAATATCCCCATTCGGATAATGAAATGCTTGTTCTTGACCTGAATAGATGCCAAACAAGGTTGGATTCTTTAGCTCTAGACCAGTTTCTTCTTTGATCTCACGGCTAAGACCCTCTAAGATGTGTTCTTCTAGTTCTAAATTACCACCAGGGGTACCCCAAGTTCCTGTATCACTTCTTTTTTGTAAGAGGATTTGACCTTGTTCATTTTCAATGATACAGGCAACACTCACGCTTCTGATTGGTGCATGTCCAACCAGACTTCTAATCGACTTAATATAATCAGCCAATTTGAACACCATCCAAGGTGACAGTTGATTTAGCTTCTACCACATAGTTTGCTGTTCTACCGTCCACAGTTAATTCAACATATTGATCATATGCTGACTTATTATGAATGACTAAAACCACACTGCCATCTGGATTGATGAATGCAGATACTAACAAGTTTAAATTCGTGGTAGTAGCTTCAATTCGTCTCGCACCCGCATCTAAAAACTTAGAGAAGTGACCAATGGCGTAATACTCCTCATTCAGTTGATACTCATTATCTTCAACTGTCACAACCCCAACACAGTTACCACAACCACCATTTTGAGGACCATAAGCTTCATCTAAAGCTAGGTTCCATAGTAAGGCTGTTTTAGCACCTGCATTGATCGCGCCAATGAAGATGTTTTCCATATTCCAAGTCATGTTGTCTGAGAAGTTTCTATAAGTAGCTATCCCTGTACATTCTGTAAAATAGATATTCGCATCTGGGTTTTTATCATAAAATGCTTTTTGATCTGCGACACTGCCGTTATAGCAGTGGAATGCAACCCCATCGATAAAGTCTTTTGTTTTCTCGTTATCTAGTAACGCTTGAGGGTAAAACTGGTTATCCCAGTTATGATCATACCCAATGATTTTGGTATCGATGCTTGCATCTTCGAATTTAGGTCCTAGTACCGATACAAAATTGATTTGTTCAGACACACTCATGCGCATCGATGGATATGAAGTTGTTTCATGTAGTGGTTCGTTTTGAACTGTGATTGCAAAAATATCTAAACCATTTGCTTGATAACCTTCTACAAACTTCACAAAATAGTCTGCATAGGCTGCATAGTAAGTAGGTAGTAAGTACCCTCCATTTAATTTATTGTTGTTTTTCATCCAGGCAGGTGCACTCCAAGGTGAGCCCATTAGTTTTAAATCTGGATTCAGCGCAACTGCTTCTTGTAGTCTTGGAATCACATAAGCCAAATCACGTTCAAGCGTGAATTTGGATAAGGTGACATCTGCCGTGTCTGAATCGTTATACGTATAGTTATCTAGGGAAAAATCACTCGCACCCATTGGAATTCTAATGAAATCCATGCCAATGCCTTCACTAGAAAATAAGTCAGCCATTAAGGCATCTTTGGTTGCTTCATCTAAGTTAGAAATCACATACCCACTGGATTCGCTCATCGCGGCCCCAAAGCCATCGATTTCTTGAAACTTACTTTTAGTGTTGATGGTGATTTGATTGACACTCTTTTCACTTTCACCTGTTTTAAAGCTAAGTTGTTCAGCTAACAACAATGTTTTATTGCCTCTTGTGACATAAGGTGTGAACTCGTAATCTTTGATTTCTTTCTTACACCCTGAGAGTACCAGTAACATGGTAACAATCATCGTAATTAAATATTTCTTCATTAATAAAAATCCTCCCACAAAAAAAACCTACAACGTTATGATAACATAAAACGCTTGTAGGTTTTTAACTTTTTTAAGCTAGTAATCCTAGGTCAATCGCTTTTTCGTTGACTTCAATTAAATGTTCTTTCTTTGAACCAAAATAATATCTCAGTGCATCTAAAACTGTTTCTTTTTCAAAGAGATTGGTATCTCTTAAGTATCTGCCTAATAAGACCATATTGATGGTTTTAGGTTCATTGATACTAGCCGCAATATCATTGGCTTTAATGCCACTGGTTTGATAACTTGCATCTTGGTTCAAATGCACCAATGATTCGTTATAAAGCATATAACCTTTTTTCTTAACCGTTTGTTTGAATTTATTATAACTTGGTTCATTTAAAACGATTAAGTCATCTGAGTCTTTAAATACAGGTGAATAAATGGGTTCATCGGATATCGTTACCATGCAATTGGCTGTCCCACCTCTGGTCTCTGGACCATAGGTTGGTACCCAAATTGCATTCAAGCCTTTTAAGGTTGCGCTATACGCTAAGACTTGACCAAGCAACATCACGCCTTGACCACCAAAACCTGCTATTCTAATTGTTTTTGTCATCGCTACCCACATCCTTATATACACCCAATGGGAACACTGGGACCATTGCTTCTTCGACCCAATGCATCGCATCGATTGGTGACATACCCCAGTTCACTGGGCATGTTGATAATACTTCGACCATGGTAAAGCCTTTACCATCTAGTTGGTATTGGAATGCCTTTTTAATGGCTTTTTTAACTTTATTGACATTTTGAGCGTTAGTCAATGCAACACGTTCAAGATACGCTACTCCGTCAATGTGTTGAAACATCTCCGATACTTTGATTGGATAACCTTGTGTAGAAGCGTTTCTACCACCTTGTGAGGTAGTCGTTTTTTGACCAATTAAAGTGGTTGGGGCCATTTGTCCGCCAGTCATACCGTAATTGGCATTATTGGCAAATATGACGGTAATATTTTCACCGCGGTTGGCGGCGTGGATGGTTTCTGCAATCCCAATGGATGCTAAGTCACCATCACCTTGATATGTAAAGACCACATTATCAGGTAACACACGTTTAACACCGGTTGCTGTTGCACAAGCTCTACCATGTGGCGCTTGTTGCATATCGCAATTAAAATATTCATATGAATAGACTGAACAACCAACAGATGCGATACCAATGGTTTTTTCTAATATGCCTAATTCGACCATGACTTCCGCTACAATCTTGTGTAAGATACCATGTGTACAACCTGGACAATAATGGGTGTTTTTTCCGGTTAGACCTTCTGATCTTTGATATTTAATCATTCTCTCACCCACTTCTTAAAGTTTATAATCGCATCTCTGATTTCAGTTGGGTCGATCACAACCCCACCCGTTCTACCATAAAAGGCCACTTCGAATCTGCCTTTATTGGCGATTTCAACGTCATCAACCATTTGGCCTAATGACATTTCAGTTACCAAGATACCTTTAACTGTACTTGGGATTAAGTCAAATGCTTTTTTAGGGAATGGCCAAACCGTGATTGGTCTAATCATACTAACGTTAATGCCTGCTTCTTTGAGCATTTCAATCGCACTTCTTGCGATACGTGCGGTTGTGCCGTAAGCAACAATGACATAATCTGGGTCATCCATGTTGATCATTTCATATCTAACTTCTTTTTCTTTAATGACATCGTATTTTGACTTTAAATGTAAGTTATGATTTTCTAATGAGATTGGATCTAGAAATAAGCTGGTTACGACATTTCTACCTGGATGATTCTCTGTACCGATCGTTGCCCATGATTTATCTGGCAAGTCACGTTTAGGGACAGGTCTATCTAGGTCAACCGATTCCATCATTTGACCGATAAGACCGTCAACTAATACCATCACTGGATTTCTATACGTATCTGCAATATCAAATCCTTCTTTGATAGAATCAATCGTTTCTTGAATCGATTCAGGTGCAATGACGACTAAATGATAATCCCCATTCCCACCACCACGCGTTGCTTGGTAGTAGTCTGCTTGTGATGGTTGAATCCCACCTAAACCAGGACCACCTCTCATCACGGATACGATTAAACATGGCAATTCAGCACCTGCGATATAAGAAATACCTTCTTGTTTTAAGGCAATACCTACCGAGGAACTGGATGTCATCACGCGCTTACCTGCGCCTGCTGCACCATAAACCATGTTGATGGCTGCAACTTCTGATTCTGCTTGGACAAATACTTTGCCTGCTTCAGGTAAGTATTTGCTTAAGTATTCAGGTACTTCATTTTGTGGTGTAATTGGATAACCGAAAAATGCGTCCACACCGGCTTTTACCGCTGCTAAAGCGATGGCTTCATTGCCTTTGATTAAACGTTTAGACATCTCTGGTTTCCACCTTGATAACAGAGTCTGGACATATCATGGCACAAAATGCACACCCGATACATTTGTCGATGTCGGTTACATCGACTAATTGATACCCAGATTGGTTCATACGGCTGTTTGACATTTCTAAAATGTGAACTGGACAGTGATTAACACATAGTTCGCAGCCTTTACATGCTTCATTATTGAAGTCTAAGTTATAGTACTTCTTCAAACTAACCCTCCTATCTTGGGATGTAATTATCGTGTAGATTCTTTATGGTTTCGATTCTATTTTTAGCAAACACTTTGGCTGCTAATTGTGTATGGATATTTTCTCTATCCGCAATCTCAAAGATTTCTAATAAACGATCGTAAATCAATTTTAAGTCCGCTTCTACTTTTTCTTTTGGTTGATTGAGTAATTCATAATAAACATTGATTAACCCACCAGCATTAATGACAAAGTCTGGTGCATATAAAATGCCTTTATCTTTAATCATATCACCGTGAATATCTTCTTCTAATAATACGTTATTGGCAGTACCTGCAATCACCTTAGCTTTAATCTTAGGAATCGTGTCTGAGTTTAATACACCACCAAGTGCACAAGGTGAGAATACATCGACGTCCATAGAATAGATTTTGTCTGGATCAACAAATTCTACTTCAGGGTGTTCGTTTTTCATTCTTTCAATGTGTTTAGGGTTTAATTCTGAGAAGTAAATTTTCTTCGCGCCGGCTTCTAATAAATACTTAATTAAGTAATAACCAGTTTGGCCTGCGCCTTGGACTGCATAGGTGTATTTAGATACATCTTCGCACCCAAATTTATATTTTAAAGCCGCCTTAACACCGTAGAAACCGCCTAATGCAGTCATTGGAGAAGGATTGCCTGACTTGCCTTCTAGCCCAACTACATAATCGGTTTCCATGTGAATATAGCTCATATCTTTTGTGTTAGTGTTCACATCTTCAGCAGTAATGTATCGACCATTTAAGGCTTGTACATATCTACCTAATGCTCTAAAATAGGCTTCGCTTTTAACTTTAGTCGCATCGCCAATTAATACAGTTTTACCACCACCAAGGTTTAACCCTGCAGCAGCTGCTTTATAAGTCATACCTCTTGCTAATCTTAAGCAGTCAAGTACGGCTGCATCTTCTGATTCATAATTCCATAGTCTAGTACCACCAAGGGCTGGCCCTAATGTGGTATTATGAATCACGGTTACCCCTTTTAATCCTGTTGTTCTATCATAAAAATAGACAACTTGTTCATACTTGTGTTTTTCCATGTACTCAAATACTTTTAAATCACTCATGTTATTTCTCCCTTCGTTTTATAAAAGCGTTTACATTTGTATTATAACATAGTTATAGTTTTTTTATTAGTGGGGAATTATGTTTTCTTTTAGAATTATGAATAAGAAAAAACTAGGTACTAAAACCTAGTCAATTTGAGTTAATTTTAACTGTTTCAATTGTAAAATTCACCCAGCCTATTTAATAGTGAGATTTTTACAGTCATAGTTTCAGAATTGATTCTTCTACATACTTACTATTTAACCAAAAACAATATTTCATGTAAACGTTAAGCCCAGTCACTTTATCAGTACTAGGTAATGGATATGTGTCCGTTTTTAGTCTTGCGTGAGGTCTAACATGTCCTACAGGATTTGATGACTGTCCTGGAAAATTAGTGTGTCGAACACCTTTATTATCAACAAACTTAACAATGTCCCCATTTGCAATTATTTTTCTGGTTTCTAACCATATAGTTTTAAAATACACATTTAAATCCTCATATGGCATATTCCAAAAAACAATATTATCAAAGGTATATTCACCATTAATTTTCTTGAAAACAACGAACATAAATTTCTTTGTTTCAAAGAGTTTGTATATATCTGAATCTTCCCATTCTTGATTCACGATTTCAGTGAACTTAAATGCTGGAAATGACATACTTTCTTTTATTTTTCCTGTGTCTTCAACTCTGATGGTTTTAACCTGGATATTTGCCTTAATAAACTCTGAAACCTTTGATAGCTTACCTTTTAAACCCAACATTCTAGTGAAAATCATTTCAAATCTACTTTTAGCCACAGTATCTAATTCAAAAAGACCCAATAATTGAGATTCAGTCATACCGATATATGGTGCTACTTTCTTAATAATGGATTCTTCAAAAGAATCTCCTACTAGTTCCACATAATTGAATAGGCTATCCTCAGGTTTTGTGTTAGTAGTAAGTTCTCTCACGATTTGAGTCATATAGGTAGTTTTTAGTGAAAAAGCTCTTTGTTTAGCCGGGATGCTTGAAAAAGGCTGTTGTCTTGTACTACTTGAGTTTTTTCCTTTAGTACATGCGCCAAGATAGTAAGTATCCGCCTCAGATATCTCGTGTGCTTTTCCTGCTTTGATTTTATCGATAATAATCTGCCAGTCGTTCTTTATGATGATTAAATCTTGTTCAGAAAACTGATGTAATATACCGTATTTAATCATGAAATCTGATCTACTAATATTTTCGATGTATTCATAGAACAAAATAAGTAGGGTTTGATTTTTCGTCCACAGTGAACTATCTTCAAAGGACTTCTTATACTCTTCCATGTAATTTATAATGTTTAAAACTAATCTTTCTTTGGATGAATAGGTGCCGTTAGCGTTTCTTTTGAATGGGGTTACTTTTAATTCGACATTTAGATCCTTAAAATCAGCTTCTGCTCTACTGTTTCTAGGATAATTGAACCCACCTTCTTCTATCGCAAAGCCAAAATCTCCTTTTTTACCATCAAATTCTAGGTTTTCATTAATCTGATTCATTTGCAACCCTAAAAGAGAGCTTGCTTTATCGATTAATTCATCGATTGTGAGTATGTCTTGGTTACTTTTCTTGTTTTTTGAATCATCCATAAAATAATCCTCACTTTTTATTCTGTTTCGATCTTGATTTAAGCAAACAAATTTGTTATATTGTATATATGAATTATAACATAGTTATATTCTTTAGAAAATTAAAGGTGAATTTATGGATAAAACAGTAGTTGAATTATTTGCCGGGGTTGGTGGATTTAGAGTAGGACTAAATGATGTTACTTTAAACAAAAATGGCGAAATTACGGAAAATAATAGATATACATTTGTATGGGCTAACCAATGGGAGCCCTCTTCAAAAATACAACATGCTTTTGACTGCTATATAAAGAGATTTGGCGAATCTGAAAGCCATGTAAATGAAGACATTTCAAAAATCAACAAACATGATATTCCAAATCATACTTTATTGGTTGGCGGCTTTCCATGCCAAGATTACTCAGTTGCGAGATCATTATCTAAAGAAAAAGGCATTGAAGGCAAAAAAGGTGTACTTTGGTGGGAAATATATAAAACACTCGAGGCTAAGAAACCACCATTTGTGTTATTGGAAAATGTAGATAGACTTCTGAAGTCACCATCTAAGCAACGTGGTAGAGACTTTGGTATCATGCTGAGAACACTAAATGATTTAGGATATGGTGTAGAATGGCGAGTTATAAATGCTGCTGAGTATGGTTTTGCACAACGAAGACGTAGAGTTTTCATCTTTGCGTTCAAAAACAACACTGAGTACTTTAAGTCAGTCTATAGGCTTGAGGCTAACGTGTTTTTGACAGATAGATCTATGTTTGCGAAAAGTTTACCTGTTGTTTCAATAGGTAAAACAGAAACCCTAGATATTTCCAAAAATAAGTTCTCAGATTTGGTTAAAGTCTCTGACGATTTAGCATTCAAATTTGATAACAGCGGTTTTGCTATCAATCATACTATTATTACTGCAAAAGCTACACCAGCAGTTGAAGCCCCAATTACACTTGGCGAAATCATTGAAACTACAAAAGTGGATGACCACTTTTACTTAAGTGATGAGAAATTAGCCAAATTCAAAAATCTCCGTGATTCTAAAAAGATTGAGCGTACTAATAAAGAAACTGGCATTTCATACTTCTATTCAGAAGGGTCAATGAGTCCGCATGATTTATTAACGCTACCTGCTAGAACGATGCTAACCTCAGAAGGTTCTGTGAATAGAAGTACACACATTATTAAAGACCCACATAACCATCATAAAATGCGCTTAATCACACCTGAAGAAGCTGAAAGATTAAACGGTTTTCCAACAGGTTGGACAAACACAGGCATGCCTGAAAAACGTCGTTATTTCATGATGGGAAACGCTTTAGTTTGTGATGTTGTTAACAGACTTTCAAAACAACTAGATATTATATTTGAAAACGAAAAATAAAATGGGCGATTGCCCATTTTTTTTTTGTCTGAATCAATATATTCTGCTCTAATTATTCTTTTTCAAACAAGTTAAAGACAAATCGATCAAAAATGAATTTATAGTGTTCATCTTCTATGGATGTTGGTAATACAACCACACAACTTAAATTAACCTTTGAATTCGCTATAACATTTGTATTATCGTCAAACAGTCTACAATTCACTGGATAACCAACACCATTCGATAGTCTAATAATAGTTAGGCTTTCAAGTGGTACTAAGATGTCCTCATCTGTTATGTTTTCCAGTGCCAGTCTAAACGTTAAGTTTGACCCACCTTCATAGAAACTATCGACTAAGTAAATGATGCCATCTTGTTCTATTTTTAAGTCATCTTGATATTTGACGATTAGATTGCTTCTGCTGCATCCAGATAATAGGATGGTAAGCAGTAATAAACTCAGTAATTTCTTCATAAAATAACCTCTACATTACATTAATTATAACAAATTAAAAAGAAATAGCACAGGGTTTCCTGTGCTATGGTTTGATATATCTAAAGCCTTCATCTTGGAGTTTGACGATCTGTACGACCCCACTACCCGTAATCTTAGCTTTTTTATTTAAGTCATTACGATCTAGGTGTCTTTGTGTGATTGAGTTATTACACACATAGTATGTGACTTTGTCTTCTAATGTAATCGTTGATTTGATGAATAATTCAACGGCTTCACTATTAGCTACCACACTAATCTCTGCGTCTGTTTCTGCTAACATATTCTTAATGTTAGCCTGAACCATTGGCCATTTATGTCGTTCGTCGATATGAAATAATGCTTTCATGTTGTCTCCTTTAAAATTTGTTTGGTAAGAATCCTTTTTCGACCATGCGTCTAAAGTCCCAATTCAAATGAGTCTCACGGTCAATCTTATAACTCCAGAAGTAAAACCCAAATGCTTGGTTGTAAGCGAATAGTTGTGCATCGGTTAAGAGTTTAATGAATAAGTCATGTGAGAAGGTATCTTTAAAATCTTTTTCAGATTCTCTTAAGCCAAGTGACCATTCACCAATGATGACTCTAACATAGGTTTCAATCTCTTGAATCATTTGGTGCCTTCTTAATACTTCTTCGATGTGGTTTTCTTTTGTCCCATTCGCAAGCGATTCATTAAAACAGTGGTATAAATGTAAGTCAAATGCCACATTCACTTTATCCTTAAAGAATGGTTTAAACATTGGGTCTGTTGGTCTAAAGGCATCATGGAATACGATTAATTTATCGGTGATCACTCTTAATCGGTCATAACTTCTTTGATAGAAGTCGATGATGATATTCATGTCTATGGAGACATGAGGCTCATTTAAGACTTCAATCCCATAAAAGGACTTGTAGTCTTTATATTCTTTGACCAGACTTTCAAGTTTATCAATCGTTAAATCGATGTTTTTAGGGTCTTTTGGCCAATCAATTACACCTGTAATGCCCCCGTTGTCAAACCCATTTTGACAACCTGGTGCGGTATGTAGGTCAAGTAAGATATGCATATCATACTTGTCTGCCCATTTATATGCTTGATGGATATAATCCTTTGATTCGATATAAGGGGATTCACCTAAATACCACCAAGGAACTGGTAGTCTCAAGTGTTTCACATTTAAACGATTTAAATACTCAAAATCACGTTCTGTGATAAACGTCTGATAATGATTGATCAAGTGTGCTTTCGCATTTTTTTTATTAAGCATAAAGTGTGTTTCATCCGGACCCTTAAGCCCTTCAAATAAAGCTGGTCTCATCCAAGATTCCAAGACAAACCAACCACCTAAATTAACGCCTCTAATTGTCATTGTATCACCCAAATTCATTGTATCATAAGTCTTAATATAATTTTAAAAGAAAGCCACTGGCTTTCTTTTATACTGGTTATTTTAGTTATTTCTAGCACACGATACGAACACAGATAAAATGAGTAAGATATAAACGAATACGAAGATCACAGGTGATAACACTAAACTCAGTACGGTTTTCCATAACCTGACATCTTCTATTTTCTTGATGACCGAATAATATCTAATCAACTGATAAATTCCAAATAGAAAGTGTGCCAAATTCGCCCACATCAAAAATATGACCACATACGCGATATCAAATGGTAAATCGACTAACCAGTCTGCACCGGTTGCGTTTAATAGTAACAAAAATGCGACTACAACGCCAAGTGTAATCAACGTTACTAGGAAATAAATTTTTTGTGCCAACTGAAATTTGACAACTTTATCTTCATTAATCATGGTATACCACCTCTTTTAGAGTATTATACACCATGAATGCTCATTTAGTTTGAAATTCAAATCATTTTTGATAATATTGTTTTAAAAAGTTGAAATTAATGATGAATAACCAAGGAATTAAGTAGACTGATACAGCAATCGCGGTTGAAAAGTAATTGCTTAATGCGATTAATTGACTTGGATCAAATGCGTGTCTAAAGAAAAAGTAATAAAGATTGACAGGCATTGAGAAACTAATGTTATCGCCCTGGATGGTGTAAAAAACAACCGTATACCATATAAAGTAGAATGTCCCTACCAACAAAGCCATCAGATTCACTTCTTTTTTAGATAGTGCTAAAAACATCACATTGAATAGTGCCATACTCATTAAGAATGCGTATGGCCCATTAAAATCATTGGCCAATGATAGAAACTGAAACAGTTGTGTTAAGAAAAATAAGGCATATATCGCAAATAACGACATCGATACATACTTTTTAACCATGGTATCACCTCTACTTTTACTATATCACAAATCTTAAGATTCTGTGGTAAATAGGTCGTAGTCCTTCTTACCTGATTTAACTTTCTTATGTAAATACATGTTTTGATCGGCTTCATGGATAACGGTGAATAAGTCTGAATTAAAGTACAATTCACTATACCCATAGGATATACCAATCTCATAGGATAAGGATTCATTTTCTTTCTTGATTTCATTAATGATACGGGTAATGATTTTATCTGCTAAGTCTTTTTCACAATCCTCTAAGATGACAATGAATTCATCGCCCCCAAATCGAAAGAATAAATCATTCTTTCTAAGTGAATCTAGAATCAAAGCTGCTATCTTCTTTAAAACGTTATCGCCTACTAAATGGCCATATGTATCATTAATTAACCCTAGGTTATCAAAGTCAATCATGACGAGAGTTGCTGAATAGTTTGGGTCATACATACTAGAAAACTGTTTGACGAATCGGTCAAAATAGTTTCTAGAGTAAGCTTTTGTGAGTGAGTCATAATCGGCTAACATCGACAACTCTTTTTTCATACGGATAGAGTCTTCTACTAGTGTATTGGCTTTGATATAGACTTGGCGATTAAATAGAATAAAGGATAAAATCATGATGATGACCAATAAGATAATGGATAACTTAACAATCGTATTCGTATTACCAAACAAATCACCTTGTTCGATGCTAATGATATAGTAAAGCTGTCCACTACTAATCGTCCCCATGTAGTCAAAATGACTATCATGGCGATAAATAATGGTATCACTAACTAACAGTGGTCTAGCAGTTTCTTCTAAGTTAACTAGATGAGTTCGGTCATTGTATATGAATAACGATAAATTTGACTCATCTTGGACCTTCATGACTGAATCTAAATCAAAATACAACACCATATACCCAGTGTTGGTATAGTTGTGTCTAATAGGATAAGTGACCCTAAGTAAGCATTGATCCTCTAGTTCGATATATTGTTGAGCATAATAATCATTCTTAATTTGATCGTATGTGTAGGTCTCTACAGACGCACCATAGGTGGAAAATACATGCCCATTGGATCCGATTTCACCATATACAAGGTCATTAATGATGGCCAAATTAGCAGGAAAAACCGCAACAAATCGTGCAGTCATGTCAGCTTCAGTTAACTCGCCATCCGAGTATGCTTTAAATGCGGTTCTGGTATAGTAGTCATTGCTCAATATCGATGCTTTTTCCAGTGATTCACTGACAAAAGCATCTAAAGATTGTTCATAAATCTTGGATGTCGTGATAAAGTTTTTATACTTTTCACTGTCAATTGATTTTTGTAACGGACTATAAATACCAAAAACAGTAAGGAGTGTGAGTGCTACTACAAAAGCGATAACGATGAGTTTAATTCGCTTTAAGAGTTCTCCCAAAACAATCACCTCTTATTCAAATATAGATATGAATATGTCTATGATATCTGGATCAAATTGTCCAGGGGTACATTTTTTAAGTTCTAGAATCGCTTCTTCGTGTGTACGCGCTTTTCTATAAGGTCTATCTTGTGTAATGGCATCATAGGCATCAATGATAGATACAACCCTTGAAATCAATGGAATGTCTCTGCCCTTTAAGCCATTTGGATAACCCATACCATCAAATCGTTCATGGTGGGCTAAGATGCCTTCTGCAATGCTTTTTAAGTCATTCGATGAGTTCGCGATTTGGTAACCAATCATCGGATGGGTTTTCATAATCGCCCACTCATCGTCTGAGAGTTTCCCAGGTTTATTTAAGATATGAGATGGAATCCCAATTTTACCAATGTCATGTAACATCGCTAATAGATAAAGATCATCCATGACCAGTTGTCTTAAGCCTAGCTTTTCACCGACTTTTAAAGCGATACTGCCCATTCTTTCCATGTGTTCTTGGGTTTCTTGTGAGTTCGCAATCATCGTTGCTTTAATGCTTGATAATGAATCTCGATTGGTTTGACTTCTCGCAATCAGTTTTCTTCTATGCATGTAATCTTCCGCTTTACGGATGATTTCTTGCATCGGTTTATCGTCATCATACTTGGTTTCAAATCCCATTGAAATGGATAAATTCGTATTTACGCCATTTTCTTGATGTTGATAAAGCTTAACGGCGTTTTGAATCTCAATCATGGTCTCATAGGTGTTTATTGAGGTGCTATTTGGTAAAATCAACGAAAATTCATCGCCACCTGTTCTTGCAACTACAATCCCATTTTTCTCAAATGTCCTTAAGATACTTGAGAATTCTTTGATGATTTTATCGCCAGTACTTCTGCCAAACATATCATTGATGAATTTGGTCCCGTCAAGGTCTGCCACCATTACCCCAATTGGGTATTGTTTGGTAGAAGTACTGGCGATAAAATCATCAAAGAATTCTCAAATGTCCTTAAGATACTTGAGAATTCTTTGATGATTTTATCGCCAGTACTTCTGCCAAACATATCATTGATGAATTTGGTCCCGTCAAGGTCTGCCACCATTACCCCAATTG
>CAKMJY010000106.1 GCA_927433595.1 uncultured Acholeplasmatales bacterium | reverse complement strand
GTATTTTTACCGCATACATGGGCCTTTTTGGTCGTGATGATGTCACCAATCTTATACGTGGTCATTTCAATAATTTCTCAACGAGTGCTTCAAGCTCTTCAGCTGATTTGTATGAAATGACGAGTTTTTTGTTTGTGACAGTCGTTTTTAATCCTAGGTTTTGTTTTAATGTGTGTTCATATTCCAAGAATACTTTTGGTTTTGGTTCACGTTTTTGTTTGTTGGTTTTTTCTTCTTTTTGAGCCATGGCTTCGATTTGTCTAACCGATAAGTCTTGTTCGACAATCTTTTTAGCCAATTCTTTGATTCTAAGGGCATCATCCAACTTACTTAAAACCCTTGCATGCGCCATCGATATTTGGCTGGTTAACAACATTGTTTGAACTTCTTCTGGTAAATTAAGTAGCCCAATGATGTTTGTGACATAACTTCTAGATTTACCGATCTTTTCTGCAAGTGTTTTTTGCGTGATTTCCATGGTACGCATGATGGTTGAGTACGCTTCTGCTTCTTCGATTGGACTTAAGTTTTCTCGTTGTAAGTTTTCAACCAAAGAAATCTCTGCGACCTTACCTGGGTCATAGGCACGAATGATCGATGGAATGGTCTTCAAGCCTACTTGTTTAGCGGCTCTGTAACGTCTTTCACCTGATACAATCATGTAGCCATCTTTTTGGGCTTTCACGATGATTGGTTGGAAGATTCCATGTTCACTGATGGATTGTGCTAATTCGTTAATTTTTTCTGGATCAAAGATACGTCTTGGTTGATAAGGATTCGGACTGATTTGTTCGATTTTAATCTCAATGATTTTTTCGCCTTCTTGAATGTCGTCTAAGGCATTTTCAAGTAGTAAATCTTTTAAGCCTCTGCCAAGTACTTTACTGTTTGTTTTCATTGTTCTCAATTAACTCCTTTGCTAAAGATTTATATAAGGTTGCTGCGGATGATTTTGGTTGATAAGTCAAGATTGGTACGCCATAGGTTGGGGCAACCTGCGCTGCCACATTGGATGTAATGAAGGTTTTGAATACCCCTTCTTGGAAGTACTCTTTTACCTCATTGACAATCGCCCAACCTGCTTTGGTTCTTTTATCTAACATGGTGAGTAACACGCCTTCAATGGTCAGTTCTCGTTGATTCACTTTTAGATTCTTTTGAACGACTCTAATGGTATTTAATAATTGTGTTAATCCGTCAATGGCTAAGAATTGACATTGGATTGGGATTAACACGGAATCTGATGCATATAAGGCATTTAAAGTAGAAATACCTAATGCTGGTGCACAATCGATCAAGACGTAATCATAATCGCGCTTGCATATGTTTAAGATGCTGTCTAAGACATATAAATGATCGTTCTTTTCTAATAATTTCATATCGATGCCAGCTAAATCAATGGTCGCTGGAATCAAGTCTAATTTGTTTTTATCGGAAACTTGAATGGTGAGCATGACGTCTTTTAATTTTTTCTCACCCATTAATGCATCATAAAGATTGCCCTTAAGTTGACTTCTATTTACACCAAGACTCGTGGTTGCTGAGCCTTGGGCATCAAAGTCAATCAGTAAAACACGTTTGCCGTAAAAGGCTAACGAAGCGGCTAAATTCACGCTTGTGGTGGTTTTACCTACACCGCCTTTTTGATTGGCGATGGATATCACTTTGCCCATAGGGACCTCCTTACAATGGTTTGTTTTTAATATCCTTGAATGGTCTTGGATAACGGTTATTTTCGGTTACTTTTTTAATCTTTAATAAGTGGCGTTCGCCTAAATCATTTGGTAGGTTGAATGAAATGATATCTGTCACCTTACCACCTAGGATTTCAATGCCTTTTTCAGCTCTACTTAGTTCTTCTTTGAAGTTAGATGCCTTCATGGCGATTAAGTAGCCACCTACTTTAACAAATGGGATGGCTAATTCATCTAGAATATCGATTGGTGCAACCGCTCTTGCGGTCACCAAATCGTAGTAGTTTCTTCTTTGTTTGATGTAGTTTTCTGCACGATCACAGACAAAATCAATGCCGGTTAAACCTAAGTATTCAGCTAATTCTTTCAAGAATGTGATGCGTTTACCAAGTGAATCGACAATCGTGAGTTTGATGTGTGGGTAGAATATTTTTATGACAATCCCAGGAAACCCAGCACCAGAACCGATATCCAACATGGTTGAAACGGTTTTTAAATCGATGCTTTGGTTTAAGCTTAATGAGTCATAGAAATGTTTATAGTAAACCCCATCATAATCGGTAATACCGGTTAGATTCATCACTTTATTTTTCTCAACTAAAAACTTGTAATAGCGGTCAAGGATGAACGCTTCTTTTAAAGTTGGATTAATGCCTAATGGTTCGAAATGGTTCATATTAACGCAAACTTTCTAGATAAACCAGTAAAATCGATACGTCACTTGGGTTAACACCGCTGATTCTCGATGCTTGGCCAAGGGTAGTTGGTCTAATCTTTTTAAATTTATCTCTAGCTTCGATGGCTAGGTTTCTAATTTGATCATAATCGATGTTATTAGGAATTGGTTTTTCATCGACTCTAATCATCTTTTCGGCTTCTTTATTGGCTTTATCAATGTAACCCGCATACTTCACTTGGATTTCAACTTGTTCTAAGACTTGTTCGCTATAATCGTTAGGATAAAATTCGTTAATCATATTATATCTAATTTCAGGGCGTTTTAATAGGTCAAATAAACTGGTTCTGTCTGAAATCTTGGTTGACCCGGTTCGTCTGATTTTTAAGTTGTTTTCTTCTGTTGGCATGATGAATACATCTTTTAACTCATGTTTGAGTTGTTCTATCTCATGTTTCTTCTTCAAGAACTTTTGATATCTAGCATCATCTAGTAACCCCAATTGGTGTCCATAGTCTCTTAATCTTAAGTCGGCATTATCATGTCTTAGTAATAAGCGATGTTCAGCTCTTGAGGTCAATAAACGGTACGGTTCTTTGGTGCCCTTGGTGATTAAATCATCGATTAAAACACCAATATAAGCTTCATTGCGTTTTAAGATAAATGGTTTTTCTCCTCTTAGTTTCAAAACGGCATTGATACCTGCCATTAACCCTTGTCCTGCGGCTTCTTCATAACCGGATGTCCCGTTGATTTGGCCTGCACAGAATAGGTTTTCAATGATTCTCGTTTCTAATGATTGATAAAGTTGAGTTGGGTTAATCGCGTCATATTCAATGGCATATGCGTATCTGACGATCACGGCATCTTCTAAGCCTTTGATGGAATGAACGATTTTGGCTTGAATGTCTTTAGGCATCGATGAGGATAACCCTTGGACATATATTTCATCTAAGGATAAGGATTCTGGTTCTAAGAAGATTTGGTGTCTATCTTTATCTGAAAAACGAACCACTTTATCTTCAATAGAAGGACAGTATCTTGGACCTACCCCTTCAACGATACCACCATACATGGCTGACGCCCCTAAGTTTAGGTTGATGATGCCATGTGTTAATAAATTGGTATGGGTTAAGTAACATGGTTCTTGATGGCCCATGGTTGTGATCTCTGGGTCATAAGAGAAGGTTTGAAATTTATCATCTGCATATTGTGGGGTGGTTAACTCATAGTGAATGGATGACTTTAAGATTCTTGGTGGTGTCCCGGTTTTAAGTCTAACCAGTTCAAACCCAAGTTTAGCCAGTTGCCCACTAATCCCAAATGTGGTTGGTTGATTATCTGGACCAGATTGTGTTGTGTCATGTCCAATTAGGATTTTACTACTTAAATAAGTACCAGTCGTGATGATCACTGTATGTGCTAAAACAAGGTCTTTGTTTTCTAAACGCACACCTTTTACTGTATTATCTTCCACAATCATCTCATCTACTAGGGCTTCTAATAAGTCTAGGTTTTCTGTCTGTTTTAATACATCTAACATGATCTTTGGATATTCTAATTTGTCAATTTGAGCACGTAATGCCCATACGGCAGGTCCTTTAGATAGATTGAGCATTTTCATTTGGATTTGGCCTTTATCGGCACTTCTTGCCATTTGCCCACCTAGTGCGTCAATTTCTCTGACGACGATGCCTTTGGCTGGTCCCCCAATCGATGGGTTACAACTCATCGCACCGACTCTATCTAATTTACCTGTAATTAAGACCGTTTTCGCACCCATTCTCGCGGCTGCTAAAGCGGCTTCGATGCCGGCATGGCCGCCACCTACAACGATTACATCATACATTTCATCACTTCCCGAGTTAACATTTTACCAATTAGACCTTATATTTACAATATAAATGTCTCTTATCTCTATTTAAGCACTTATACCCGGTTTAAAAAAGGCGATTGCTCGCCTTTTAAACGTTTAAGAATGCTTGTGCTACCTTTTCTTTTGTAAAACCAAATGCTTTAATCACGACTTCAAGTGGTGCGGATAGACCATAACGGTCAATGCCATATACGTTTCTAGTATATTTGTACCAAGATTGGCTAGAACCCATTTCAATCGCTAATGTCTTAACGTGTTCAGGTAAGACGGATTGTTGGTAAGCCTTATCTTGTTTTTCAAATAAGTAATGGCTTGGCATCGATACAACTCTCACGTCTTTACCCATGTCTTTTAAGACTTGTTGGGCTTCAATCGCAAGACCGACTTCACTACCTGCGGCCAATAAAATACCGTCTAATCTATTCGTTTCAGGGCTCACAGTATAAGCACCTTTTTCAAATGTTTCCATTGAAACACAAGGTAATGTCTTGATATTTTGACGTGTTAGGATAATCGCACTTGGTGTTTTGTGTTGTTTAATTGCCCATAACCATGCGGCTTTGGTTTCATTCGCATCGGCTGGTCTTAAGACGTTTAAGCCTGGAATGACTCTTAAGCCTGCTAATTGTTCAATTGGTTCGTGGGTAGGTCCATCTTCACCAACCGCAATCGTGTCATGTGAAAACACAAATATCGATGGAATTTGCATTAAAGCAGCTAATCTGATGGCTGGTTTCATATAGTCTGAGAAGACGAAGAATGCGCCTGAGAAGACTTTTAACCCGCCGTGTAAGACTAATCCATTGGTGATGGCACCCATGGCATGTTCTCTTACCCCATAGTTTATGTTTCTACCAAGTCTGTTTTCTTTTGAGAAATGACCATCTGCACCTTTGGCTTTGGTGGAAGCCGTTAAGTCTGCAGACCCACCAATTAAGTTAGGGTAAACCTTGGATAAGTGGTCTAAGACTTTGCCGGATGCACTTCTGGTTGCAACCATCGTACCAACCTCAAAGCTTGGTAAGTCATTTAGTTCCAATGGATTTTGTTCTTGAATGAATGCCCTTAATGCTTCTGCTTCAGTTGGGTATTTTTCTTGATACTCCGTCATCATGTTTAACCATTTACGGTAGCTTCTTGAGCCTCTGTTGTAGACTTTGGTTTTGTAATATTTATAGACATCTTCAGGCACTTCAAATGGCTTATATGGCCAGTCAAGTGTCTTTCTAAGTTCAGATGCTTTTTCTTCACCGATTGGTGAACCGTGGACATTAGAAGTCCCTGCTAGAGATGTCCCATAGCCAATGACTGTTTTGACTTCAATGACGCTTGGTTGATCCGATTTTTGGGCTTTTTTAATGGCTTTGGTGATGGCATTAATGTCATTACCATCTGACACTTTTTGGTAATGCCAGTTCATCGACTCAAATTTCTTCTTGTGGTCATCTGAGAATGCTAGGTCTGTTTTACCATCCAATTGAATGTCGTTAGAATCGAATAACACGATGAGTTTACCTAAACCCAAGTGACCCGCTAGAGAAATCGCTTCTAAAGCAACCCCTTCTTGTAAGTCACCATCGCCACAAATCACATACGTGTGGTGGTCGATGACGTCATAGCCTGGTTTATTAAATTGACTAGCTAAATGCGTTTCTGCAATCGCCATCCCTACGGCATTAGAAATCCCTTGTCCTAGTGGACCGGAAGTGGTTTCAACCCCATCGGTATGACCATACTCAGGGTGACCTGGGGTTTTACCGATTTGTCTGAAGTGTTTTAGGTCTTCAATGGTTAATTGATAGCCTGATAAATGGTTTAAGCCATATAACAACATGGAACCATGTCCAGCACTTAAAATGAATCTGTCTCTGTTAAACCAGTTAGACTTTTTAGGGAATGCTTTTAGGAATCTTGTATAAAGTACGTGCGCCATTGGTGCAGCCCCTAAGACAATGCCTGGGTGACCTGAATTTGCCTTATTAATGGCATCTACACCCAAGAAACGTAATGAATTGATACTTAAATGATCTAAATGTTCCATAATAACCTCTCTTTATTATTTTTTGTCTGAAGATTCAACTTCAGTATTTTCTTCTTTTTTCTCGTCAAACTTAAAGTATGTATCGTAATACTTACCTTGTGCTTCAAGTAGTTGATTGAATTTAGCTTCACCAACAATTAACTTGATTTGTTTGATGGATTCTGTTCTAGCTGCTTCAATCTTTTTTCTCATTAAAGAGGTTTGAACCATATTGGTGATTAAGACAATCGCAAGTATCCCGATTAACCCATAACTTTGATATTGTTGTAGGCCTTCTACGCTTGAAAATAGTAATGCGAGTAACATCGCGATACCAATCATTGGGAATACCATTTTATACATTAAGCTAAAACGAATTTTGTCTGCTTTCTCATAAAAGGCAATCCAAACTTGATTCACACGTTTACCGTATAAGTCTTTCATGGTCTTGTAGTAACCATCTTCGATTAATAATTTATAAGATTTAGAATCGCTCGTCCAAACGGCGAATTGACCCTTTCCTGCAAACTTAGCTAAATAGCTTGTTTGATTCATTGAGTGAATTTCAACTGTTTTGGTGTCGCTTTCTTGAACTTCTAATGGGTTGTTAAGTGATTTAAAAATACCGTATTGTAATTTCATTGTGATATATCCTCCAAAAAATATTATACCATAACTTATAGATTCTATATATCTATAGAAGGAAGAAAAAACCCCGAAAACGGGGTTTTAAAGTTCGTTATAATCGAATATAACTTAGATTAGTCTCATATACGAAGTTTTGTATTGCTGTTTGATCATATGAAAATCCATTGATAATACTGGTTTGTTGTCCATAAATCATACCAACAAATTCAGGGTAATCTATGAATGGGTTTCTATTGCCTTGATTCGATTCAAAAATGATTTGGTTTCGACTTCTTTCGAAATCATCGACTGGATCTGCTTCATGCCACGCTAAAAACATATCTAAATCACCGATGACTGAGGTTGAAATGGTTAACCCCCATCTTAGATTCATATATAAAACAATTCTCGCAACATCGCCTTTGTGGGTATCGCCTGGATACCACCCAGACCCGACTTTGCCATAACCACCAGACCCATCTACGAATGCTAGGTTACCTCTTGATGAGTTGACGGAAACAGTTGAAGCTCTTAGGTTATGAAGGTCCGAAACAGAGGCTGTGCCTAATTTGGATTGTGGCCAAATGTGTTCTTTATTCCAAGTGGATGCGCCGTCCCATACGTTTTTAGTAAGCCTTGAATCATAAACCAAGTAAAGCATGCCAGGATTGGTTAATGATTCATCTGCATCTTCTAGCACATAACTGGTTGAAGAATACCCGATGCTACCAGCATTTGAAATGATGCTGGATAAAGCTTGCTTTAATACTTCACCCGTTTTACCTGACGCACTTTGATAATAAGCAGATAAATTAAGACCTGCCAATACTTCGATTGTGATAAATCCTGTTGTGATGACTTCACTACCTGATTTAACTTGATAGTTTAAAGTTACTACAACATCGACTTCAGGTCTTGATACAACCCCATTACTAGATAATACCGCTTCATGACTGGACAAATACGTTATACTTAAACCAAAATAAGGATCGATGGATTTAAGGGTGATATTATCTGTGATTGACTGTGTTTCTTTTAAGGATAAACCATTTAATAAATAGGTGTTTAATAAGGTGTCATTAAATGCTCTTAATTCAAATTCGAGTGCATTTAGAATCAGTATTTTCGCACTTTGACCATCATAATAAACAACCCCATTTAAGGAAACTTCTTGACCTAGTTTAGCATTCAAGAATAAATCGCTTGTGGTTTTATTTAATATGGCAATTGACCCATCAGCAGTCACGACTTCAAGGCTACCTGTGGTATAGTCTTTTTTAACTAATCCTGTTAAATAGATGTATCTGGATTGGTTTAAACCAGCAGTTGAAGCAGTCACTGAGGTTGGGTTAATTGGTTGATAGATGCCTTTTTCAATTGCTGTAACATTGCTTAATACTTTATAAGTTGATAGTGTGATATCGCCTTTTAAAATGTACTGATAGCCGATACTAAGCGCTGATAACTCGGTTTGATCTAATAACACTTCAATCGCGCTTGTTTGATCTTCAAAGAACGCGCGAATTTGTGTGTCTTCTACTAAATACCCTGTTAAAGTAGCTTGTAGTTTCACATAACCAATTTGATTTCTAGCTTCTGTGACTGTGATTGGATTGCCTTCACCAATCAATAATGATTTGGTGATGGTTTTGGACTCTATGCCTTTTGTAAAAGTAACTTCAATTTCAACGGTAACCTGGTTGCCTATAGGCATCGTTACTAATCCAGATGATAGGTCAATCAGGCTATTGTTTGGATTGGTAGCATCTTTGTATTGATAGGTGATACTAGAACCATTTAACCCTGTTTGATATAACGGTATTTGTGTTTCTTTTAAAATATTGGTTGGTAAGTTAAAGGCTTTGATATCTAAGTTAATGGTGTTTAAATCCGGTGAGGTCGGTTGGTTTGAGATTTGAATATTATCAACCGTTACCCTATACCCACCTGTATTTCTTAACTCTAATAAATAATCACCTGTGATACCTAAATTAGATACTTCATACGTGGTTTGTGAAGACGTCACGTAAAATGAATGTTTTAATGTGTTGTTGATATATAAATCAATTTGTCTTGAATTAGACCCTGAGAATGCTGGTGCTAAATCGACTTTAAAAGTGTCAATGCCACCGGTCATTTGTGCTTTCAAATGGTTAGATGCATTCGCACCAAATGTGATGGCTTTGCCGTCTAAGGTTTGGTCATTACGCATACCAACATAAACCCAAGTAATGCCTTGCGAGTTGATTTGGCCGTCTGCATAGGAACTACTAGACCCACTAACGGATTCAAAAGTCTCTGTGAACGTAATCGTTTGAACGACTTCAACTACCGTCACTTTTACGGTAACTTTTGTTTCATTGCCACTAGCATCGACAGCTAGATAGTGTAAGTCATATACACCTGGTGTGGTTAAATCAATTTGACTATCATCAACCTCAAGCGTGATTGATTCACCTAGTTCATCATAAATAGTGACCCCAAGGCTATAATCAACGATTTCACCAACCGTTAACGATAAGTCTTTATGACCATTAATGATCGGCGCAACCTCGTCAATGATGATGATTTCTATCCATTTGATATAAATGGTTGTTGTCTTCGTGATGGCACTTTGATCCCAAAGCGTTTCATACGTTGAATCGGTATAAAAGCCATCAAACTCGTAACCTGTTTTGGAGGGTTCTTCTAAGGTTAAGAATTCATTTTCTGTGACTTGGTATAAAGTCGCGTCGCTACCATCAATGACATAAACATTATAAGTCTTTAAGATAGTTTCCTCTTTTTTGATGACTGTAAATGTGTAAGTTTTCGCTTCTGTTTTACCGTCGATGGTTAACTTTAGCATAATAGAAACTGTAATATCTTCATTACCTCTTGTGATTACAACTTTATTATCCACAATATTGGCAACACTTGAGTTGCTATATGTCCATAAGAAGGTTGTGTCTTCATAGGTGTTCTCAGGTAAGTAAACGTCTTCCTTCACGCTAAATTCGCTGTCATTTAGCGCATAAACCAATCTTAATTCGTTAAAAACTGTTTCATGCTTGAGTGTATTATCTTCTGTACATGCAGATAAAAAGAGTACAGTTGTTAATACGAAAAACCACTTCATAAATCTCATTTAATCGCTCCTAAATTGTTTATTTTTATAAATCACGTATCCCCATTGTAACACTTAAGAAGTACTTTTGAAAGTAGAAAAAGAAAAAGCCAGCAAGCTGACTTAATAAAAGTATCCCTATCAAGCACCACCACCCACATCTTAGCTTTGCTTATGGCTGCTTCGATCAAGACCTGACCAGGTTCACAGGCTAAAATTGAATGATGGTGCTTCATAGGGATACTACTTGGATCTTAATTGTTTAAAGAATGTTTGGAGTAGCTCACGCGACTCTTTTTCTAGTATACCACCAATGACTTCGACTTGGTGATTAAATTTTACATTAAATAGATTAATTTGTGAACCCCCAACCCCACCTTTTGGGTCATATGCCCCAAAATAAAGGTTTTTAATGCGCGATTGAATGATGGCTCCACCACACATCGGACATGGTTCAAGTGTGACATACATACTGCAATCTTCTAAGCGCCATGACCCAATCTTTTTATTTGCTTTGATAATCGCAAGCATTTCTGCATGCGCATGGGTGAGTTCTTTTTCTAGACGTAGGTTATGTGCCCTTGCAATGACTTTGTCTTGATAGACAATCACACACCCAATCGGGACTTCATCCTTTAAGTAGGCTTTTTTGGCTTCCTTCAAGGCTAAGCCCATGTAATACTCATGGCTATGCTTCATGTTTTTTAGGTAAGTCTCTGACTTCGTGATATTCCCTTGAACGTGGTTCATACGATTCAGATGCGCCAACTAACACGATCGGATCGTGATAAGAGGCTGGTTTACCGTTGATTAAACGTTGTGTTCTAGTTGCAGGCTGTCCAGATACCACGCAAATGGCCGTTAGTTTTGTGACAAACTCAGCTAAGGCTAATAACTCAGGCATTGGGCCGAATGGTTCACCTCTAAAGTCTCTGTCTAATCCACCAACAATGACTCTAATATTTTGATTGGCTAGTTGTTCTGCTACCCAAATGATATCTCTATCTAAGAATTGCGCTTCATCGATGACAACCGCATCCACGCCTTGTTTGACATAGTCTAGGATTTCAACGGACTTTGTGATATTGATCGATTTAGCTTTGGTTTTATTGTGGGAAACAATTTCTGATTCTGAATATCTATTATCGATGGCTGGTTTAAAAACCAATACCGTCTTCTTAGCGTATTCTAGTCTTCTAATTCGTCTAATGATTTCTTCTGTTTTACCAGCGAACATGGGTCCGCAAACGACTTCAATCCAGCCACCATATATTGGTTGATGCATAGTATCACTCCCTATGACTAGTATACGGATTTTCGGTGCTTGATTCAACCTTTAATTTTATGAAAGTAACTTACATTATGATTAGAAAATAAAACGTGATTTTTCAATCACGTTTTAGGGTTTTATATGACTAAGATTAACATCGATACGGCGGTTGAGGCTAGCCCACTTAAGAAATTGACCAAATCATTGGTAATAAAAGCAAATCCACTAGCTAACACCACTTTTTCACCTTCTAAGAATGGCTTTTCTGTGATTCTACCAGATTTAACACCTTTATATTTGCCTTGAACAAGTGCGCCTAAGTATGAGTCTACTAAACAACCTACAAACCCACCTAAAGAGACCACAACCGTGTACCATAAAAGCATGGCTGAAAATTCATAGTATAAACCGTAGACAATCATAAATACCAAACCAATGAATAATGACCCAAAGAATGAGGCAAATGTCCCTAAGCTAGATATTGCCCCTGATAAGCCTTTTTCAACAACTTTAAAGGTCACAATCGAATAGGTTTTTCCTTTGGATAATATCCCGATTTCAGACGCCCAAGTATCTGAATTTGAACAGGCGATTGAAATCACCGCAGCAATCAGAAAGACTTGGTTTTTGGTTGTATAAAACAGGATTGAAAAGAAGGTTGGGATAAAGCTATTGGCTAAGACTTGAATGTAGGTTCTACCACTTGATTTTTGTTTGTCTTTTTTCTCATGTATCTTCGTGATTAAACTAGATGAAATGAAAAACAAAATCAAGGATGCCCAAACCACAATCGTACCGAAGGCATACATGATTGAACCTAAGATGGTTGCTGCTAAGAGGCCATCTAAGGTTAAGGATTTTTTCAAATACGCTAAATAGGCGACGACTAAACTGATCAGTAACCCAATTAAAATGTCAACAAGCATAGTGTCCTCCTATAGGATTGTAATCAAGATTAAGTAATAAATTAAGCTTGTTAACAAAGGCACCGTGAGGTTATCTAACCCCTTCGGTGTATAAAGTTCGATTAATGTAGCGAAAATAGCTAATACCAAAGCTACCGATAGTGCAATTGGTAATGAGAAATTAAAGGCGAGTAACGTGAATGTTACGATAAAAGTAGCTAAAAACATGGTTAATGAGCCTTCAACTGATTTGCCATAAATGAGTTTTCTTTTACCCCATTTAGACCCGATGGCTGCTGCAAGTCCGTCACCATAACCAAGTGTTAGAATCCCAATCGCACCAATCAGTGGATTAAAGGTGACCCCAAAGGTTAGGATTACTAGAATCAATAATGAAATTGGGAAATAGACTGTCCCTAAATTACCATTACCGCTTCTTTCCATCGACTTAATCAAGTTTGTTTTGTATGAATAATAATTTAAGATGATAAACGTAATCGGTGGTATAATCGCAAACCATACGTCATCAAATGTGAACATGGCTAATAGCCACCAATTGGATACCCCAATGTGGATGAACTTTCTTGCGCCTTCATCGCCTAAAATACCTTTTTTCTGTAATACTGTGGATAATCCGATGATGATAAAAACCAATACATACGATAATACTAGACCTAGAATGTTCATGATAGGCTCCTATGATTTGAGTGTTTTAAGATATTGTTCGATTAATTGTTGTTTTTTATCCGTTGGTACCACTGCACGTTTCTTAAAGACATCATAGCCATTATGTCTGATTTGATCTAAGATGGCTCTATACAAAATGATTGAAAATGCCAGTGGCAATCTTGCATCATCTTGGAATAAACGAATATCTTTTAAAGCCTGTTCAAAATGCGTCTCAGCGATTTTGGCGAGTTTCTCAAACATCACAATAAATCTATCGTTAATTTTACCATTACTTAAGTCGTCATGCTTGTAGTTTGCTTCTAACAACAAAGCTTTTGGTAAATAGATACGGTTGTTTTTATAATCTTCGCCAATGTCTCTTAAAATATTGGTGATTTGCATGGCGTAACCAAGGTTAATAGAGAAGTCTTTGAGTTCATGTCTATTCTCATAAGATAATATTGGGGTTAACATTAACCCAACTGTCCCTGCCACGTAGTAACAATACTCTAATAAATCTTCTGTTGTCTCATACCCTTTAAAACTTAAATCCAATCGTTGACCTTTGATCATGTCATAAAATGGTTTGTAGTCAAAGTCGGTGTAATAGGCTTTGGTATGTCTTTTGAGACTACGCCAGAAGAAATTTGAGGTTTTACCTTTTGAGATATAAAGCGTTAATTCTTTTTCAAGTTTATTAAGCTTTGCCTCATCATGGTATTCATCGACTAAGTCATCAGCAACACGACAAAACGCATAAACGGCATAAATGGCTTTTCTTTTGTGTCTGTTTTTTACTTTTGAAAAAGCCTTATAAAAGGTTTGTGAGTTATCTTTTATAATGGCTTTGCATTTTAAGTCATCCCTAAGTGGACGACTGAGTAATAATAGTAAAAGTATGATTAATAAGACACCTAATCCGATGCTTAAGGGTATCATATTTACTTCAATCCATGAGAGTACTGCGTTATATTCAATCATTTGGATGGTCCTTTGTTATGTCTTTACATGAAAGCTTAGCAGATAATAACACAATCGGTACGCCTGCGCCTGGGTGGATTGAACTACCTGCAAAATAGAGGTTTTCAATCGTTTTAAACTTGGTTTGAGGTCTAAAATATAGGCTTTGGCTAATGATTGGTTTTAATCCGAATGTTGCTGCATATTCTAAGTTAAATTTGTAGTTAAATGTCTTTGGTGTGTAGATTTTAAGTACTTCAATGTTGTCTTTAATGTCTTCAAATCCTTCGATTTGTTCGATTTTATCGAGGATTTTGTCTTTATAACTTTCGGTATCCCCAATTAACCATTCGGCATCACTAGTTTGCATATTAGGTACTGGGACTAATACATAGATGATTTCTTTGTCTTTAGGCGCAACCGTTTCATCGATTTGTGATGGTGAATACATGTAAAAGGATGGGTCTTCTGGAACAATACCCGTATCTAGTTCATCGATATTTTGTCTAAAATCACTGGCGAATCTAATCGCGTGTACATTGGTTTTATACTTCTTGGATAACCCTAAGTATAGGATAAATGCGGAAGTAGAATATTTCATCTTATCGATCTTTTTGGTTGTATACTTGCCTTTTTTAGATTCATCTTTGATTAAGTTTTTCATCACATATGAAAAATCTGCATTGGCTAAGACGATATCGGCATAGATGGGTTTATTGTTGACCAATATACCCGTTGCTTTATTACCGGTTAATAAGATTTCTTGGACTGGACTATCTAGATAAAGCTTACCGCCAAGTTCTAAGAAACGTCTTTCCATGGCTAGTGCCATCTGATACATCCCACCTTTGATATAGTGGACACCATATAATAGTTCAATCATCGGAATAATCGTATAGATGGATGGTCCTGCATAAGGGGATACACCAATATATAAGGTTTGAAACGATAAAGCTTGTCTGAGTTTTTCATCTTTGACATATTTTGAAATAGATGAATAAGCGCTATTCAATGTCTTTAGTTTTAAAACTTGATACATCGATTTAATATTAAAGAATTCAAATGGGTTACGATAACTCTTATCTAAAAAGTTAAATTTCGCTTGTTGGTATTTCCCATATACTTCTGCTAAATATGTTAAATAACCTTCTGTTTCTTTAGGGCCAAATGCTTCTAGTTGTTTGACCAATGCTGGTAATTCACTGGATATTTCTAATTTGGTTTGATCGGCATAATAAATCGTATTGAACGGATTTAACAAGGTCATGTCGATGTAATCTTTTGGGTTTACACCTGAGTATTCAAATACGTCATTGAATACTTCTGGCATCATCACGATGGTTGGGCCGACATCGAACTGGAATCCTTTTTCTTCGATTTGGAACATGCGTCCACCGACTTTTTCATTTTTCTCGTATATACTGACGTCATATCCGTCTGTTAATAGCCTAATACCTGCAGCAAGTCCTGCTGTACCAGCGCCTATGATTATCACTTTTTTCAATGTATCACATCCTAGTGTTATTCTAACATTTTTTTCATATTTTGACCATGAGAAAATGCCATATAGACAATTGTTTGATATAATAAATTAAGAAGATAAGTGGGTGCGGCTATGTATTTAAAGAAATTAAAGAATCCTTACCTATTTCAAGGTAGAAACAAGAAAAACCATTATTTCGAAGGCTGGTACTATAAATTAGTCTCTAGTGATTCAAAAACTGAAATCGCCTTTATACCGGGGATTAGTTTGGGTGAAGATACCCATAGTTTTGTGCAAGTGTTTGTCTCTAAAAGAGATAACGAACAATTGATCAAAACGTATTATTCATTTTCTATCGATGACTTTAAATATCAAGATGAGCCCTTTAAGATTAGCATTCATCAAAACCATTTTGGCTTAGATCATCTAGATATTAACCTCGTCAATGAAGATTTAAGCGTGGTGGGGATGATCGATATAATGGATATTGATCCGTTTAAACCAAGTTTTTTAACGCCAAACATCATGGGCTTTTTTGGCTACTTGAATTTCATGGAATGTTATCATGGTTTAGTCTCAATGACGTCACATATTAGTGGTATGTTAAATGTGGACGGCGAACCGATCGATTTCAATGGGGCAAAACTATACATTGAAAAAGACTGGGGTAAATCCTTCCCTAGGGCTTATGTTTGGGCTCAATCGAATCACTTTAAAGACATAGACACGAGTTTTATGTTTTCTTATGCGGATATCCCTTTTTTAGGGTTTTACTTTAAAGGATTAATCACTGTCCTAAAGATTAAGGATGAACACTACTTGTTCGCCACCTATAATGGGGTGAAAATAAAACAAGAAATCATTGAACCAAATCAAGTGACTTATACC
This sequence comes from uncultured Acholeplasmatales bacterium, assembly GCA_927433595.1. Classification (GTDB taxonomy): domain Bacteria; phylum Bacillota_I; class Bacilli_A; order Acholeplasmatales; family UBA5453; genus Paracholeplasma. The sequence goes on along the minus strand of CAKMJY010000106.1, from coordinate 2,118 downwards.
ATTAAACATAAAAAGCACCGATTTGAGATTCATGCCCTTCAAAAAGATACTGTATCATTGGCCTCTCCTAAAAAGGGCCATATGATTGAAGAAATCAAGGAAGGCTTATCTGGTGAGATTACGGTAAAACTCTATGAAAATGAAGCTTTAATCTATGAAGATACAGGCTTACATGCTGGGATTGAAATTATGAGAAAAGCGACACATAAATAACATAATCAATGACATATATAAGAAGGCTTTATTTGCCTTCTTATTTTTGTTATAATGGAGTGAAAAAATTGAGGTAATGTATGGAAACAACAAAAAAATATGGTTTTTTTACGGCTTTATCGATGGTCGTTGGGATAGTAATTGGTAGTGGAATATTTAAAAGTGGTGGGGACATCTGGATAAAAGCGGGCGGCAATACAATGATTGCTATATTAGCTTGGGTATTGGGTGGGTTAATCATCATCGCTTCTACTTATGCGTTTAGCTTTATCGCATTAAGAGAAACCAAATCATCTGGTTTAATTGATTATGTTGAATCGGCTTACGGCTTAAAAGCGGGTTATATGGTAGGCTTCTTCTTGGCATATGTATATTTGCCAAGTTTGGTTGCGATCATTGCTTGGTTGGCTGGTAATTTAACTGGACATTTATTTGGGTTAGACCAATATGCCAACTACTTTGCGTTTGCCTATTTAATTGGGGTTTATGCACTAAATTTTTTAAGTCCAATCATCTCCGGGTATTTCCAAGTATCTGCAACCTTCATCAAATTGATACCCCTTTTCTTAATTGGGGTAGTTGGGATGATTTATGGTGGCATCAATCCAGAAACCCCTAGTTTGGCAACATCCTCACCTTTTAACGCATCAAACTTAGCCGTATCCGTCGCGTTCACAGCATTTGCGTATGATGGGTGGATTACGGCATTATCGATTACACATGAACTAAAAGATGCGAAGAAAAACTTAAGCAAAGCCTTGGTATTTGGGGCACTATTAATTGTCATCATGTATGTGGTATTCTTCATGGGCATCACGTCTGTGATTTCTTATGAAGAGGCAGTACCTTTAGCGGGTTCACTCAATATCAGTGTCTTAGCGGCGAGTAGGTTGTTTGGACCTTTCTTTGGGTCATTGATCAGTTACTTCGTATTAATCTCTGTATTAGGGACCTTAAATGGTTTAACACTCGCATCCATGCGTGGGTTTTATCAAATTGGGGTAAAAAAGGTTGGGTTTAAACCAGATTTGATGGTTAAATTAACCAAACATGAAGCCCCATTAACCTCTGGTATCTTTAGTATCGTGATGAGTTTATTCTGGGGTTTAATTTGGTTACTCAATATCAATGGTACCTTTAATACGTTCATTGATACCTCCATCTTACCAATCATATTCTTATATAGTTTTTATATCATCATCTATGTTTATATCATGAGGCATTACAAAGATTTAAATGTCTTTAAACGCTTTATTGTGACTGGCTTATCGATTGTTGGGTCTTTATATTTAATATATGGGGCTTATACGTCTAGTCCAAAGGGATTCATCTATTATGTATTAATCCTAATCGGATTTGCTGGTATCGCTTTATATACATATAAACCAAAAGCCCTCAAGTAGGGCTTTTTTTGGCAAAGAAAAAACGCGATTGCTCGCGTTTAACTCTTTTGTTATTTGTTATCTTTTGAAACACCATAACGCTTGTTGAAACGTTCTACACGGCCTGCAGCTTGTGTAAAGGTTTCTTGACCTGTATAGAATGGGTGGCAATTTGAACAAGAGTCAACTCTAATTTCTTTAGATACTGAACCAGCTTCAAATTCGTTACCGCATGTTACACAGTGCACTTTAGCGACTTGGTATTTTGGATGAATTTTTTCTTTCATATTCATTCTCCTTCCGCCATAGACAAATTGTCCATAGTAAGTTTGCGTTAGTATTATAACACAGTTATTTTAAATATACAAACATTTTTTATTTTTGATTCAAATCCTTATTTTTAATACTTTTTGTCTAAGAAAAAGTCCTTGGACACGCTTAAGAATTTGGTTGCAATCACACCGGTTAGAATCCCTGCTGGGATAGAAACAAACAGCATGATTGGGGCATAAAACACCACCAC
>CAKMJY010000105.1 GCA_927433595.1 uncultured Acholeplasmatales bacterium | reverse complement strand
GTATTTAACACGTGTGATGATTCCAATCGCAAGACCAACCATCACAACGATTATGATTCTATCTGCAATTGGGGCATGGAATCATCACACGTGTTAAATACTTGAAGTCGCCACAACTTGTTACCACTTCTACCAACACCTCTAATAATGTATTTCTTCAACGAGAAGAAAATGATTAATAGTGGGACGGTTAAGAAGTACAAGCTTTGTTACCGGTGTTGGGTCAGATGCAAGACCAGTTTATAACATCCAATTAGCAGCAACAGCATTAGTAACCGTCCCACTATTAATCATTTTCTTCTCATTAAAGAAATACATTATTAGAGGTGTTGGTAGAAGTGGTAACAAGTTGTGGCCAAATGTAGGCATCCCATGCCCCAATTGCAGATAGAATCATAATCGTTGTGATGGTTGGTCTTGCGATTGGAATCATCACACGTGTTAAATACTTGAAGTCGCCACAACCGTCAACTTGTGCAGCACGGTATAGGGAATCTGGTATTTGTTTAAATGATTGTCTTAAGAAGAATATGTAGAATACAGATGTCATGAATGGGAATATGAGTGCTGTAAACGAGTCATACCAACCTAAGTTTCTAACGGTAATATAGTTTGTAATGGTATAAAGTTCACCAGGAATCATCATGGTCATTAATAAGATGGAGAAAATGAATTCTCTACCCTTGAACTCTAATCTTGAGAAGGCAAATGCTGCTAAGATGGTGGTTAAGACTGTCCCAACCATGGATACTAACCCAACGAAAATGGTATTACCCATATAACGCCAGAAGTCATAGTTTGTGAAGGCAATCTTCCAGTTAACCCATTGCATTTCCTCTAATCCAATAAAGAATCTTGGATTAATCGCTGTTGATAACTCTTGATGTGTCTTTAACGCTGTAATAATCATCCAATAGAATGGAATAAATATGAAGATCGCGATAAACGTTAAGAATGTATAGGTAATCCCCATACCAACTAATGTACCGACTAAAGAACGTTTGTTCGCTTTTTCAATATCGACTTGAGATTGAATGAATTTTCTTTCCTTAGATCTTAATTCTAGTTGTTGAATCTTTAAGTCCCTAACATTGGTTTCAAACTCATCTAGGGCATCTACTTTAATATCTTTAAAACGCTTCTTAAACTTAGTATTAGCCAAAGCCATATTTTGTTTTTGTTTTAGAAGTGCTGTTTGTTCAGCGCGCTTTTCTTTTTTGCTTAGTACGCTACGATTAGGTTGTTTGCTAGCAAGTTCGCGTTTCTTCTTTTCGTTGTAAAGAAATTCGTTGTATTTAGAAACTTCCAATTCGTGTTGTTTCTTAAGCGCTTCTCGTTGTACTGCAATCGCATTTAAGACTTTAGGTTTTTCAGCCTTGATGTAGTCTTTAACAGCCTTATTGTCCTTACGAACTTGTTTGAATAATGCAATTTGATTTGAAACATATGTCTTAATCCATAACCCTAATTGCTTAAAGCCTGCAACAAAGTTTTTTGGAATAAAGAATAATGCGACTTTAACAAAAACATTCTTAATGAACACTGCAACATTGACAATCAAATCCGCTGTACTCTTTAATAGTGCTTTAAATCCGCCCCATAGATTGTAAGATTTAATGATTTGCATTTCTTCGTTTGCCATCATAAAACGTAACACAGATGAAATGATGTTTCCTGTGAAGAACGCCATGAGTGCATATAATACTTGTGCACGATAGTCCCACGCTTCAATTTCAATTGTTTCTTTATCGAATACACGTTTGAAGTGTCCTACCAAGGTTGGTACGAACACCACCAAGTATCCAACGATCAATGAAATCATGGTGTTGGTTTGTGCTACTGTAACAGTCATACCGTTAAACAATGTATAAGTGCCATCCAATACCTCAGTGATATCGTCTGGATTAAATGCTAATAACATGAATAAGTGCAATATAAGTGCACCATAGCCAGCAACGTATACTAAATCTACTAAAGAAGCGTATAAATCAAGGCGTTTAATACTTTTGGTAATTCTTTTCATGATTTAATTTGCCCCTTCCTAGTAATGTACTCTACGTTTACCAATTTGTAATTGGAAAATCGTAAAGAATAAGATAATGCCAAACAGGATTATCGCTGCGGCAGATGCCAATGACATTAAGCCATCTTGACCTGCTAATGCGATGTAGTCATAAATGTAGAATACGATGGTCTTTAAGTTAATGGTACCTGTTGCACCTGTTGTAATAACCCCAGTCACACCGATGATCGCAACAACGGATGAATATGTCTTAAAGCCGCCAATTACCGATGTAATCAAAATATAGAAAATCATCGGTGAAATCATTGGTACTGTAATACGGTAGAATGATTTAGATTTATTCGCACCATCGATTTGTGCTGCTTGATAGTATTGTTTATCAATACCTTGAATACCAGCTAAGAACACGATGATCTTAAATGCTAGACCGTTCCAAACGGTATAAACTAAGATAACAGACAGTGCTGTCCAGTATCTAGCCCCCGCACCAATCCAAACAATCGGGTCTAAGCCAATCCATTCTAATACTTGGTTGACTAAACCTAGGTTGGTTAAATCGTTTTGGTTACCTTTAAACATAAAGGCGAATACTAACCCAATCGCGATTGAGTTTGTGACATAAGGTAAGAAGAATATCGATTGATAAAACCCTCTTAACGGTTTAATTGAATTGAGGGCAACTGCAATCAACAATCCGACCACAATGGTAATCGGTACGGATATGAATACTATCATGGCCGTATTGTATACAGCTTGACCGAAATTCGCGTGTTGTAACACCCTTTGATAGTTACCAATTAGGGTATAGCCAATAAAGTCGCCTCTTTGGATGTTGTACCCTGTGTAAAATGAAATTAAGAATGAGTTAAAAATTGGATAGAATGTAAATATTGCCAAAAGTGTCATGGCTGGTACTAGATAGAATATGGCTTTTAACCAGCCTGGCATTCTTGTGATAAATCCCAAATGAATGCCATGGAAGAAGTCATCTAAAATAACACCCATTCTATGAGATTTACTTCTAAATATCCAAGTTAACTCCTTAAGAGTCTCCTTCATATTTTTCATAGAACGTTTCCTGTCACTTTATCGAATAAATGAATCTTGCCCGGTTTAACCACTAGTTTGATGTTCTTTTGACCATAAACTGTATCAGAGTCTAACATCGCTCTTAATTGAATCTTGTTTAACTCAAAACGAATCATGGTATCTCTACCAATGTGTTCAATGCCTTTGGTATCGACTTCGAATCCAGCGCTATCGACTCTAAAGTCCTCTGGACGTACACCTACATAATAGGTACCGTCAGCTACTTTTGCCTCACCAATGACTAATCCATCGCCGATAGTAACTTTACCGTTAACCACTTTGCCTTCAAATGTATTGATTGGTGGGTTACCTAAGAACTTAGCAACAAACAAGTTCTTTGGATTGGTATACATGACTTGTGGCGCATCCATTTGTTGTTCAACACCAAAGTTTAAGACAACCATTGAGTCAGAGATTGACATCGCTTCTTCTTGGTCATGGGTAACGAAAATAGTTGTAATACCAGTTTCTCTTTGAATACGTTTGATTTCTTCTCTCGTTTGTAAACGCAATCTCGCGTCTAAGTTTGATAGCGGTTCGTCTAATAGTAATACCCTTGGTTTTTTAACCAATGCTCTTGCAATGGCAACACGTTGTTGTTGACCACCTGATAATTGTGAAGGTTTTTTATCTAATTGGTCTCTAATACCAACTAAAGAAGCCATTTCTTCGACAAGTTTGTTCGCTTGTTTTTGGCTGATGTTTAAGTTCTCAAGTGGGAACATGATGTTTTGTCTAACTGTCATGTGAGGGTATAACGCATAGTTTTGGAATACCAAACCAATCCCTCTTTTTTCTGGTGCAAGTCTAGTAACGTCGTCATCACCAAAGAAAATCTTTCCGCCTGATGGCTTATGAAGTCCAGCAATCATAAAAAGGGTCGTGGACTTACCGCACCCTGATGGTCCTAAAAGCCCGACTAACTTACCAGATGGAATGGTAATGCTAAGATCGTCAACGGCTCTTGTTTCTTTACCGGTCTTATCGGTAAAGATCTTTGTTAATCCTTCTAATCTAATCTCCATAATATATACTCCTTGTGTTTTACACTATATTTTCTATAAAAATAAAAGCACTAATAGCCTGGCTATAGTACTCGTTTTTAACTATGATAAAAAAATAAAATGGTGGTAAGTGTTGTTGTAGTATTCGTTAATAAATTTCTAACTATCATTTACTATTCACCTCATGAGTGTATTATATAATAATAATACAAATTTTTCAATCGATTCAAAAAAACAATGACCGTTTTTACGTCACCTTTACTTTATTAGAATCGAAAGCGCTTTCTAGCGTGTATATATTTTAATATAATAGACACCCATTGTCAATTTAATTCGATATATTCTTATGCTTTGGTGATAAATTAGAACAAAACTGCGAAAATCCGAAGAAAAAGCGCAGGTTTAGTGCGCTTAAATGTAGTTGGCTGACATGGTTGGGTTTCGTTTCAATTTAATATAGAAAACAATCGCCAATATCACCGATAAAACTGCAGTGGATGTATTGGAAATAAACATCGTGTAACCAATCGCAATATAGTCTAACTTAAAGACTTGCTGGAATAAGAATAAAACTGGGATTCTAAAGATGAATAGTCGTGCAATATTAACAACCATCGCGATCTTAGTATGCTTAAAGCCGTAAAACATCGCTAAACTGATTGAAATCGCTGCTGAGGTTAATTTTGAGAAAACCTCAAATCTAAATAGACTAATGGCCATATCGATAAATTCAGGTGATGAGTCTTTATGAATAATGAATGGTAGAATATAGTCTTTTAGTAAAAAGCCATATATCACCGTGAATACGCCCATGGTTAATCCAAACCCAAGGGCAATTGGATATACTTTTTTAGCACGATCCATCTTACCCGCACCTAGGTTTTGTGAAATCACAGTTGGTACTGCTTCTTCAACCACTAATGCAAGCTGTGCCCCACCGCCACCAATCTTTTGTGCGACTGAGAATGCAGCAACCACGGTTGTCCCGTAGAATGCAGCCATGGCATTGATGATGACTCTACCTGTTGAGAAGATAAACTTACCCAAGAATATCGGTAGTGATAACTTCAAGATTGGCCAAACATAAGTCCATTTTAAACGCATTTCTGCAAATGATATTTTGAAGATATTGTTTTTATTAAATAGAATCATGAATGCGAATAGCGTTAGACACCCCTGTGCACTCATGGTTGCTACCGATAACCAAACAATCCCTAAATCAAACCCATAAACAAATATGACAGATAGAATCAATTTGATGGTCATGATGATGATATTTAATATGAGGATTTTGCGCGTATTCGCTTTTGCTTTCTCAAGACCAATAAATACGCTGTTAATCGTCATAAATCCGGTTGTGAATATTTGTACTATGAAATAACCCATACCGGTTTCAATGACGTCTTTTGGCGTGCCAAGTAGCCTTAGAAATGGTTCAGCTAAAGGGACCAAAATGAGGATGATTGCAGCGCTGACATAAACCGCTAAAAAGAAGACCGATGAGGCATTTTTCTTTGCCTCATCGATTTTGTTTGCGCCGATTAGTCTTGCTACAATTACTGCCCCACCAGAGGCAATCCCTGCACCAAATGCAGTGACCATATGTTGGATTTCAGTAAAAATAGCCACGCTGGCTATTTCTGTGTTGCCGATATGTGCGACTAGCATCATATCGATGAATCCATATAAATGATTGAATAGACTATAGATGGCCAAAGGGTAAGTAATGTATAAGATTACTTGCCACAGTTTACCATCTAATATATATTGTCTTAATTTGAGTTCTCTTGAACCTGATGCTTGCAAGGTGTATACCCCTAACTATTAGAATTCTGCGTGTTTTGGTGTTCTTGGGAATGGAATCACATCACGGATATTTTCTACCCCTGATAGGTACATCAATAAACGTTCAAAGCCCATACCAAATCCACTATGGACACATCCGCCATAGCGTCTTAAATCTAAGTACCATTCTAAGTCTGCTTTTGGTACATGCATCTCTGCCATACGTTTTTCTAAATAGTCTAAACGTTCTTCTCTTTGAGACCCACCAATCAACTCACCACTACCAGGTACTAGTAAATCAACTGCCGCTACTGTTTCATTATCATCATTTAAACGCATGTAGAATGCTTTGATGTCTTTTGGCCAGTTGGTAACAAATACCGGTGATTTGAAGTGTGTTTCTGTTAGGTATTTTTCATGTTCGGTTGCTAAGTCTTTTCCGAACTCAGGTTTGTTTTCAAACTTCACTTTTGAATCCATTAAGATTTGAATTGCATCACGGTGTGTGACTCTATTGAATTTGGATGATACGAGTCTTTCAAGCTTTTCTTTTAAGCCTTTTTCAACAAACTGATCGAAGAAATCAATCTCTTCAGGCATTTGTTTTAATACATCAGCAACGATGTATTTAACCATATCTTCAGCCACTTGCATGTCACCTTCTAAGTCGGTGAATGCCATTTCTGGTTCAATCATCCCTTCAGGATTGTTTTTAGGATTCATGAGATTCTTCCTTATCCGCATCGTTGGAAACTCCAACGTCCTTCAGCAATTTCATTATGTGTGCACCATTTCGAAGCCCGAACGAACATCGAATCTCGCGGTCTGCACTTGTTCACGCTTGGTCGTCAAGCCATGACGAAAAGCATTGGCACGAGCAGTTTCTACTAATACCCGAGGTCGATCGATTCCGGCTTCCAAGGGAAGTAAAAAACTATACTTCAATTCGCATACCGCCTCTTCT
>CAKMJY010000104.1 GCA_927433595.1 uncultured Acholeplasmatales bacterium | reverse complement strand
GATGCCTTCTTTGGCTTCATATGAAGTTGGATAGATGCTAATCGATACTGGTTTACGGTCTACACCTAAAAAGCTTTCTACGAGTGGTCTTTCCATCGATTCTAATATGAAATTAGTACCTTTAGGTCTTAGGTTTTGACCCTGTGCAGAAAAGTCTAATACATAATAGTTAACCGCTGCTTGTGTTAGCCCAATCTCAGATGTTACCGCGTTTGTTAATAACACCTCATTGAAGTCATCTAAATGATAAATGCCATCGTCAATCGAAAATACATTATCTGCTTTAGGGGCAAACACTGCTTTGATTTCAAGTGTCATACCAGATTGGTAAGCATTAGATAAATCCGGGTTAACATTGAATACGGTTTTACCAGGGATACTGACTTCATCTTTTAGATAATAGTCATCATAGTATGGGGACTTAATGGTCTTGCCAATTAAGTCTTGATAACTCACAGACCCATCAATTGGTAAGTTAAACGCTTCTAATACGCGTTTATCGACACCATACTCATCATTTAGAATCACATAAATCTCATAATTACCATTTGTATTAACCGTAGACCCTGCCATTAAATCGAAGTATTCACTTAAGAATGGTTTATTGGTTTGACCAAATGTAATCCCATTTTTATCGACTGTTCGGTATAAGCCTTCTGTTGTTTGAAGTAATAACGTTTGAACCCCATACTCATATTCAATCGATGTATAATCGCTTGGGTTTAAGTTCGTCTCAATATAGGTAATAAAATCATCCGATAAGTTATTTGCATATGCTTGTTGAGGAATACTCGAATCATAGGGTTTGACATACCCATCTGACACAGGGTCTGGGGCATCAAAATCTGGTGGTCCAAAGGTAACTGCATATTGGTTAATCATGATTGGGATCGATACCAATGCTTCTCGTTCTAGGGCATTGACGGTTTTATTAAAGCCGTTGCCAACCCCTAAGACTAACAATACCCCAATGATCCCAATCGACCCTGCAAAGGCTGTGATTAAGGTTCTTGCCAGTTTGGTTCTTAGGTTATTAAACGATAATTTAATCGCTTGTAGGTATGACATCGATGTCTTAACTGGTTGATACATGCCTTCTACTGCTTTAGGCAAAGCCGTTTTCGTGTCAGACAGTAATCTACCATCTAGTAGCTTAATCGTACGTGTCGCATATTGATCGGCTAGCTCTTGGTTGTGTGTCACCATGATGACTAACGTTTCTTTTGATATTTCTCTAATAAGTTCTAAGATTTGTTCAGAGGTAACAGAATCTAGGGCACCTGTTGGTTCATCGGCTAAAATGATTTCAGGGTCGTTGGCAAGGGCTCTTGCGATCGCAACCCGTTGTTTTTGCCCACCAGATAACTGTGCACTTCTTTTATACATCTGGTCTTCTAGGCCAACGCGTTTTAAAACTTCGGTTGCTTTCTTTCGTCTTTCTTCTAAAGATTTACCTGCCAAGGTCATCCCTAATTCAACGTTTTCAACAATCGATATGTGGTTAATCAAATTATAATTTTGAAAGATGAAACCAACCTTATTATTTCTATAAGCATCCCAGTCACGGTCATCAAACTTTTTGGTGGATTTGTTTTCAATGACTAAGTCACCTTTTGTGTATTGATCGAGCCCACCAATGATATTAAGGAGTGTCGTTTTACCACACCCGGATGGCCCTAGTATCGCCACAAACTCATTTTTATCAAAGCTCAATGAGATATCGTGTAAGGCTGTAAATGGCTTCCCGCCAATCAAATAATCTTTTTTAATATGTTCTAATCTGAGCATAAGAAAACCTCATTTCTTTAGTGGCTTCATTATATCACTTTATAAATACACATGCGTGCGAAAATGCGTGTTTTTTACCTATATATGACATTTGTGTTTGAATTCACATAATGCTGATTTTAAAATTAAGTTATCGATATATTTGTATATAAATAGTACGCATCAAGCCTTGCCTAAAACAAAAAAAGGCTTAAGTAGCCTTTATTTCGTGGATTTTTCTTGTAAGAAATCTTGGTAGGAGCGCATGATATGTGCTTCCATAATCGCTTTCGCATGTACCTCATTTTTAGAGGTAATGGCTTTGACTAGATTATCGTGTTCTTGATTGGATTTTTCCAAGTACTTGACATGATCACGTCTGATGACTGGTGGGATTGCCCCCCATAGATTTTCAACCAACTTCACGGTTTTCTTTAAATGTGATAATTGATGAATTTCAGTATGAAACTGACGGTTCAAGGATAAGTATTTACTGTAATCTTTACAAGAAAGCATTTTTTCATGCAGCTTAACAAGCGTGGTGTAGTCATTATCTTGAATCGCAGCCATCTTTGCACATTCGCTTTCAAGTATGGCTCTTAACGTATAGTGTTCTTTGATGTCTTCTAGTGAAAAAGGCAATACCACGGCTTTCTTGGTTGGACTAAACTCGATAAAGTTATCACGTTCTAAAGCCAATAACGCTTCTCTAACTGGCATACGTGAAACACCTAAGTCTTCTGCAATCTTTTCTTGAGTTAAGATGGTACCTGCTTTTATCTCGCCACTTAAAATGGCATTTTTAATTTCTAGTGCAATTTTTTCTCTCAATGAAGTATTTTCGATTCTTTTCATATGGGTGCTCCTTATAAACGCTTTAGTTTATTCTATTTTAACACGTTTATTGGATAATGTATACAGATTGAAACACATTAGGCAATGCAAAAGTGCATTGCCTAATGGTTGATCTATTTCCTAATGACACCGGTTTGATGTGCCGCTTTAATGACTTCCTCTGCCACTGTTTTGGCGACACGCTCATCAAAGGCACTTGGAATGACGTATTCATCATTTAATTCATGTGTTTCAATGAGTTTCGCAATCCCAATCGCTGCCCCTAGTTTCATCTCTTCGTTGATCTTAGTCGCACGGCAATCGAGTGCCCCTCTGAATAAACCAGGGAATGCTAAGACGTTATTGACTTGGTTAGGTGAATCACTTCTACCCGTCCCAACCACTCTTGCTCCTGCATCTTTCGCATCTTGATAGCTGATTTCTGGTTCTGGATTCGCCATTGAAAAGACAATCGCATCATGATTCATACTTTTAACCATGTCTTTAGACACAATCCTTGGTGCTGATACCCCAATGAATACATCTGCCCCAACAAATGCTTCTTTAAAGGTCATGCGCTTTTGTTCTTTATTGACAATCTCACTTAACTCTTTGGTTAAGAAATCGTATTTGTCGTTATCTGCTTTGGTAATAATACCGTTGATATTAAAGGCTAAGATGTCTTTTACACCTAATTTATCCAACATACGTATGATTGAACTACCAGCTGCGCCTGCGCCGCTCACAACCACTCTTATGTCTTCGACCTTTTTGTTGACCAACTTCAGTGCATTGATTAGCCCCGCTGTGACCACAATCGCAGTCCCGTGTTGATCATCGTGAAATACTGGAATATCTAATGCTTCAATCAATGCACGTTCAATTTCAACGCATCTAGGCGCACTAATATCTTCTAAGTTGAAACCGCCAAAACCTGGTGCTAATGCCTTACAGATTTGGATGATTTCTTTTGGATCTTTCGTATCAAGGGCGATTGGAATACCGTCTACATCGCCAAAACGTTTTAATAACGCACATTTGCCTTCCATGACTGGTAAACTGGCTTCTGGACCAATATCACCAAGCCCTAAGACGGCAGTGCCATCTGTGATGACAGCGACCGTGTTGCCTTTCCATGTATATTTGTATACATCTGCTTTGTTTTTATTAATTTCTATACAAGGTTGCGCAACACCAGGTGTGTAGGCTAAATTCAAGTCTTCACGGGAATTGATTGGTGACTTTAAATGTGTGCCAATCTTGCCTTGCCACTCTTTGTGTTTTTCTAACGCTTTTTCATAAACTGTAGACATACTATATGCCCCTTTCTTTAACTGAATAACATCAATAATAAACTGGTTAATAATAAGATGAATGCCCCACCAATACGAGATGAGATTTGTGCAAATGGCATTAATTCCATACGTTTAGATGCCCCTAGTACGGCAACGTCACCTGTACCACCCATATTGGCCATACATAAGCCACCAGTGATGGCAGCTTCAATTGGATATAACCCCATTAAGCGACCAACCACACCAGCACCAACCATAGCACCAATGACAGTTACTAATACTAATACAACATATGTGAAGCTGATTGAATCGATGATTTGACCTAAGTTAACATAGGAAATACCGATACCAACTAATAAAGCCAATGTGAAGTTTGCGGCCACAAATTGATACCATTTTTGTGCAGCAAGTTCGATTTTTCTTGGTAAAATACCTAATGCTTTTACCACACCAACTGAGATAATCATCCAAGCATAGAAGTGAATATCTGGTACATATTTTTCAATGATTGTCCCAAATACCATAAACGTTAATGCGACTAGTAGACCTACACCAAAATGTGATGGATGGTCGTCTAGTTTTTCATCATTATCTGTGAAATCAAAATCTTGATCGCCCATCATTAATTTACCGTTACCAGTTAAACTTGGTACTTTTTTACCTAGTTTGTCTAATAAACCTGCAAATACAATGGCCATCGCATTAGCTAGTGCTAGTGCAGGGACTAATTTGGATAAGATTTCTTCTGCTGGTTGATTGAGTACTTCTGACATCACGGTTGATAGTGGTACTGCACCAGCACCCATACCGCCACCCATGATAGGCATACCAATGAAGAATAAACCATCTTGGAATCCGAAGCCCATGATAAATCCGAATGTTGCTGCTAATAATAAAGCAACCAATGTCGCACCAATGACAACTGGGAAATAACGAAGTGATGCTTTAATTAATAACTTCTTGTTCATACCTAAGATACTACCAGTAATCAGTGCGGCAATATAGAAATCTAAGAAGCCTGCTTTATATCCAACAATGGCTGTGCCATTTTTAAGTGCACCAGCTGTCATAAAACTGTTGATGCTTCTGATCATTTCAGCAGGCATCCATTTAAAATAGACCATTGCTGCAACACCAAAGATAATCACGATTGGGCCACCACCAAAATAATCTTTGATAATTGGTGTATGATCACCGATAAAACCTAATAAGGCACCTAGGAAAATCATAACAGCGAATGCCCCAACCATCCCTGTTGGCATGACTCCTAATATGGTTGCTAGATATAGTACAACACCAATGACGATGAATACTAACCAAGGCAACCCCATTACTTTTGATTCAAGTAAAAAATGCTTAATCTTGTTCATTTCTTTCTCCCTATTTTCTTTATTTTCGGATACGGTATTTTGGATACAGTATCCATTACGAACTCAATTATAATGCCAATGAAAGCGTTTGTCAATAGCGCTTACATTTTTTTATAAGCAAGTTTCTAAATAAGTTTGACTTTCAAACTAAATCATGTAAGATCACCTTTAGGTGTACTCAAAATAGATAGTTCTATGTCGTCACTAACTTCGTGAAATTTAAACCATTTATAATCCCCACTACAACCAAAAATACAAAAAAAAGTATCTACCACTTGTATGTGATGGATACCTATTATTGAAATAACTTACACTTATTATTAAACACTTCAAGACCACGAGGATAATATAATTGTTTTTTTAGTCATGAGGTTATATATACCTACGAAGTTTGTCTTTATTTTATTATCTTTAACCATAATTGTTCTGTTTCAAAAACTAATGTTGCTATCAATTGAATAAATTTTGAATAGTTTAATGTGGTATGAGCGGTATCTAATGCATCATAATATGCAAGTCTACTTTCTTTTTTTATAACTATTGCTTTACAGTCAATAAAGTGGACACGATAAGTAAAAATTTCTAACTTTTTGTGACAGGTTTGATAGATTGATTGATGCAGAATACATTATATTTTACTGACTCGATAAAAATCTATCCAAGGTGTTTGCATGCTTTCTTTGAAGAATCATTAATCCTCAATAGATAGATAGTTTTTATTACAATGAAATATTATCATATCTTAACTAAAATCTATATGCATATTAAAAAATCACGAAAATTATTCAAAAAGAATAATTCGTGGTCTTTACTAGTTTATTTTAATGAAAGCAACGTGATAGTTTCAACGTGCGTGGAGTATATCTAATTGCTCGAAAATTTGTCGTTTCGTGTACGTCGGAAACATATTTTTGGCCATTTTATGTTTCCCCATTCCAGACTTTTTCCAGTGTGGGAACATATAAACAATACATTTCATTATAGATTGTG
>CAKMJY010000103.1 GCA_927433595.1 uncultured Acholeplasmatales bacterium | reverse complement strand
CAACACGTCTTTCTTCCTCGATTTCAGTGAAGCTGCCCATGATATCACTTGGGAAAATGCTTTCTTCCATCGCAACCATGAATACGGCTCTGAACTCTAAACCTTTCACTTGATGAATGGTTGCTACCTTAACTGAGTTATTATCCTCGATTAGATCGACATCCGTTTTTAATGCTAAGTCATCTAGTATTTGTTCTATTTTTTCTAAGTTCGATCCTTTATAATCGGTTGCCCCATTATAGAAGATACTCTTTAATTCCATGATATTGTCGTATCGGTCTTTACCTTCATTACCCTCTAATCGTAACATCTCTTCGTAGCCTGTTACGGCTAACGCAAGGTCTACTACCTGTGTCAAATCATAGACTTGTTCGATTTGCTTTTTAAGGGTTTCTATAATGGATTTAAAGCTTAATAATGCATCTTTTGTCTGTCCGGTTACGTTTAGTCTATCTAGTGCTTCATACATCGATATCTTATGAATCTGAGCGAATGTTTCTAGTTTTGAGACAGTCGTTGAGCCGATTTTTCGTCTAGGTGTATTGATGACCCGTTTGAGTGAAATGTTGTCATGTGAAAACAATGATAGTCTAATATATGAAAGCATATCTTTGATTTCTTTTCTTGCAAAGAAGGATAAGCCACCATAGATGACATAGGGAATATTGTATTTTAGGAACGCTTCTTCAAATATTCTACCTATGGCATTACTTCTATATAAGACAGCGATATCTTTAAAAGGTATGCCACCATTAACAAGTATTTCAATCGCACGCGCAACGAAATAGGCTTCGTCTTTATCTGATTCTCTAATTTCTTTAATGATAACTGGTCCTTCACCAAGTTCACTCTTAAGGTTCTTGATGGTTTTTCTGTTTCTATTATTGCTGATGAGTTTGTTTGCTGCATTTAAGACATGCATGGTTGACCTATAATTCTCATCTAACACAATCACTTTAGGCTTAAAGTCATTTAAGAAGTAGGTGTAGTTTTCATAGTTAGCACCTCTGAACCCGTAGATGCTTTGATCAGGGTCGCCAACGATGAATACATTTTTATGCTTACTCGCGAGCAGCTTAATTAATTCATACTGAATGATATTGGTATCTTGAAACTCATCAATCAGGATATATTTATACTGATCTTGGTAATAATTCAGTAATGTCTCGTTATTTCTAAGCATTTGAAGTGTGAATATCAATAGGTCATCAAAGTCCACTGCGTTATTTTGTTTTAGATATTCGTTGTATTTGACGAATACTTTCTCATCTTCTGCATCTAGTTGGTCGTATTGACCATTTTTTACTTTTGAAAAATAATCCTTTAATCGATTAGATGAATATCTGTTTGGATCTAGGTTTAGATCTTTTACTGTATCTCTAATGACTTGTTTGGCATCATCTTCATCCATGATGAGATAATGTCTTGTATAAGGTTCACCTAGGTAATCAATTTCATCTCTTAAGAAGCGCGCACAAAAAGAGTGAAAGGTTGAGATGACTGGTGCAAGCCCTTGGGGACCTACTAAACTAACCACGCGTTCTTTCATTTCTTTGGCTGCTTTATTTGTAAATGTCACGGCTAAAATACTTCTAGCATCGACATGGTGTTCAATCATATTGGCAATTCTATAGGTTAGGGTCCTAGTTTTACCACTACCCGCCCCTGCGATCACCGCTACTGCGCCATCAATGGTTTTGACGGCTTCTAGTTGGTGTTCGTTTAATGATGTCATTTGCATATAGTTACTCCTTAAATTGAAAAAGGGGTGACCCCTTTTTACTATTTGAATGAACTCTTAAGCTCAACAATTCTGTTTAATTTGATATCATTAACGTTTGAGTCTTTATCAAAATTAAAATAACCAACACGCATTAATTGGAAAGCCTTTGTAGGCAATGCTTCGCTAAATGCATATTCAATATAGCCTTTTGACGTTTGCCAAGAATCTTTATTTAAACGTTCTAAGAATGAGGCTTCGCCATCGAATACCAATGGTCCAAACAAGTTAAATGTCGCTTTTAATGATTTTTCAGCAGAAACGAAATGGATGGTACCATTTGGTTTTCTGTCATTGAATCCTGATCCTGATTTAGTTTGTTCGTCATAGGTCGCTAAAATCTCAACGATCTTGCCAGCTTCATCTTTAATCACATCTGTACATTTGATAAAGTAAGCATGGAATAATCTAACTTCAATGTCTTTTGCTAGACGTTTCCAGTTTTTATTTGGTTTTTCTTCGATAAAGTCATCTTGTTCAATGTATAAATGTTTAGAAAAATAGATGGTTCTTTCACCAAGTTCAGGTTTGTTTTGATCAAACGGTACTTGGATGACTTCGACTTTACCATCTTCGTAGTTAGTAATGGTAACTTTAAGTGGATTGACCACACCCATCATCTTAACACTATTGTTGGCTAAATCATCTCTTAAGAACGCTTCTAACATTTCTGTTGAGACGGTTGTGTTGATTCTAGATAGTCCTGTGCCTAAAATGAAGTTTCTAATCGCTTCTGGTGTATACCCTCTTCTTCTCATACCGGATAAGGTAGGCATTCTTGGGTCATCCCATCCTGTAACAAACTTTTCATCGACCAATTGCTTCAAATAACGTTTACTCATGACAGTATTTTCGATATTTA
>CAKMJY010000102.1 GCA_927433595.1 uncultured Acholeplasmatales bacterium | reverse complement strand
GTTACCGGTGTTGGATCAGATGCAAGACCAGTTTACAACATCCAATTAGCAGCAACAGCATTAGTAACCGTCCCACTATTAATCATTTTCTTCTCATTAAAGAAATACATTATTAGAGGTGTTGGTAGAAGTGGTAACAAGTTGTGGCGACTTCAAGTATTTAACACGTGTGATGATTCCAATCGCAAGACCAACCATCACAACGATTATGATTCTATCTGCAATTGGGGCATGGGATGCCTACATTTGGCCACAACTTGTTACCCCTTCTCAAAAATACTGGTTAATCTCAGTTGCTTTAAGAAGTACAAGCTTTGTTACCGGTGTTGGATCAGATGCAAGACCAGTTTACAACATCCAATTAGCAGCAACAGCATTAGTAACCGTCCCACTATTAATCATTTTCTTCTCATTAAAGAAATACATTATTAGAGGTGTTGGTAGAAGTGGTACAAAGGGTTAATCAACCAAGCGTTGTTAACATATATTTTTCATAGGAGGAAAAAGATGAAAAGACTTACTTCATTATTCTTGGCAGTATTTGCCGTTGTGATGCTATCAGCATGTGCGACACAAAGAAACCAAGCACCAACAATTACTGCAACAGATTTAAATCCAGTAATTGATCAAGGTGATTCGTTTGACCCAATGGCGGGTGTAACAGCGAATGACCCAGAAGATAAAGATATTACAGCAGACATCGTACTAAGCGGATGGGATGAAACCCATGTGGATTTCGCTGGTACATACGAATTAGTTTACACAGTTAAAGACTCAGCAGGCGAAGAAGCCACTTTAAAGAGAACTTTAACCGTCAATAGCACAACTAACGCGACACCTCCAGTTATCTCTGGATATCAAGCGCAACAAACTTACTACATCGGTTCTGGTGACTATAACCCTAAAGCTGGCGTTATTGCAACAGATGCAGTCGATGGCGTTATCACTGAAGATATTGAAGTTCTTGGTACATATTTCCTTGATACACCAGGTACTTACAACATCACACTAAGAGTTACAAACTCAGCAGGTATTAGAGCAAACGTTACAGTTGTATTAACTGTTGCAGCAAGCCCAGTACCATTAACATTAACCTCTGAACCAATTGAAATTACCATTTGGCATGCGATGGGTGAAGCGAACCAAGCATTATTACAAAAATATGCGGATTCATTCAAAGAAATCTATCCAAATGTCACAGTTGTGATTCCAGCTGGTGTTGGTAACTACGATACATTAAAGACAAACATGATCAACGCGATTACAGCTGATGCTATGCCAAACTTAGTACAAGCGTATCCTGACCATGTAGCTGAATACCTAAATGGTAAAGCAGTCCTTAACTTAAACCCTTATATCTCAAGTACACAATGGGGCTTAAATGGTGACGATGACATCAATGACATCATCGAATCTTACTTAGAAGAAAATAGTCAATATGATGCAGCAGGCACATATTACTCATTACCATTTAACAAATCAACTGAAGTCATGATTTATAACAAGACTGCGTATGATGCATTAGGTCTATCTGCACCAACAACATGGCAAGATATCATTGCCGCAGCACCACAACTTAAAGCGTATGGTGACGCGATTGCAGAAGCCAAAGTATTAGCAGCTAAACCAACTGCAACTCAAGCAGAAATTAATGCAGCTAAAGCATTAATCGTGCCTGCGTCTTATGACTCAACAGGTAATGCCTTCATCACATTCACAAGACAATTCAATGGTGGTTATACCGCAATTAACTTCCAAACATTCAAAGGTGAATACTTGTGGTTAGATAATGCAAACACAACTGCAGCAATGCAATTCTTAAAAGACAACAAGTCAGTGATCACATTACCAGAATTCTGGGATCAACAATATGCATCTACACCATTCGTTAACCAACAAACATTCGTTACAATTGGTTCATCAGCAGGTGTTAGATATAACGTACCAGCAACAGACCCAACAACAAATCAACCAATCTTTGAAATTGGCGTTGCACCAGTACCTTACAATGCATCAACTCCAGAACACAAAGCAGTGATTCAACAAGGTACCAACATTTCATTAATGAAGACTGGTACTGAACAACAACAACTTGCTTCATGGTTATTCTTGAAACACTTAATCAACACAGAAAACACCATCGACTGGGCAATGCAAACAGGTTACTTACCAGTAAGAACCAGTGCTTATGAGTCAACGACTTACCAAGCATTCTTAACTAACCCAACAGCAAACCAAAAATACATCTCAATGTCTGCAAATGCAGCTTATACTCAATCAGGTTATATGTTCTATGACCCAGCGTTCATCGGTTCTTCAAGAGCGAGAACACAAGTTGGTCTAGCGCTTGAACGTATCATGATTGGCGATGGTAACATCGCAGCAGCATTACAAGATGCTTACACTGAGTCTAACTTAGGCGGCGCATAACATTGAAGAAGTTTCTCTTTGTTTTGCTACTAAGCATTACCATATTTCAGTTAAGCGCATGTAATGAAACCACGACACCCGTGGTTGAAGATAAGTATGAACTCACTGATCTTACAGGCAAAACTCAAGCAGAAATTGAAACACTTTTTGCAGATGTTGACATTGAAGTCATTTTTAGAGAAGTCCAAACAAACGACGTTGAAGTAGGCAAGTTCATCCGTTATGTTGGTTATCAAATTGGCGACAAAGTTAATTTCGGCACTCAATTACGTATAGAAATAGCAGTTAGAGTCCCTGAAGCACCGGTTATCACTGGTGCTACAGAGGCTACTGTATATGTATCTGTTCAAGGCAATCCACCAACATTTGATATTCGTGAAGGTGTTGCTGCAACAGATTATCTAGGTAACGATATTCCATTTGGTAGCTTCCTTTATGTATTTAAAGTAGAAGATGCCAACGGGAATCCATTAGAAGCAGTCAATTTCTACAAAGTGGGTACTTATAAGGTCACTTATAGAGCTCAAAACAGTGGATTGGTCACTGAAGTGGAAAGAACCATTAACGTGGTTGTCCCACCATTTGATACAAACTACACAGACGAACTAAGATTATCAGTATCTTATGCAGGCAAGTCATTTATCAATGATGGTATCGGCGCGGTTACAGTTACAAGCCATACAGATGCGGATACGACCAATTTTAGAGATTCAGTCACAGGGACTAGATTTACGGTTAGATATCTAGGCGTAGATGCACCTGAGGCAACTAGCAAATATGATCCATGGGGCATCAAAGCAGCGAATTTCGTGAGAGAAACGCTAGATGGTGCTGAAGAAATTATCTTACAAGCTGAAGGCGAAAGAACTGACGGCAATGACAGATATTTAGCATGGGTTTGGTATAAAAAAGATGGCGTCACTAGATTACTTAACTTAGAGTTAGTCGAACAAGCATATGCTTGGGGCAGTGGTGCTGGTGCAACCCAATACGGCAACATATTCACGATTGCATCTGCAGAAACACAATTAACCGGTAGAAGAATTTATGGCGAAATCGACCCTGACTATGATTACTCATCAGAAGGCACACCAGTTGAAATTGGCTATTTACTAGACAATTTTGATGACTATGTCGCAAAGAAGGTAACCGTCACAGGTGTCATAACATCTAAAGTAGGTAACAGTATTTTCTTAGAATCAAATGGCAGAGGCGTATACATGTATGCAGGTTATACGTTGACCAATGAACTACAAATTGGCTATGAAGTTACGATCCAAGGGTTAGTCCCAGCCGTTTATTTTGAATCTAAGCAATTATCAAATTATAAGATTGAAAACATGATTTTGATTGATACAGACAATGTCGTACCGATCACTACCATTACAGCAACCCAAGCGGGTAGCTTCATTGGTAGAGTCGTTAATTTTGACACA
>CAKMJY010000101.1 GCA_927433595.1 uncultured Acholeplasmatales bacterium | reverse complement strand
TGATATGATACCTCTAAAGTAGACACAGGAAATAATATAAAGAAAAATATATTATTACTGTTAATACTTGGAGGTATTTTATTTTGAGAAAAAACAAACGATTAAGTTATGAAGAGAAGCTTAAAATCTGTGAACTGTATGATAAGGGAAAGGGGACTTATAGAGGTTTAGCTAGTCAGTTCGGTGTAAGCAAAAGCGCGATAGAGGTGCTGATTTTTAAATATAGTAATTTTGGGCAGGAAGCCTTAAAGATGCAAAGCCAACATAAAGGTTATTCAGATTCTTTTAAAAAAGAAATAATAGCTGCCTATAGAAAAGGTGAGGGAAGTTATAGCGATTTAGCAACTAAGTATGGCATTCATAATCATTCAATAATAGCTCGTTGGGTATTAGGGTATAATAATATTAAAACCACGCATCGTGGATCAGGTGGTGTGAATATTATGGCGAGAAAAACAACTTTAGCAGAAAGAATTGAAATTATTCAATACTTAATTAAGCATGAGCTAAATTATCATGGCACTTCTATAAAATTCAATGTCAGTTATCAACAGGTATACACTTGGTACAAGAAGTATCAAGCTTTTGGTGTTGAAGGGGTTCACGATAAGCGTGGTATAAAAAAACAACAAGAGGAATTATCTGAACTTGAACAATTAAGGCGCGAAAATGAAAGGCTTAAGAAAGAACTGTATTTGAGTGAGGCAGCGAAGGAAGTCTTCAAAAAAAAACAAGAATTGGAGACAAAAGCCCACTTAACAAAGTTAGAAACCAAGAGACTTATGAAATAATCAGTTATTTTAAAGATGTTTATGAGATTAAATGGCTCTGTGAGCTCCTATCGGTAACAAGATCAGCGTATTATAAATGGTCAAAAAGAATCAAACCTGACTATGAAATAAAGAATGAGGAAACCCTAGAAGCCATACAAACCTACTATACCCATTTTAATAAGAAATATGGTTATAGACGTATTAGAGATAACATTAACTTGTATACTGGCTCAAATCATTCAGATAACTATATCTATCGTCTAATGCGTGCTTATAACTTAAAATCAATCATCCGTCGTAAACGCCCAGGTTTCGTTAGAACTAAGCCTGAACAAGTTGGTGAAAACAAATTGAATAGAGAATTTAGTACATCTAGTCCAAATGAGAAATGGTTAAGTGATATCACAGAATTCAAATATGGCTATGCAGGTCAGAAACTCTATTTATGTGCGATATTAGACTTATATGATAAGAGTGTAGTTTCTTATCATATACACAATAGAAATGATAATCATCTCGTTATTACAACCTTTAATAAGGCAGTAAAAATCAATCCTGGTGCTCAACCAATGTTTCATAGTGACAGGGGATATCAATACACGAGTAGATCTTTTAAACAACTATTAGATAAACACAATATGGTACAAAGCATGTCTAGAGTAGGCAAGTGTATAGATAATGGACCAATTGAAAATTTATGGGGTATCATCAAATCTGAAATGTACTATTTGGATACATTTGATTCATCAGAGAAACTTATAAAAGCGATTAATAATTATATACGATTCTATAATGAAACAAGAATTCAACGCAAATTAAAAAGCCATACACCTTTAGAATATAGGTATATGGCTATCTAACTATTTATTTTATTTACCGTGTCTACTTGACAAGAGGCTGTTCACCCATCATGGACACCCTTTTTTGTTATATTTGTTCGGAAATTTTGGTCAAAATGGATTTTAAAGACTCGCGTTCTTCGTCGCTTAAAACCGATAATAATCTCATCATTTCTAATTTGTTTTGTGCTTTTAATTCTTGTGCAACTACCTTACCTTTGGCGGTTAAAGCTAAGACATTTTGAATGTCATCACTTGAGTCTTTTGTGACATAACCTTGATTGATTAAATCTTGAAGTGCTCTACTTGTGTTGGCTTTATCGACACCAAGGGCATCAGACAACCCCTTCGCATTTAACTTTTGATGGCAGCCTTCTAGATGCACCAAGTAATGCACATGGATTCTGGATAATTGATATTTTTCTAATACTGGGTCTGGAAAGCTATGCAACTTCTTCATGATTTTCCCTAAAACGACTGGGAATCTAGATAAGTCTTTATCGTTACGATTCGGTTGCATACTGATTCTTTCTTTCAAACTGTGATTGATAAAGATTTGCATAGAATCCATTTAAATCCATTAAGGCTTGATGGTTACCTGTTTCAATGATGTCGCCATCGGCTCGTGGTTCGGGGATTGGAACAGCAATGTCGAGAGCGATGCGCGCAATTTAGTCTTAGCCGCCAGTCGTGAGGGAGCGGTCCCACTTTTAGTGGCCTACAATAT